>CAXMST010000021.1:0-20139 GCA_964196325.1 uncultured Acidimicrobiia bacterium
ATCGTTGCACACCGCCCCTGCCGCCTCCCCATCCCCCAACCCCCGCCCCGCCGAGCGACGCCAAACCTGCCTGGGCTGATTGGGTTAGCGCCCCACCGGCAACGACTCGGCGGATGTCAGCCGACGCCGGAGACGGTGATCCGCGCGTGTGGAGTCAGAGCGGATTCCGACACTCCGGGCCCGCAGTGTTGCTCTTGGCGCCCCTATTGACCTGCCCGCCCTCCAGATCTCCCAGACGCGTTCTTGGTCGCGCTGGGAGAGTCCGAACCGTTCCATCTCGCCTAGCACCTTCAGCGAGCGGGCAGCCAAGCAGGCTGCCCGGATGCTCAGGTGGTGCGGGGATCAGTTGAATCCGCCATCGTATCTGGACGGTATTGCGTCGCTGGCGGGGCTTGCTAGTCGATCCCGAGCCGGTCCAGCAGGCTCTCGTCCCGGCGCCAGCGCCCCCGGACCTTGACCTGCAGATCGAGGAAGATCTTCGACCCGAGCTCGAGCTCGAGCTCCTTGCGGGCGGCGCTGCCGATCGCGCGGATCATCGTCCCCGACTTGCCGATCAGGATCGCCTTTTGGGAATCGGACTCGGCCCAGACATCGGCCCGGAGCTCGATCAGGCCATCGTCGCGCTCGGTCAGCTCGGCGACCTCGACCTCGACCGCGTGCGGGAGCTCTTGACGAGTCCTGCTCAGAACCTGCTCGCGGATCAGCTCGGCCAGATGCACCTGGCTGGGCTGGTCGCTGTGATCCTCGGGTGGGTACAGCAGCGGGCCCTCGGGCATCAGCTCGGCCAGGCGTTCAATCAACGGCTCGACGCCAGTCCCCTGGCGCGCACTGATCGGAAAGACCTCATCGACGATCTCGAGCTCGGCGGCCGCTGCAAGCACCTCGACCGTCTGAGGCTTGTTGAGGCGGTCGATCTTGTTCACCGCGCAGATCACCGGCACCTCGGTGCGGGCGCCAAGCAGCGTCGTGGCGATGAAGCGGTCGCCGGGGCCAACCCCCTGCTCACCATTGAGCACAATCAGCACCGCGTCGGAACCGGCGAGCTCGGACTCGACCCGGGACTGCATGCGCTCGGTCAGGACGTCACGCGGCTTCTGCACACCGGGAAGGTCGATCAGGATCGTCTGCCAGGAGTGATCAGGCGCCGTCGCGACGGCGCGGATCGCCCGCCGGGTGGTCTGGGGTCGGTCGGAGACGATCGCCACTTTGACGCCGACGATCGCGTTCGCGAGCGTCGACTTGCCGACGTTCGGTCGGCCCGCGAGACCGACAAAGCCGGAGCGCGTGGCGCTCAAGTCAACCGCCAGCCGTACGAGTAGGACGGACCTTCGCCGCCCTCGCGCTCATAGAACCGATGGGCGTCCGGCCGGCTCTGGGCCGAGTCGAGCTCGAGGTGGGTGGCCCCGCGACCCCGGGCCCATTGCCGGGCTCCGGCCAGCAGCTTGGCCCCGACCCCAACCGAGCGGCGGGCTGGATCGACCGCGAGATCCTCGACCCAGCAGCGAGTCCCGAAGCGGACCGAGTGGATGTCGATGTAGGCGGTGCAGAGGCCGAACAGGCCTGCGTCTGGGCTTGCATCGCCTGCCTCGGCGACGAGCACGATCGCCTCCGGGTCGTCGGTGGCCAGCAATAGTCGCCGCTCGCCCTCCTCGGGCTCCCAGCCGACGGGCTCAGCGCCGGGCGGCGCGAACAGCCACCGGTACATCTCGATGATCGCGGGCGCCTCCGCCCGTCGAGCCTCGCGCACCACCCACCGCTCAGCCATCCGAGTGCGCCTCCGCCAACCCGGCCAGGACCCGGGCCTGAAGGGCGAGCATCTCGCCATCGTCGCGCTCATGGTCGTAGCCGCACAGATGCAGGACGCCATGGACGGCGGCCTCGGTCAGATCCTCAGTGTGATCAGGGCAGATCACGATGTCGCCCAGCTCGCGCGGACCCGGGTCGGCGGCGCCGGCGCCATCGATCGGAAAGGAGAGCACGTCCGTGGGCCGATCGATTCCGCGGTGGGCGTGATTCAGCTCGCGGATGCGCGCCGCTCCGACCAGCTCCAACGCGAGATGCCCGTCGCCGACATCGGCGGCCGCCAACGCCGCGCCAACCGCCGGCCGATGCTCGACCGGCACGTCCTCGAGATCCAGGCTCACTGCGTTGACTCTCGCCCCCGACGCCGCGCACCGCGCTCGGAGTAGGCCCCGTAGGCCGCGACGATCCGCTGCACGAGCTCGTGGCGGACCACGTCGGAGCCGCCGAAGCGGATGAAGGTGAGGCCGTCGATGCCCTCGAGGATCTCGCCGACCACAATCAGGCCGGAGCGCTGGTTGGCCGGAAGGTCGATCTGGGTGATGTCCCCGGTGACCACCATCCTCGAGCCGAAGCCGAGCCTGGTCAGGAACATCTTCATCTGCTCGGGGCTCGTGTTCTGGGCCTCGTCGAGGATCACGAACGAGTCGTTCAGGGTTCGCCCGCGCATGAAGGCAAGCGGGGCCACCTCGATCACGCCACGCTCGAAGTACTCGTTGACCCGCTCGGGGTCGAGCATGTCGTAGAGAGCGTCGAACAGCGGCCGCAGATAGGGGTCGACCTTGGCCTGAAGATCCCCGGGCAGGAAGCCGAGCCGCTCACCCGCCTCGACCGCGGGCCGCGTGAGGATGATCCGGTTCACCTCCCGCGACTCGAGCGCTGCCACGGCCATCGCAACGGCCAAGAAGGTCTTGCCGGTACCGGCTGGGCCGACGCCGAAGGTGACGGTGTGCGCGCGAATCGAATCCACGTAGCGCTTCTGATTCAAGGTGCGCGGGGCGATCTTGACCGAGCGATGGCTCCAGACCTCGTCGCCGAGGATCGCCGCCGGATCGATTCCGCCGTCGATCGCGCCGCCGACCGCATCAACCGTTTGGGGCTGCAGCCCCTCCCCCCGTTCGACCAGACCGATCAGCTCCTCGACCATCGACTGCCCGTCGGCGAGCTGGTGCTCGTCACCGTCGAGCGTGATCACGTTGCCACGCAGATACAGGTCACACTCGAGCCGGTCCTCGAGCCGCCGCAGGACCTGATCGCCGGATCCCGCCAGCTCGGCGGCGATCTCGTTGTCGATCGTCAGCGTCCTACGAGCCAAGCTTCTCCCGAACAACGGCGCTGACGCGGTTTCCGTCGGCGCGCCCCTTGACCTTGGGCATCGCGATCCCCATCACCTGGCCCATCTCCTTCATCGAGGTGGCGCCCGAGGCGGCGATCGCCTCATCGACCACCGCCGCCAGGTCCTGATCGGAGATCTGCTCCGGCAGATAGGCGTCGATCAACTCGGCCTCCATCCGCTCCGCCTCCGCCTGCTCGGTTCGCTCGGCTCCGGCGAAGGCCTCGGCGGCCTCGAGCCGCTTCTTGCGCTCCCGCTGCAGCACGGTGACGGGGTCCTCAGAGCTGTCCCTGGCCGCGCTCTGCACAGCGTTGGAGATCATCCGTAGGGCCTGGGTGCGTTGCTTGTCCCCAGCCCGCATCGCGGCCTTGGTGTCGTCCTGGATCCGGGCAAGGGTGTCGTCACTCATCGGGTAAATGTAGCGGCGCGCGGGCACGTCGGCGGGGCTGCTCAGCCAATCTCGACGTGCTCGACCTCCCCGAGGGGCATTTGCAGGAACCGCGTACCGAGCTCACGGAAGCCGGCGACGTCACCCGTACAGAGAAACCGGTATTCGCCCTCGACCCCGCTCGCGTCCCTGGTCAGCCCTTCGGCGACCAGCAGGCGCTGCGCCTGCGCCGCGATTGCGTGCCCCGCGGTGACCAGACGCACGTCCCGACCCAACATCCTCTGCAGCATTGGGGCGACCAGCGGGTAGTGCGTGCAGCCCAGGATCAGGGTGTCGATCTCGGCCTTACGCAGCGGCGCGCAATAGCCGCGCACCGTCTCGACGACCGACTCGTCGAAGGGAAAGCCGCTCTGGATGATCGGGGCCAGGTCCGGGGCCGCAACCTCGGTCACCTCGAGCCCCCGGCCGACCCGCTGAAGCGCCTCGCGATAGGCCCCGCCCTCGACCGTGGCGGGCGTGGCGATCACCCCGACCTTGCCCCGGGTCGAGATCGTCGCCGCGATCTCCGCCTCAGGGGCGATCACGGTGATCACGTCGACCGCCCGAGCCGCGGCGATCGCACGGGCGCGATCGGCTGCCGCGGCCGTCGCCGAATTGCAAGCGACGATCAGGAGCTTGGCGCCGCGGGAGAGCAGGTAGTCGGTGTTGCGCTCGACCAACCCGCCGAGCTCCGCCGTCGTCTTCGTCCCGTAGGGAAAGTGGGCGCTGTCACCGAGGTAAAGGAAGTCCTCCTCGGGCAGCGAAACGAGGCACTCGTGCAGGACCGTGAGGCCGCCGACGCCTGAATCGAAGACGGCGATCGGCAGCGATCGGCGAGCGGCGCCGGACCGTGCGATGTCGCCTACAGGAACGGTTTCGCCGTCATCACGTAGACGGTCAGGATCAGGAACACGCCGAACGCGGTGCCCACGATCGCGAGCTGGCGGCTGAGCGCCTCGAACTCGTCCGAGAGCTTGACCTCGCCCGTTCCGGCGGCCGAGATGTCGCGCTCGGCCAGCTCGATCAAGGAGCGGGTCTTGGGTGTGAAGTAGCCGCCGGCCAGACCGCCTGCGACGATCACGGCGACAAAGCCCCATGCGATGTAGAAGTCGCTGAACTCCCAGGCCGCGCGGTCGGAGACCAGGTAGACGCCCGCGACCAGAATCACCAGCAGCGCCACCTGCGCGATCCTGTCCCAGGCAAGGATCCCGCGGGCGACCGTGGGCAGCGCGCGCGGGTCGGTGCGCTGCGCGGTCGCGAGGAACACACCGTAGGCGTAGGTCGGTCCAAAGCCGACGATGATTGCCGTGATGTGCAGGAAAAGGACGACGTCGTAGAACGTCACTGCGGTGCTCATGGCGCTCAATATACCCAGGCTCCCGGCCGCTCGGCCGGCCGCTCGCCGAGCGGGAGGCGGAGTCCGTCGGAGGTGCAACTGGTCACGCCCGGCGGCGGGGAGGCCCGCGGCTCAGGCCCGGTACTGCATCCTCAAAGCTGCCCACTCGCCCCGCTCCCGACCCCCCACGACTCGGTA
Source organism: uncultured Acidimicrobiia bacterium (assembly GCA_964196325.1). Taxonomy (GTDB): domain Bacteria; phylum Actinomycetota; class Thermoleophilia; order Solirubrobacterales; family 70-9; genus CAXMST01. The sequence continues at coordinate 5,095 of CAXMST010000021.1, forward strand.
GCCACGTCGGGCGAAGGCGTCGGCGACGCGCTCGCGCTCGCTCACCAACAGGCCGCTCAGGAGCAGGAGCTCGGGCTGCTGGTCGCCTCCCATCAGCTCGGCCACGGCGAGCAGCAGCGGCGCGGTCAGGTTGGCGATCCAGAGCGGGGCGAACGGCGCCGGGCTCTCGCGCAGGTTGCGGCGCTCGATCGTCACCTCGACCCCGTTGAGTGCGGCGTTCGCGACGGCGGCCTGCACCGCGTCGGCCTCGTGGTCGCAGCCGCAGACGGGGGCGTAGCCGAGCTTCGCCGCAGCGATCGCCAGAACCCCCGAGCCGGTTCCCAGGTCCATCGCTCCCCTGGCGACTTGATCACGATCCGTGTCCGCCTGCTCGATCAAGAGCTCCAGGCACATCGAGGTGGTCGCGTGAGCGCCGGTGCCGAAGGCGCGGCCCGGGTCGACCACGATCTCGATCGGAGCCGGCTCCGGCCCCGACGAGGGGCCAGCTGACTGGGCCGACTCCCAGGACGGCCGGACCACCAGCCGCTCGCCGATCCAGACCGGTTTGTGAAAGTCGCGCCAGCGGTCGGCCCAGTCATCGGGAATCTCGGTGCTCTCGATCTCGACCAGGCCGGCGCCGGCGACCGCCTCGATCTCCCCCATCTCCGGCAGCTCTCCCGGCGGCCCATAGATCGCATACTCGACGTAGTCGGGTGCCCAGTCCTCCTCGACCCCTCCCGGCGACAGCTCCACCAACTCCGCCAGAACCCGCTCCGCCTGCTCCGGGGCGCAGCGGACCGCGAGTCGAATCAACGGAACGCCCGTCGCACCCGCTCGAAGAGCCCGCCCTTTGCGGCCTTGGGCTGGTTGCGCTCGCCGAGCGAAGCCTCGAGGCGCTCGACCAGCTCACGCTGCTCGTCGTCGAGCTTGATCGGAGTGATCAACTTGAGCACGACGTGCAGATCCCCGCGCGAGGCACGTCGCAGGCCGGGCAGACCCTGGCCGCGCAGCTTGATCGTCTCGCCGTGTTGGGCCCCAGGGTTGATCTCGACCTCGCGCTCTCCCTCGAGCGTCGGGACAGCCATGGTCGCGCCAAGCATCGCCGCGGTAACCGGCAGCTCCAGCACCGTGACCAGATCGCGTCCCTCACGATGGAAGTCGTCGCCGGCTTCGACCCCGACCTCGACGTAGAGGTCTCCGGCCCGGCCGCCCACCTCGCCCTCGTGCCCGGCGCCGTTGATCCTGATCCGTTGGCCGTCCTCGATTCCGGCGGGCACGTCCACGTCCCAGCCCCGCTGAGCCAGGCGACGGCCTCGCCCCGCGCAGACTTCGCAGGGCGCCTCCGCGATCTTGCCGGCGCCCGAGCAGGTCGGGCAGGCGCCGGTCCGCATCATCTGGCCGAAGGCGGTCTGGGAGACCTGCCGAACCTGGCCGACCCCGTCACAGGTCTCGCAGGTGACGATCGGCGTCCCGGGCTCGGCTCCGTTTCCATGGCAGTGGTCGCAGGCCACCACTGCCTCGAACTCGACCTCTTGGGTCGTCCCGGTGAGCACGTCGGTGAGCGGGATCTCGATGCGAACGCCGAGGTCCGCGCCCGAGGCAGGCCCGCCGGAGCCACCGCCCCCGCCACCGCCGAAGATGTCGCCGAGTCCGCCACCTTCGCCGGCGAAGATACTCTCGAAGATGTCCTGGATCGAGCCGAAACCGGCTCCCGGCGGTTGCTGTCCGCCGGCCCGCAGCCCCTCGTGCCCGAAGGCGTCGTAGGTGCGTCGGCGCTCCGGGTCGGTCAGCACCTCATAGGCCTCCGCCGCCTCCTTGAAGCGCTCCTCGGCCTCCGGATCTTCGCGATTGACGTCGGGATGCAGCTCCCTGGCGAGCTTGCGGAATGATCTCTTGATCGCCGCTGCGTCGGCCCCCCGCTCGACCCCGAGCACCTCGTAGTAGTCGCGCTTTGCCATCAGCTCTCGTAGACAGCGGCGAAGTAGCGGCTGAGCTCACCGGCGGCCACGCGGACCGAGTCGATCGCTCGCCCGTAGTCCATGCGCAGGGGCCCGACGACGCCGACTGCCCCGAGCGGGCGGTACCCAAGCCCATAGGGCGCGCTGACCATGCTCACCGAGCGCAGCGCCGGCTCCGGGTTCTCCTCGCCGATGCAGAGGACAACCGACTGCTCACGCAGCGAGGAGCGCAGTACCCCGAGCACGCTGACCCGGGCCTCGAGCGCGCGGACCACGCCCTCGGGCTCGGGGATGTCCGCCGCGTGGGACTCTGAGAGCAGGCGGGCGGTCCCTTCCATGTAGAGCTCCTGGGAGCGATCTGCGCCAAGCTCACCGAGCGCATCGCCGATCGTCGCGAGGAAGCCACGCTCGCTGGAGCCGAGCTCGGGATCGTCGAGCCGAGAGAGCACGCTGCGAGCCCCGAGCGAGGTCCCGGCCAGGCGCTCATTGAGGAACGAGGACGCCCAGTCCACCAGGCCGCCGTCGACGGCTTCGGTAAAGCCGAAGACCCGCTTGGTTACCTCGCCGCTGGAGGCGATCGCGACCACGGCAACCATCCGTGGCTGCAGCAGCAGCACCTCGATCCGGTGGATCGTCGCGGTGCTCGCCGGCGGCGCGGTGACCAGCGCCAGGAGATCGTTGGCCTGGGCCAAGGCGACCGTGGTCTCGCGCAGCGCCTCCTCGATCTCCCGCTGGGCCCGCTGCCGCGAGAGCGCCGGGATCGGCAACGAGGCGGGGGCCGACGGACCCGGCGGCAGGAGTGAGTCGGCGTAGAGCCGGTAACCGGTATCGGTCGGGACCCGGCCGGCGGAGGTATAGGGATGACTCAGGTAGCCCTCGCGCTCGAGCGCTGATAGCTCGCTGCGGACCGTCGAGGCACCCCACTCGATCTCACGGCCATCGGCGATCGACTTGGAGCCGACCGGACTGCCGGTGTCGAGGTAGGCCTCGACCGCGAGCCGCAGCACTTGCTCCTGCCTCTCGGTAAGCATGCTCTGGATTGTAGGAGCGGCTCCCACGGGTCCCTGCGAGTCGGGGTCCCGCGAGTGCGATCTAGCTTCGGCCGGCGCTCAGGTCGATCTCGGCGACGCCGTTGCGGATGATCCGCTTGCCGGCCTGGGCGGCTTCGCTCTCCAGCACAGCCCGCTCCCCGTCGAGGGAGGCGACCTTGCCGGTGACGACGATCTCCACCTCGGGGACGCCCATCCCTCGGAACTGGACCTCCAGTCGCCTCAGCGAGCGTGGGTCGCCGCCCGCGGCGGCGACCTGTGCCCGGGCCACCTGAGACATCGAGTAGAGGCCGTGGAGGATGTTCTGCGGAAGCCCGACCTGGGTCGCGAACTCGCGATCGATATGGATCGGGTTGAAGTCTCCGGAGGCGCCGGCGTAGCGGTGCGGCAAGTACTTGTCCGGCGTCACCCGCAACTCGGGAATCTCCTCGCCGGCGTTCAACTCCTCGCTCATCTCAACTCCTCCTTGCTGCTCGGGCTCGCGACTGCCGACCTAGACGCCACGGACGATGTTGGTCCACTTGCCGCGCACGACCTCGGCGCCGTCGTGGTTGGTCGAGACCGATTCGAACACGTAGAAGCCGTTGCCGCCCTTCTCGAAGACCTCGAGCACGCCGGCGGTGGTCTCAACCACGTCACCCACGCAGACCGGCTCGCTCCAGATGAACTCCTGCCCGCCATGGACCATCGTCGCGAAGTTGATCCCGACGTCGGGATCGAAGACCGCCGGGCCCAGGGCCGGGGCCGAGTAGACCACGGCGAACATCGGTGGGGCGACGACGTCGCGGAAGCCGGCCGCCTTGGCGGCCTCGCGGTCGTGGTAGACGGGGTTCTCCTCCGCCGTGACGGTGGCGAACTCGCGCACCTTCTCCAAGCCCACCTCATAGGCGGTTGGCGGGTACCGCTTGCCGACACTCTCGGTCTTGACTGCCATCGGCGCGATTCTATGTGGAGGCGCCGCGCCGCACTTGCGAGCCCCCGGTGATCGTCTCGCTGCCGTCGTCGCTGAAGCGGACCAGGGCCTTGTTGCCGCCGTCGTAGTCCGGCGCCCACAGCAGTAGCGTCGCCTCGCGCCGGTTGCTCTCGTCCGGTCCGACCGTGCAGGGCTCCTCCGAGGGCTGCTCGAGACCCCGCCAGAGCCGGATGAAGGGGTTGCTCTCCCACTCATCGCCGATCGTCGAGGGCTGCCGGTGACCGGGGTGGATCCGAGTCTTGGGATCGAGCTTCATCAGCTTCTCCATGACCGAGTTGCGCAGGTCCTCGATCCCGGTCGCGCCGGGCGCGCCGGTGCCGCCACAGGTGCCCCGAAAGAGCACGTCAGCCGTCAGGCAGTCGTCGTCGTTTACGCGCAGCGCGAGATGATCGGCGCAGTGCCCCGGCGTGTGCAGAGCCTGGATACGGATCCCCGGCGTCTCGACCACGTCCCCGTCGCCAATCGTCTCGGTGACCGCGTCTACCAGCTCCCCACAGAGCGGGTGCGCCCAGACCCCGACCCCGAAGCGCTCAGCCAGGTTCTCGACCCCGACCACGTGGTCGTAGTGGTGATGGGTGAGCACGATATGGGTGACGTCGATGCCCTGACGTTCCGCGAACTCCGCGAGCGGATCCGTGACGCCATTGGAGTCGACCAGCACCCCCTTGCCGGTTTCCGCGTCGGCGAGCAGGTAGGCGTTAGAGAGGAAGTTTCCGTCCTCGGCACGAAGAATCATCAAGCTCGGCATTCCTGGCCTTCCTTTCTTGTAGGGCGTCGTTCAGGACAGCTCGATCACGCTGCGGATCCCATCCTGGGCCTCCATCAGCTCGAAGCCCTTGTTGACCTCGTCCAGCGTGATCCGATGGGAGATGAACGGATCCACATCGATCTTTCCCTCGAGGTAGAGATCGACGAATTCGGGAACGCCGTCGCGGCCCTTGACCCCACCGAAGGAGGAGCCGGCGATCCGGCGCCCGGTGATCAGGAACCGCGGAATCACGTCGAGGGTCTCGCCCTTGCCGGCGACCCCGGCGACGGTGCAGAGCCCCCAACCCATCCGCGCCGCCTCCACAGCCTGCCGCATCACGGCCACGTTCCCGGTCGCCTCGAAGGTGTAATCGGCCCCAAAGCCGTCCGTCTCGGAGAGGATTCGCTCAACCACGTCGTCGCCTCCCTTCATCACCTCGGTCGCCCCCTGCCCCATCGCAAGCTCGAGCCGCTCGTCGGAGAGGTCGACGCAGATGATCCGCTCGGCGCCGCGCAGGCGGGCGCCGGCAACCGCCCCCAGGCCGACCATGCCGGCGCCGAAGACGACACAGGTCGAGCCCTCCCGGACCGCGGCCGTGTTGATCGCCGCGCCGAGGCCGGTCGTTAGCCCGCAGGCGAATAGGCAAGCGCGATCGGCGGGCGCCTCGGGACTGACCTTCGCCAGCGCGATCTCCGGCATCACCGTGTACTCGGCAAAGGTCGAGGTGCCCATGAAGTGGCGGATCTCAGGCTCGCCCCCGGCGCGCCGCAGGCGGGTGGTGCCGTCGGGCAGGTAGCCCTTGTTCTGCTGCTCGCGGATCGCCAGGCAGAGGTTGGTGCGCTCGTCGCGACAATGGATGCACTCGCGGCACTGGGGCGAGAACAGGGTGACGACCTGATCGCCCTCGCCCAGCGACTCGACGCCAGGGCCGAGCCGCTCGACGACCCCGGCTCCCTCGTGGCCGAGCACGGTCGGCGCATAGCCGGAGGGATCGACCCCCGAGGCAGTGTAGAGATCGGTGTGGCAGACGCCGCAGGCCTCGAGCCTGACGAGGACCTCTCCGGGTCCGGGGTCCGCGAGCTCGACCTCCTGGACGACCAGCGGCTGCCCGAACTCCTCGAGCACCGCGGCTCGCATCCTCATCCGCCTGGACCTCCTCGCCGCATCCCGGACGATCCTAGATGACTCATTCGGGGACCGCCGCCGCGCTCGAGCCGCTTCAGCGCTGTTGTTCGCCTGGATCCACCCCGTCGCTCGAGCTCTCGGAGACGAGCAGGCCGAGGATGTTCAGCGCCACGGCCGCAAACGCTGCCGAGCCACCGAGCAGCCGCTGACGGCCCGAAATCCCTTCGGCGCTGAGCGTCGCATAGGAGTCGACGCCATCGACGAGGATGCCGGCCGCCAGCCAGGGCTTCGGCTTGCCATCGCGGACCGCCCGCAGGCTCCCCAACGCATAGGCGACATCGCGCCCCCCGACCGCGCGGACGAAGGCGCCGCTCTCCGGTGTGGCTGCACCCCGTCCGAGCCAGCGACGCGCTATCTCCTCGGGCAGTACCAACATCGCCAGCCCGATCAACAGGCGACCGACGGCTAAGAACGCGAGCAGCTTGCGCGGGCTCATCACCGAGAGCCTACCCCCGCCTTGCCGGACGCGGACGAGTGGCCGAGCTCCTCGCGGTGCTCCCCGACCCAGCGATCCATCTCCTGCCACTGCCCATAGAGCCATTCGGTCAGCGCCTGATCGCCCTGCGAGCGCGGGATCTCAGCCGCCGGTACGCGCCAAAGCTTCATTCGTATCGTCGCCCCCAGGAGGCCGCCGGCCCAGATGTCGCTGACGTATTGGAAACCATCGAAGCCAACATGGGCAAAGAACACGACGTCGAAGTCGGGCGTCTCCTCCAAGAGGGCGAGCGGGCCGCCCAGGCGCGGCGGCAGCAAGTTGACCATCGTCTCCGCCAGGGGCGCGATCTCGGGCTGGCGCTCGCGGATGATCTCCTTGGCGCGGGCGATCTTCGTTGCCGTTGCCCTGGTGCCCTCCGGGTAGACCAGGATCGACTCCGCGGGCCCAACTTGGTGGGCCAGCTGCCGCAGCTTCGCGATCTCTACATCGGCTTCCCCGGAGGCCCGCCGCAGAAACGTCGTCGTAATCCAGCGGCCGCCGATGTCGATCAGGGGCAGCGCCTCGAGCTCGCGCTTGACCGCGTAACGGAGTCCAAGCCCGTAGGGCCGCGCGATCTGGGTGTCGGGCAGGGTGTTGTCGATGATGCTGGCGTGGCGCAGCATGATCAGCGCGCGGCCCTCGGCGGCGCAGTCCCCGCCTTCGACCTCGAATCGCATCCCGAACAGGATCCGCATCGCGCCCAGCGAGGCAGCCAGCCAACGCGGCCGCAGCCAGTAGATCCCGCGCCGGCGTCGCATCGAGCCCTTGCCGAACGGCCCGCCGGTGCTCAGCCAGAGCCCGAACAGGAAGGCCAGGACCCAGAGCTCGTTCAACAGAAACCACCAGAGGAAGAGAACCAGGCGAGTCCCGACGATCGGCTTGCCTCGAGCCACCTTCAGGTAGAGGTCGACGACCAGGGCGCCAACCAGCAGGGCCGGCAGCAGCAGCGTCATCACGATGAAGCCGATCAGCTCAAGCGAGACGCCGCGCACACGGCGGAATACGCGCTTTCCCTGCGGGCCCGGAGCATCGAAGAGCGGGCCCGCCCCAATCTCTCCAAGGCGCATCGATCCAGCCTATTCGACGGACCCGCTCGGCGGCGGGGATACGCCGACCAGATCCCAGACGCCTGGCGGGGGATCTTCCCGGGCGGCGGCCACGCCGATGAGCCGAGCCCCGCCAACCCGCCGCCAACCCCTCGTGGAGTGACTTAGGTGCAATACGGACACGAAACTCACTCCACCCCTGGCCGTCGCCCCCACCCAACGCCCGGTGGAGTGAGTTAAGTCAAATAGCCCCACATAAGCGACTCCACGCCCTGCGCCGCGGGTTTAGCTTGTTCCGCCAGACCGTCCTCGTCCGCTGATCCCCAACCCGTCGCCGCCGTGGCATCGCCGGCTCGGGCTAGTCGTCCTCGATCTGGAGCACGGCGAGGAAGGCCTCCTGTGGGATCTCGACCTGGCCGACCTGCTTCATTCGCTTTTTGCCCTTCTTCTGCTTCTCGAGCAACTTCCGCTTGCGGGTCACGTCGCCGCCGTAGAGCTTCGCGGTGACATCCTTGCGAAGCGCCTTGACCGTCTCCCGGGCGAGAATCCGTGAGCCGACCGCGGCCTGCACGGGCACGTCATAGAGCTGCCTCGGGATCGTCTTGCGGAGGCGGCTGACCAGGCGCTTGCCCGCCTCGTAGGCGTTGTCGCGGTGCACGACCATCGAGAGCGCATCGACGGTATCGCCGGCCAACAGCACGTCGAGCTTGACGAGGTCGGAGGGCCGGCGGCCGATCGGCTCGTAGTCGAGCGAGGCGTAGCCGCGAGTCGAGGACTTGAGCTGGTCGAAGAAGTCAAGGACGATCTCGCCGAGCGGCAGGTCATAGCGCAGTTGCACCCGCTCGGGGCTCAGGTAGTGCATGTCGATGTGGGTCCCGCGTCGGTCCTGGCAGAGCTCCATCACCGGGCCGACGAAGTCGGTTGGGGTGATCACGGAGGCCCGGATGTAGGGCTCCTCGACCGATTCGGTCGTGCCCGGATCGGGCATGTCGGTCGGGCTGTGCACCTCGATCTCGGTGCCATCGAGGCGATGGACCCAGTAGCGCACGTTGGGTGTGGTGGCCAACAGATCCAGGTCGTACTCCCGCTCCAGGCGCTCGCGCACGATGTCCATGTGCAGCAGACCGAGGAACCCGCACCGGAACCCGAAGCCGAGCGCCTCGGAGGTCTCCGGCTCATAGGAGAGCGCCGCGTCGTTCAGCGAGAGCTTGTCGAGTGCGTCGCGCAGATCCTTGTAGCGATCGGTCTCGATCGGGAAAAGGCCGCAAAAGACGACTGGCTGCACCTCCCGGTAGCCGGGCAGAGCCTTCTTGGCCCCGCCGTCGCGGGACGTGAGCGTGTCGCCGACCCGCAGCTTGGCGACGTCCTTGAGCCCGGTGATCACGTAGCCGACCTCGCCTGCGGCCATGCTCGGCGCCGCGATCATGCTCGGGCGAAAGAAGCCGATCTCGTCGATCTCGGCCTCGGTCCCGGCCTGCATCGCGCGGATCGGCTCGCCGTTCCGGAAGGAGCCGTCGATCATGCGGACGTAGGCGACAACGCCGCGGTATTGGTCGAACTCGGAGTCGAAGATCAGTGCCCGCGGTGGCCCGTCGGGATCGCCCGTCGGCGGCGGAACCCGCTCGACGATCGCCTCCAGCACGCGGTCCACACCCTCGCCGGTCTTCGCCGAGATCGGGATCGCGGCGTCGGGGTCGGTCCCGAGCAGATCGGCGATTTCCGCCGCGACCCGCTCGGGTTCGGCACCAGGCAGATCGACCTTGTTGAGGACCGGGATCAACTCCAGGCCGGCCTCGATCGCGGCGTAGGTGTTGGCCACGGTTTGGGCCTCGACCCCCTGGGCGGCGTCGACAACGAGCAAGGCGCCCTCACAGGCGGCCAGGCTACGCGAGACCTCGTAGGAGAAATCGACGTGGCCGGGGGTGTCGATCAGGTGTAGGTGATAGTCGGAGCCGTCCACGGCGGTGTACTCGACCCGGACCGCTTGGGCCTTGATTGTGATTCCACGCTCGCGCTCGAGGTCCATCGAGTCGAGTACCTGCTCGCGCATCTCACGCTCGGTTACGGCCCCGGTCAACTCGAGGATGCGATCGGCCAGGGTCGACTTCCCATGGTCGATGTGGGCGATGATCGAGAAGTTGCGGATTCGGTCCATGCTCAAGGGCGGGGAACGTTAGTGGCCCCCGGGCAGCTGGCTGAGATCGCGTTAGGAGCGACGCACGAGGCGCACGATCTGCTGCGCCTCAGGCACCCGCAGGGCCAGGACCACCGCGAGGTAGGCCGCCGCGCCCAGCAGCAGGCCACCACCGACGGAGACGATCTGAGCCCCGATACCGGTGCCCAGGGCGCTGTCCAGCAAGCTCCAGACCCCCCAGGTGACGCCGGCGAGAACGGCGGCGCCGAGTGCGATTCGGACTGCGCCGTCGATCAGGGAGCCGAGCTCGAGCCCGCCAAGCTGGCGACGCAGGATGAGCGCCTGAACGAGCACGCTGGCCACTGTGGCGATCGCTGTAGCCGCAACGATCCCGCCGATCCCGAAGGGCTTGTAAAGGAGCAGCGAGCCGACCGCGGTAAGGACCAGGTTGACGGCTGCGATGCCAGTCGGCAGCCAGGGTTGCTGGAGGCTGAAGAAGGTTCTCGTCATCAGCAGGAAGAGCCCGTTGAAGGGCAGCGCGAAGGCGAACCAGAAGAGCGCCGTGGCGACCAGCTCCGTCTGGTTGGCGTCGAACTCACCGCGCTGGTAGACGAGCTCGGTCATCGGGTCGCTGAGGACGAGGATCGCAGCCGCCGCAGGCACCAGTACCAGCAGGATCATCCGCATCCCGTTCGCCATCGTCGAGCGCAGCTGGTCGAACTCGCGACGCGCCGCGTAGCGGGCCAGGGTCGGGAAGACGACGGTGGCTACGGCAACCGAGAACATCCCTTGGGGCAGCATGTAGATCCTGAAGGCCTTGTCGATCGCCGCGGGCGCATAGCTGCCCAGCGGCTGGATGCTGCCGTCGGGGGCGACGATCGTGCCCTCGACCAGCGTTGCGAAGAGGCTGTTGATGGTCAGGTTGAAGTTGATCAGCCCAAGGCTGATCGTGACCGGCAACATCAGCAACAGAACGCGCTTGACCAAGGGGCTGCGCCAATCGAAGACCCGCTTCAGCGAGAACGGCGTGTTGCGCAGATCCCAGGAGACCATCGCCAGTTGCAGCACGGTCCCGACCAGTACGCCGATGGCGTAGGCGTAGATCTCATCCCCCTCGGGGAACGCGGGTGCGAGGCCGACCAGCACCGCGATGATCGCCAGGTTCCAAAACAGCGGCGCGATCGCAAAGACGGCGAAGCGGTTGTAGCTGTTGAGCACGCCGACGACGACCCCGGAGATCCCGAGCAGGATCACGATTGGGAAGAGCAGCTGGGCGAGGCTGACGGCCAGAGCCTCGGTCTCCGAGTCGAAGCCGGGGGAGATCAGCGGAACTATGGTTGGCGCGAGCAGGATGAACAGCGCCGTGATCAAGCCCAGAACCAGGGTGACCAGGAAGATCAGGGTCGAGGCCAGGCGGAAGGCGCTGGGACGCTTGCCCTCCTCGAGCAGCTCGGTGAAGATCGGGACGAAGGCCGCCTGCAGGGCCGCGTCCGCGAACAGCATCCGGACCAGGTTGGGAAGCTGAAACGCGATCGTGAAGGCCGACATCGGGCCGGTGACGCCGAAGTAGCTCGCGGCAACTATCTCCCGGACCAGGCCAGCCATGCGTGAGAATCCGGTCGCGATCGAGAAGAACGCGGTGGAGCGACCCAGGCGGCCGCTTTCGGGGTCCCCCTCGGGGCCCGGCTCCTGGGCCGTCTCAACCGCGACGTCGGTGTCTGGGGCCGCGTGGCTGGGCCTGCGGCCGTCGCTTGAGGAGCCGATCACGCTGCCGAGCCTCTAAGGTACGTCGTCGCTGATGGCCAACATCGCATCACAAAAGAAGCGGATCAACCGCACCGAGCGCGAGCGGGTCGAGAACCGACTCGTGACCAGCCCCGTGAAGACGAAGCTGAGGCGTCTGGAAAGCGCGGCTGAGTCCGGGGAGGCCGAGACCGTCGATGCCGCGCACACAGCGCTCGTCTCGCAGATCGACAGGGCCGTCCAGAAGGGCGCCATGCACGCGAACACCGGCGCCCGCAAGAAGCAGCGCGCCGCTCGGATCGCCGCCGGCGCCAAGTAGCTCCCCAGCTACCGCAGACCGCCAGCCTCAAGCCCTGCTCTCCGCCCCTGCGGCCTCCCGCACGGCCAGGGTCAAAGCCGCCGCATCGTCGTAGTCAGACCCGCCACGGGTCCACCACTCGAGCTCGGCGATCGCAGCGATGGCGGCCGAGAGTTCCGCCGCGGGCACGCCGCGGACCGAACGGACCAGCATCTTCGAGGGATAGGGGGCCATCGGCAAGGCCGTCTCGACCTCGGCCGGCGATCGGCCGGCCTCGAGTCCGTCGGCGGCGAGGTGGGCGCTGCGCAGCCGTGAGGCGATCCCGTAGATCATCGGTGTCACCGCCTCGCCCTGTTCCATCAACGCGTCGGCGGCGATGACTGCGCCCGCAACGTCCCGGGCGACGATCGCGTCTCCAAGCGTCCAACCGGCTCGCTCCGATGTGTCCGCGGTCAACTCCTCGACGTCCTCAGGCCCGATCTCCGCACCGGGGTCGGCCCAGATGCCGATCCGGTCGATCTCGTTGCTGAGCCGCATCGTGCTCTCCCCCAGCCTCGCGACCAGGGTCCGCGCCGCCTGCGGGTTCAGCTTGATCCCACGCTCGGCTGCTGCCTTCAGCACCCAGGCGGGCAACTCGCGCTTGCGTGGAGCCGCGAACTGGAGTACGTCTCCCGCCGCCTTCTCGACCGCCTTGTCGAGGCCCTTCGGCGCGGCGCCGCGGGCGACGAGGACCAGCGTCACCTCCTCGGGAATCGCCGCCAGCGCGCTACTGATCCGCTTCGTCTGCGGCGCCCGCCAGCGCTCGACCCCATCCGCGAGGACATAGCGCCTAGCCGACATCAAAGAGATCGCGGAGAGCGCCGCGACGACCGCGTCGACGTCAGCGGGCGGTCCCCCGGCAGAGCCGAAGACCTCGAGCGCCCCCGCGCCGCCCTCTCCCTCGGCCCGAGCCCGCAGCCTCAACAGCGCCGCGTCGAGCTTGGCGCCGTCGTCTCCGGCGATCAGGTAGGCGGGCTTGAGCTCGTCAGCCATCGGTCAGCGGCGAGTCTAGGGCTGAACCCGGTCAGTCGGGCCCTCTGGTGCCAGTACACCCATCCGCAAATACGATCACCCTCACGCGGCGTCCGGACGCGCGCACTAGCAGCCCGGGCGCCCCTCGAGCTGCCCGCGCTCGCTCCCAGCCGCAAGGCCCTCGGGCCCGAGTTCCGCCCAGACATCGCCGTCGAGGTCGGTGCGCAGGATGCAGACTCCGCGCGCGGCCAGCTCCGCCAGCGCCTCAGCGGTCGGGTGACCGTGGGGGTTGTCCTCTCCAACCCCGATCAGGGCGACCCGGGGAGCGGAGCTGTCGAGCAGCGGACCGAGGCCTGCGTCAGCGCTGCCGTGATGGGCCAGCTTGAGCACGTCGAACGGGCCGGGCTCGATCCGGGCTGTCTCGGCTTCCGCATCGCCCGGCAGCAGGACGCTCCAGGCACCGAAGCGAGCGGCGATCACCAGCGAGTCCAGGTTCAGGTCCTCGGAAGGGATTTCGGTCAGCCGCGGAGAGAGGACCTGAAGGCGGAGCGGACCGAAGTGCAACTCATCCCCCTCCGAAGCATGGTCAACCCGGACCCCGGCCACGCCCGCGCCGGACGCGGCCTCGGCGGCGGGCCGGCCGAGGACCACCCTCTGGACCTCGAACGAGCGGAGCACTTCGCGCAGGCCCCCGGCGTGGTCGAGCTGGTCGTGGCTGATCAGCACTGCCGCGAGGCTCTCGACGCCGTGAGCTCGGAGTGAGTCGGCAATGCCCGCGCCCGGCGGACCCGTATCGATGAGCACCGCGGGCGACCCCGGCCCGTCGAGCAGGATCGCGTCGCCCTGCCCGACATCGATTGCCGTGACCCGCAGCGAGCCCTCGGCGACCGGCGGCGTCCCCGGCGAGGCGTTGGCGGTCAGCACGAAACCGGCGCCGAGCAGCGTCACGCCCAACGCCAGTGCCACTCGCAGCGGCTGGGCGATTCCAACACTCCGACGGCGGCGCAGAGCCGCGGCCGTGGCGGCGACACCCCCGAGCAGGGCAGCGTAGATCGCCGCAACGACGCCCGGCGAGGGGGCAGAGGTCACGACAACTGCCCACCGGGGCCGGCTGAAGCGGTCCGCGACCCAGGCGATGTAGTCGAGCAGCGGTCCCTCGATCAGACCCGGTGGTGCGGCAGAAAGCCACGGCAGCTGACCGAGCAGAGCGGCGAGCATGCCGAGCCACATGACCGGCGCCACCGCCGGCAGAACCAGGAGGTTCGCGGGCAGTGCGGCGAGCGAGACCTGCTCGAAGTGCAGGGCCATCAGCGGCGCGGTGGCCACGGTCGCGGCCAGGGTCAACGCCGCCCCCTCGGCAAGTGGCGCGGCGAGCCGATCCGGGAGACGCGCCGCCACCAGGCGGGGCGCCAGCAGCTCACGGATCGACGAGGCCCAGAGCGCGATGCCAATGACCGCCACGAAGCTCAGCTGCCAGCCGACCTCCGAGGCTGCCAGCGGGTTCAGGAGGAGGGTCGCGGCCGCCGCCAGCAGCGGTAAGTAGGCGCGATCGACCGGCCGGCCCAGGAGGCCGGCGAGGATCCCTGCGGCTCCCATCACCCCAGCCCGCTGGATCGACGGCCCCGCACCCGCAAGCGGCACGTAGGCGGCAATCAGAAGCAGGATCCCCAAGAGGCGCGCCCGCGGCCCGACCCCGGCCAGGGCCAGCAGCACGCCCCCAAGAATCGCCAGCAGCATCACGTTCTGGCCGCTGACGGCAAGCAGATGCGCCAGCCCCGAGCGCCGGAACTGCTCCCGGGTCGGCTCGTCGATCCGGTCGTCCTGGCCGAGCACGAAGCCGCGGGCGAGTGCCTCTTGGCCGGGGTCGAGCCCGGCGGCAACCGCCCGCTCTGCCCTCCCCCGGGCTCGGTCGAGGAGGCCGTCGAGGCCCGGGCGGCCGCCGGGCAGGGCTTGGATCCGGCTCGCGTGGAGTTCGACGGCGACCCCCAGGCGTCGACGCTCGGCGGCGCGCCACTCCTCGGGCTCGCTCAGCCGCCCGCGAACTTCGATCGGGTCGCCGATGCCAAGCTCAGGGCTGGACTGCGAACCGGCGACCACCAGCAGCCGGCCCTGGTCGGTATCGAGCGGGAAGCGCAGCTCGCCGAAGCTCTGCCGGGGTTGGGTGGCAACGTGGCCCCTGGCGAGGACCTCCGAGCCGATCGGCTCCGAAGGGGCGGCCGCCCGCCCATCGAGCGCCTCGATCCGCAGATCACCGAGGCCGAGGCCGGCCAGGGCAGCCGCCGCGGCGAGCAGGGACAGCCAGAGAGAGGGCCGAGGCGGGCTCCACGCAGTGCGGGCGCCCGCGGCCCCCAATCCGACGAGGGCAACGATCGGCAAAGGCCAGCCCGCCGGCGCCGCGAGCCACGGGCTTGCGAGCAGCCCGCCTACAACGCCCGCAAGGGCGAGG
>CAXMST010000022.1:0-14290 GCA_964196325.1 uncultured Acidimicrobiia bacterium
TGCCCAGCGGAATCGCCCGGCTGGCGAAATCGGTGCGCTCGATCTCCCGGTAGATCTCGCCGGCGCCCTTGATCGCCGACGGGATGTCCGCCGACTCGAACGCCGGACTCAGATCGGCTCCCAGGTAGACGTTGCGGGTCATCACGGTGACCTTCGCGTCCTTCTTCTTCTTCGCCTCGCTGACCGCAGGTACGAGAACCGCGCTGACGGCGATCGCCAGCACCGTTACGAGTGCGCCCAGAATGAGCTTTGCGCGACGGTCGCCCGTCGCAATCTCGGTGATACTCAAGTGGTCTCCTTTCCCAGTCCCCAGTCGTCCCCAATAGCCCACCGCGTTTGACGGTGGTGATCACAGCCTAAACCCTTGCTGGCGCCGTTCGATGCGGCGCGATCCCATCGCAACTTGCGGATCGTCATATATCTGCTACGCTGCCACTTAGATTTTCATCTTCATACCGAGTTAACCTAGGCACGCGGCTCTCTCAGGCCGCCGTCGCCGGGCTCTGAAAGGAAAAAGATGGGCAAAACAATCGGAATCGACCTGGGCACCACCAACTCCTGCTTCGCGATGATGGAGGGTGGCGAGCCCACCGTCCTCGAGAACGCCGAGGGCGGCCGCACGACCCCGTCCGTGGTTGCCTTCACCGACGAGGACCGCCTGGTCGGCACAGTTGCCAAGCGCCAGGCCGTGATGAACCCCGAGCGCACGATCTTCTCGATCAAGCGCTTCATGGGCCGCAAGGAGGCCGAGGTCAAGGAAGAGGAGACGATCGTCCCCTACAACGTCGAGGCCGGACCGAACGGCGACGTTCGGGTCAAGGTCGGCGACAAGCAGTACAGCCCGCCGGAGCTCTCGGCGATGATCCTGCAGAAGATCAAGGCCGACGCAGAGGCAAAGCTCGGTGAGACGGTCGACGGCGCGGTGATCACGGTGCCCGCCTACTTCAACGACGACCAGCGCCAGGCGACCAAGGACGCCGGCAAGATCGCAGGGCTCGAGGTCAAGCGGATCATCAACGAACCGACCGCGGCATCGTTGGCCTACGGGCTCGACGCGCAGGGCGACGATCAGACGATCCTCGTCTTCGATCTCGGCGGCGGCACCTTCGACGTCTCCGTGTTGGAGATCGGCGACGGCGTCTTCGAGGTCAAGTCGACCGCCGGCGACAACCACCTCGGTGGTGACAACTGGGACAAGGCGATCGTCGAATGGCTGGTGGCCGAGTTCAAGCGCGACCAGGGAATCGACCTCGGGGCCGACAAGAACTCCTTGCAGCGGCTCTACGAGGCCGCTGAGAAGGCCAAGATCGAGCTCTCCTCCGCCCAGGACACGCAGATCAACCTGCCCTTCATCACCGCCGTCGACGGCCAGCCCAAGCATCTCGAGCTGAAGCTGACCCGCTCGAAGCTGAACGAGCTCACCGCCGAGCTGCTGGAACGCGTCGTAAGCCCGGTCAAGCAGGCGCTCGCCGATGCGGGCGAGGCAAAGATCGATCACGTGGTGATGGTCGGCGGCATGACCCGGATGCCCGCTGTCCAGGAGCGGGTCAAGGAGCTGACCGGCTCCGACCCCCACAAGGGCGTCAACCCCGATGAGGTGGTGGCCGTCGGCGCGGCGATCCAGGCCGGAGTGCTGGCCGGCGACGTCAAGGACGTGCTGCTGCTCGACGTGACGCCCCTGACCCTCGGGATCGAGACCAAGGGTGGCGTGATGACGAAGCTGATCGAGCGCAACACGACGATCCCGACGAAGAAGGCTGAGACCTTCTCGACCGCTGACGACAACCAGACCCAGGTCGAGGTCCACGTCCTGCAGGGTGAGCGGGAGATGGCCTCCGGCAACAAGTCGCTGGGCAAGTTCCAGCTGACCGGGATCCCACCGGCGCAACGCGGCACCCCGCAGATCGAGGTCGCCTTCGACATCGACTCGAACGGGATCCTCAGCGTCTCGGCCAAGGATCACGGCAGCGGCAAGGAGCAGAAGATCGAGATCAAGGGTGGCTCCGGGCTGGCCGACGACGAGGTCGAGCGGATGGTCACGGACGCCGAGTCGCACGCCGATGAGGACCGCGAGGCGAGGGAGCTGGCTGAGGCCCGCAACGTCGCCGAGGCCCGCGTCTACGAGTTCGAGAAGCAGCTGACCGAGCTCGGAGACAAGGTCGAGGAGGACGACAAGGCCGAGGTCAGCGCCGCGATCGAGGCGCTCAAGGGCGTCAGCGAATCGCCTGACCTAGCCGAGATCCAGGCCAAGACCACGGCGCTCGAGCAAGCCTTCCAGAGGGTCGGCGAAAAGATCTACGCGGCCAGCGCCCAAGAGGCGGGCGCCGATGGCGCCGGCTCGGACGGGTCAGCCAACGGCGCCGGCGCCGACGAGGAGGAGGTCGTCGATGCCGAGGTCGTCGAGGACGAGTCCTGAGCGCGGCCGCGACCGAGTCAATCAGGTGGACCAGGAGACGGCAATGACCGACGAGGTCGACAGCGAGGCGACGCCCGAGCCCGAGGTGCCCGAGGTGCTGGAGGGCACGGCTGACGAGCTCGCCGGGGACGGCGGGATCGGCGCCGCGGCGCCGGGGGACCCTGCGGTCCCGCTCGAAAGCGAGGGCGAGGGCGAGGGCGAGGGTGAGGGTGAGAGCGAGCCCGAGAGCGAGCTCGAGGCCGCGCTGCGCGAGCGTGGCGAGTATCTCGACCTTGCCCAGCGGGCCCGGGCTGAGCTCGACAACTTTCGCAAGCGGACCGCGGCCGAGACCAGTGCCGCCGAGCGCCGCGGCCGAGCGGCCGTCGCCCGAGATCTGATCCCGGCCCTCGACAACCTCGAGCGAGCATTGCTCGCCGCGGGCGTCGAGCCGGCCGGGGCGGCTCCGCCTGAGGGCGAGCCGGCGAGCCAGGAGGTCTCCGCCCACACCGCGTTGGCTGAAGGCGTGGCGCTGGTCTACCGCGAGCTGCGCGACGGCCTGCAGCGGGCCGGCGTCGAGGTCTTCGACCCCAGCGGCGAGCGCTTCGACCCCGCGACCTGCGAGGCGGTAGCGACCGGCACTCGGGAGGGGGTCGAGAAGGGAGCCGTGCTCGAGGTGCTCGAGCGGGGCTACCGAATCGGCGATCAACTGCTGCGACCCGCACGGGTCGTGGTCAGCGAGTAGCCGGTCATGGCCCGCGATCTCTACGACGTTCTGGGCGTCGACAAGAAGGCCTCGGACGAGGAGCTCAAGCGTGCTTACCGCAAGCTTGCCCGCGACAACCATCCGGACCGCAACCCCGACGACCCGCAGGCGGAGGAGCGCTTCAAGGAGGTGCAGTCCGCCTACGACACGCTCAAGGACGCCGAGAAACGCAAGCAGTACGACCTCGGCGGCCGCTTCGGCGGCTTTGGCGGCGGGGCGGGAGCCGCCGGTCCCGGCGGCTTTGGCGCCGGCAACATCGGCGACGTGTTCAGCTCGCTGTTCAACCGGGGCGGGCCCGGGGCCCAGGCACCGGCCGGCCGGGACCTCGAGACCGAGCTCGCACTGAGCTTCGAGCAGGCGATGGAGGGCGCTCAGATCCCGGTCACCGTGCCGAAGCAGTCGCGCTGCGGCACCTGTGGCGGCAGCGGCGCTGCGCCAGGGACGACGCCGCACACCTGCCCGCGTTGTGAGGGCCGTGGAGTCGATGCCCAGAGCCAGGGCTTCTTCTCGATCTCCCAACCGTGTCCCCAGTGTGGAGGCCGGGGCGAGGTAGTCGAGCAGCCCTGCCCGGAGTGTGCCGGTGCCGGCGTCACCCAGCAACGCAAGCGCTACCGGGTCAACATCCCAGCCGGGGTACGCGACGGGACCCGGATCCGGCTCGCCGGCAAGGGTGAGGATGGCCCGCTCGGAGGACCGTCAGGGGATCTGTACGTGACGACCCGGGTCACCGTCTCGCCGATCTTCGAGCAGCGCAAGGATGGGAACCTCGAGGTGACGGTGCCGATCACGATCGCTGAGGCGATCGCCGGGGCGGAGATCGAGGTCCCGACCCTGCACGGCACCAAGCGGATCAAGATCCCCGCCGGAACCAAGCCGGGGAGCCTGCAGCGGGTCCGTGGCGAGGGGCCGCCGAAGCCCGGATCGGGCAAGCGCGGCGATATCCGCTACCGGATCGAGATCGAAATCCCGAGCGAGCTCAGCGACGAGCAACGGCAGGCTGTCGATCAGCTCGCCGCCGCGTTCGGCGAGGAGAACCCACGGGCCGCGATCCTCGCCGGGCGGGAGGGTCGATCCGAGGCGTCCGGCAAGGTGGGGGCAGCTTGAGCCAGCGCTCCGACAAAGGAGAGGGCCGCGGTCAGGTCCGGCGAACGGTAACCCGGGCCAGGACCGAGATCGAACGCGACCGCGGTGTGTTCATGATCTCCGTCGCGGCCGAGCTCGCGGAGATGCATCCTCAGACTCTGCGGATGTACGAGGCGCGCGGGCTGATCAGGCCAAAGCGCTCGGCGAAGAACACCCGGCTCTACTCCCAGGAGGATGTCGAGAAGCTGCGGCGGATCCAGGGGATGACCGCCGAGGAGGGCCTGAACCTGGCCGGGGTCGAGACCGTGCTCGAGCTCGAGGAACGGATCGAGCAGATGCGTGCCGAGCTGCGCGCGATGCGGGCCCGAACCGAGGAGATGGAGCGGCGGATGGTGGATGAAGTCGCCCGGGCCCGCAGATCGATCGGGGCCGAGATCGTCCCCTATGGTGCCTACGAGTCCGACGCGAAGGCCCGCAAGGGCACCAGGATTCCAGTCGAGCGCAAGGCGCGCCGGAGAGGTTGAGCCAAGCTCAGCCGCCGCCGCGGCGGCCGAGCAGGCGCACGGTGACCCCCTCGATCGTCTCGATCCCGACCTCCATCGACGGCTGACCGTCGCTGAGCACCGCGATCGCGAGCTTGCGCCGGCGATCGCGCAGCTCTCCCGCCTGATTGACGAGCTGGCCCAGCTCGGTTGGCCTCCAGCCGCCCTTGAAGCGCACCGACAGGCTCGGGGCCGCTGCAGGGATACCCCATCTCTGAGGCTCGATCACAGATCCCAGGAGTCCCTTCGCATAGCGCTCGAAGCGGCCGGGGATCACCCTATCCAGTTGGTCGAAGAGCAGCGCCATGTCAGCGGCCGAGACCGCGGCGTTGCCCCAGTGGCCGGCGACATCGAAGTCTGCCATCCCGGCCCGATTGGCGACAGCGAACAGGCCCTGATCGCCAACCCGCGCGTAGATCGAATTCGCGGCCTCGTTGTCGGAGTAGGTGATCATCGCCGAGAGCAGCCCGCGGGTGCCGGCGTCGAGCGTCGCCCCGGCACGAGCCAGGCGTCGGGTCTCGGCCGCCAACAGCATCGCCTTGACGATGCTCGCGGCCGGATAGAGGGTGTGCTCGCCGACGCCGCGGAGCTTGCGATCACGCCCAATCACGGCGAAGGAGGCGGGGCCCGGCCTTCCGCCGAGCCACCGGGAGGCACGGCGGACGCGGGCGCGAATCGGCGCCTCGGCGCGCGCCGGGGGGGCCGCCTTGACGGGCGCCCGTGGGAGCAGCGCTTCACCGACATCGCCGATCGCCGCGGTCGGCGGCTCCGGCAGGTCGGTCGGACTCCGCTCGGGCCCAGGCCACACGTTGCTTGCGACCAGGGCCGCGAGCGCCAGCACCGGGGCCAGCCAGCGCCAACCCCGGGCGGCGCCCGAGCGCAGGCGGCGGGTCGACTGGCCTGGTCGCAGCGGTCTGATCGGCCCGAAGCTAGTACACCCGACCGGCCCAGGGCGCGGCAACGGTGACGTGCCGGCGCTCCGCAAGCGCTCCTGACTAGGCCCGAGCGCCGAGCCGGTGCCGTCCCCGGGTCCGACGGGAGCACAAGCTGGAACAGCTCCATTCGGTCCCTAGTATCTGAGTCAAGACGGCTTAGATTTCTTGACATCATCCTAGTGCTAAGTTAGACTACCCAAGGAATGCAAGCAGACAGATTTACGGTCAAGTCCCAGGAGGGAGTGGCGGCCGCCCAGCAGCTCGCCGCGCAGCGTCGCAACAGCGAGGTGGCGCCCGCGCACCTGCTCGTCGCCCTGCTCGACCAGGAGGACGGGCTCGTCGTCCCGGTCCTCAACAAGCTTTCCGCCGACGTCGCTTCGATCCGCGCTCGGGCCGAGCAGGCGATCGCCGAGCTGCCAACGGTAAGCGGCGCCGAGGAGCCCGAGGTACGACCCTCATCAGGTTTCGTCGGGGTCCTACAACGGGCCGAGAAGGAGATGGGCGCGCTCTCGGACGAGTACATCTCGACCGAGCACATCCTGCTGGCCTTGGTCGACAGCGGCTCCGGGGTCGCCGAGATCCTCCCCGATCGCGACACGCTGGCAAAGGCGGTCGCCGAGGTAAGAGGCCCCCATCGAGTCACCTCGCCGACCCCCGAGGAGACGATGGAGGCGCTGCAGAAGTACGGCCAGGACCTGACCGCCGACGCCGAGGCAGGGAAGCTCGACCCGGTGATCGGCCGCGACGAGGAGGTTCGTCGGGTGATCCAGGTGCTCGCGCGGCGAACCAAGAACAACCCGGTCCTGATCGGCGAGCCCGGCGTCGGCAAGACCGCGATCGTCGAGGGCCTGGCGCAGCGCGTGGTCGCCGGCGACGTCCCCGAGTCGCTGCGCGATCGCAAGGTGATCTCACTCGACGTCGGCAGCCTGCTCGCCGGCGCCAAGTACCGAGGTGAGTTCGAGGAGCGGCTCAAGGCGGTATTGGCCGAGATCAAACAGGCCGACGGCCAGATCGTCTTGTTCATCGATGAGCTGCACACGATCGTCGGCGCCGGCGCGGCGGAGGGCGCGGTCGATGCGGCCAACCTGCTCAAGCCGATGCTGGCCCGCGGCGAGCTGCGCGCAGTCGGGGCGACGACGCTCGATGAGTACCGCAAGCACATCGAGAAGGACGCGGCTCTGGAGCGGCGCTTCCAGCCGGTCACCGTGGGCGAGCCCTCGCTGGCCGATACGATCGCGATCCTGCGCGGCCTCAAGGAGCGCTACGAGGTCCACCACGGCGTGCGCATCTCGGACCCCGCGATCGTCGCTGCGGCGACGCTCTCGGAGCGCTACATCGCCGACCGCTTCCTGCCCGACAAGGCGATCGACCTGATCGACGAGGCCGCGTCGCGGCTGAAGATGGAGATCGAGTCGGCGCCGATCGAGATCGACGAGGTCGATCGACGGATCCAGCAGCTCGAGATCGAACGCCAGGCGCTCTCGAAGGAGCCCGACGACGCCTCGGTGGCGCGGCTCGAGGCGCTCGAGGCCGAGCTCGCAGAGCTGGGCGAGTCCGCGGCCGAGATGAAGGCACGCTGGCAGACCGAGAAGGGCGCGATTGACAAGATCAAGCAGGCCAAGGCGGATCTCGAGGCCGCCCACCGCGAGGCAGAGCGCGCCGAGCGTGACGCCGACCTGGAGAAGGCGGCCGAGCTCCGCTACGGGCGCATCCCGGAGCTCGAGAAGACCGTCGCCACCGAGCAGGAGCGACTCGCGGAGCTACACGCCGGCGGCGGCTCGATGCTGACCGAGGAGGTCACCGAGCAGGACGTCGCCGAGATCGTCGGCAAGTGGACCGGAATCCCGGTCAGTCGACTGATGGAGGGTGAGGTCGAGAAGCTGATCCACATGGAGGCGCGCCTGCATGAGCGCGTGATCGGCCAAGACGAGGCGGTCGAGGCGGTCGCCAACGCGCTGCGGCGTTCGCGCGCCGGGCTCTCCGACCCGGGCCGGCCGATCGGCAGCTTCCTGTTCCTGGGGCCGACCGGCGTCGGCAAGACCGAGCTGGCCCGCGCCCTGGCCGAGTTCATGTTTGATTCCGAGCAGTCGATGATCAGGATCGACATGTCCGAGTACATGGAGAAGCACTCGGTCGCGCGCTTGATCGGAGCTCCCCCCGGCTACGTCGGCTACGACGAGGGGGGCCAGTTGACCGAGGCCGTGCGACGGCGCCCGTACGCGGTGATCCTGCTGGACGAGATCGAGAAGGCCCATCCCGACGTCTTCAACACGCTCCTGCAGATCATGGACGACGGCCGACTCACCGACGGGCAGGGCCGCACCGTGGACTTCAAGAATGCGGTGATGATCATGACCTCCAACGTCGGCTCCCACGAGATCGCCGACGAGCGCATCGATGAGCAGATTCGGGAGAAGATCGAGGCCGTCTTGGTCAACACCTTCAAGCCGGAGTTCCTGAACCGGATCGATGAGACGGTGATCTTCCACCGGCTCGCCCGCGAGGACATCACCAAGATCGTCGATCTGCAGGTCGAGTTGCTCGCCGCCCGCGTCTCGGAGCGAGGGATCGAGATCGAGCTCAGCGACGATGCTCGGACGCTGCTCGGCAACCTCGGCTACGACCCGACCTACGGCGCCCGGCCGCTGAAGCGGGTGATCCAGCGCCAGCTGGTCGACCCTCTGGCCCTGCGTCTGCTCGAGGGCGACTTCGAGGAGGGCGACATGGTCGCGGTCGATGCCGCCGAGGGCGAGCTCACCTTCGAGCGCCGCCCGGCCTAGCGATCTCCTGGCGTCCGACGCGCAGGGAGCGATTCGCTCGCCCACGGTCGAGGATTAGGTCGCTACGTCGAGCCGGTCGACCGGGCGGTCGAGGCGGTCGCGAACCTCCTCGACCGAGCGCTCGTCCTGGCCGGCGTGGGTGACGAACACCACCCGAGTGGCGCCAAGCTGGGCGGCGATGTCTTCCACCGCCTGGACCGGGCTCTCATCAACAACCCGGCCCTCGGCGTGGCAGCCGGTCGCGGCCAGGGTCGCGATCGAGACCGCGAGCCGCTCCTGGGCGGCGATCTGGCCGGGCCCGTCATCGCTGGCCCAGCGCTGGGCCCGGGTTGGCCGGGACGGAGCCAGGACCATCACCGTGTAGCCGTCGCGCTCGCCTCCGGCTTCGGCCAGGGTCGCGATCCGGTTGGCGAGCCGCGCGTCCTCGATCGGCGCCAGGGCCACTGCCAGCAGCGGCGCCCGGTCGTCGTCGGCAAGTGCGATCGGGCCGCGGTGGCGAGCGCGTGCCGCGATCACGACCAGGGCGGCGATCGTCCCAGCGCCGAGGGCGGTGCCGAGCGGCGCGCCGCCGAGCGCAAAGCCGGCGAAGGCAGGTACCACCAGCGCCACGACGATCAGAGGCAGCATCCAGGGGGGCGGGTACCACGTCTCCACCAGACCTTGATAGCGGATCTGAATTCAGATGCGGGCGATGCCGGCGTCCTTGACGCCGGCTTCGAGCCCCTCGATGCCGAAGGCTTCGGTGGGGCCCAGTGCACCGCTACGGTCGACCCCGCCCTCGAGCAACCGGATCGAGGCCCAGGCCAGCATCGCGGCGGTGAACGTGTAGCCGTTGACGCCCTCGAGCCTCACCTCAGTCAGCGCTGCCCCGGAGCGATCGTGGGCGATCGCCAGCACGTGCGAGCCACTCGCCGCGCGCTCCGCCTCGGAGGGCCCGCCGGTCGAGCCTTTGGCAAAGCGCCCCATCAAGCGCTCCAGGCCGGCCTTGGCGCCCGGCACCTGGGTCAGGCCGGCGAGGGCGTAGGCGCTCAGTTGAAGAGGCCGGGTGGCAGCGCCGAACCAGCCCAGGAACGGCTCCACATCCCGGACGAGCGGGAACTGGGAAGGGATCGCGAAATGCTCGGAGGAGGCGGCCGAGACTGCTTGGCGGCGGCGTCCGCGGACCTCGAAGGTGCGGACACGCTTGCCGGTCGCCTCCGTCACCAGCCGCCCGTCGCGGAAGCCGAAGCCGGGCTCGAGCACCGAGGCAACGACCGAGGCCGCCGTGCCACCGCTGGTGCCCCCACCACTACCGGTGAGGAAATACCCGACCTCGACCGCGGTGGCCTCGGGGCCGGACTCGGCCAGGGCCAGCGCCGCCGCCAGGTTGCCCGGCACCCAGTCGTAGCCCATCGCGGTGAGCAGCGGAACCCCGGCAGCGGCGGCAGCTGGGCCGAAGCGGGACCAGACGCGGCGGATAAAGGGTGGCTCGCCGGTCGAGTCCAGATAGGCTGCCCCGGCCTCGATCGCCGCGAGGATGGCCGGGTCACCCCAGTTGGTAAAGGGCCCGACCGTGCTCAGCATCACGTCGCCCTCGCCGAGCAGAGCGCGGACGCTCTCGGGCCGGGAGACGTCGGCGACCGCTGTCTCCAGCTCCACCCCGAGCTCCGAGGCCAGAGCGTTGAGGGAGCTCTCGTTGCGGCCGGCAAGCAGCGGCTCGGCGCCGCGGTCGAGGAGCGCCTGGGCGGTTAGCCGGCCGGTGTAGCCGGTGGCGCCGAAGAGAACGATGCGACCCATCGACACGACCCTAGTACACCCATCCGCAAATACGAACACCCTCAGGCGGCGTCCGGACGCGCCTGACGGCACCGGCCCCCGCCGAGCCGGCGGCAGCCTGGCTACTGGTACATGACGTAGTCGACTTCGGGGTCGAGGCGGAGCACGCCGCTCGGACTCATCAGCTTGACGTCGCGGTCGTAGAACAGAGAGAAGCCGTCGAGCAGGTCACGATCGGCGAGGTTGGCGTAGCCGGCCCTCTTCGCCGCGTGACCGCCGATTCCGTCGAAGTTGAGGACCACCTGGGCACCGTCGCGTTGCTCGATGCGCTTGCGCCCGGTGATGCTGCCCTCGCGGAACTGGTGCACGATCATGGCCTTGGTCGGCAGCCCTTGCTTATCGACCAAATTCTCGAGCCAACGCGAGGCCTTGTTGAGCTCACGGTGGCCGATCGTGCCCTCGTCCTGACCTGGCACACCGTTCTTGCCGACATTCCACTCGGGGTCGATGCCGACATCGACGTCGGGGAGCTCGATCCACTGCTTGAGCGCGCGGAGCTCCCCCTTGATTGAAGCCCGACCCGGCTGGATATCGAGCGTGAGGCGAGCACCGACCGAACGCGCGGCCTTCAGGTATGAGCGGATCACGTCGTCGTCCTGGCGCGCCCGGTACATGCGGTCCGAGCCCGCGGTCGCCGTCGCGATCACGCCGATCAGGTTGATCGAGCGAGCCACCGAGCGGTCCGTCTTCCTGGCGTAGGCGCCGGCCTGCTTGCGGAGCTTGCGGGCGCCCCCGGAAGGGCTCCGCTTGCCAATCGCCGTGGCGGTCAGCTGTGGGGCGCCGTACAGGGCGACGGCGAGGTTGCCCGGGAACAGCGCCTGATCGTCGGTTGGCTCGTCGTCGGTGCCGAGCGTGCCCGTGCCGGCGGCCAAAGCCCCGGGTTCGGCGTCCACTTCGGCCAAAAATGCCGCGGTACGGCGCTCGACCTGGGCGGTGGTCGGCGGCTGCGTAGCGGCCACGGCCACGGGGGCGCAGGCGAACGCAGCCGCGAGGGTCACCCCGCAGATCGCCGTCTTCCGCCTCAAGGCGGCTCGGGTCCCGCTACCCGCAGCCATGCGATCGATATTAGCGTTCACAAACAGTCCGGCCGGCGGGCGCTCGCGCATGCAGGCTCCCTGTCAGCCTTCGCGAGGTGCGCATCGGGATCGTCGCCTACTGGTTCAACCGCGGTCAGGGCGTGGTCGCCCGCCAGCTCCGCTCCGGGCTCGACTCGCTCGGGCACGAGACCTTCGTGCTGGCGCGGCCGACGCGCAAGACGAACATCCGGCCGAGCCGAATCGAGAGCACCGGGGTCTGGGACCAAGCGGATGTCACAGCGGGGTCGGACTATCTGATCCCCGCAGACGAGTACAGAAGCTGGGCCGAGGACAATCGCCTCGACGCGATTCTGTTCGACCAGAACTACCAGTTCGAGGAGATCCGAGAGCTGCGCGAGAGCGGGTTGCGCACCTACGGCCGCTTCGTCTGGGAGCAGTTCGCCGTCGAGCACGTCGAGCCGGCGCTCGCTGCCTTCGACACCATCTACTCCCTGACCGGCTGCGAGCGCGAGCGCTACGCGGAGCTCGGGATCGCGAGCCCGCGGGTCCGCTGGGGCTGCCATCCGGATCTGTTCGGCGCGGCCGGCGGCGACCGCGACCCCGAGGGCCCGCCTGGCTCCGACGGACTCGTACGCCTGCTGTTCCCCGGTGGCTTCATGAGTAAGCGCAAGCCGATCGCGGAGGTCATCGCCGCCTTCCGCCAGAGCGAGGGCCCCGAGCTGCGTCTGGTCCTCAAGGCTCAAGTGGAGCGCCAGCAGACCCGGGTCAAGCGACTGGCCCGGGGTGGCCGGATCGGGCGCCGGGATCGCCGCATCGAGATCATCACCGACGATCTGGCGACAGACCGCTACATGGCCCTGCTCGCCGGCGCCGACGCGATCATCGCCCCCAGCCGCTGGGAGGGGCTCGGCCTGCACCTCTATGAGGCGACCGCGCTCGGCATCCCGATCGTGACCAACGATAATCCGCCCATGAACGAGATCGTGATCGATGGCGAGAACGGGCTCCTGGTCCCCGGCATCTACGACGGCGACGCCCACTCGGGGATCCCGGCCTTCAGCCCCGAGGTGGAGGGCCTGGCCGCTGCGATTGAGCGACTGCGCGACCCCGAGCTGCGGGCGCAGCTGGGCGCCGGGGCGCGGCGGCGGCGAGCTGAGCTGGGCTGGGAGCAGACCCTCGGCGACCTGCGCGGGCTGCTCGGATCGCTTGGCGTAGCGGGGTGCCGATGAAGGGCAAGATCCAGACCGAGCGCGAGGGGCGGGTGCTCACGGTGCGAGTCCTGAACCCGCCACAGAATTTCATCGACGCGGAGATCGTCGCCGGACTGCGCGAGCTGGTCGCGAACCTCGAGGACGACGGGTCGATCGGCGCGGTCGTGATCACCGGCGGGGTCGAGGGCAAGTTCGTCACCCACTACGACATCGACGAGATCCTCGAGGGAGCGGAGGGGTTGGGCTTGCAGGTCGGGCCCCGCCTCGCTCGCGCCTCACTGGCGCTGGGCGCCGTCCTCGATCGGATTCCAGGCCTCGGCTCGCGCCTGCGCCGGGGGCCGATCGCCGGGGTCTTTGCCCTGCGCGACATCCACGATCTGTTCGAGCGGATGACGCGGCTCGACAAGGTCTTCATCGCCGCGATCGGCGGCCCGGCGATGGGCGGGGGTTGTGAGCTGGCGCTCGCCTGCGACATCCGACTGATCGGAGAGAGCGCGGGACCGATCGGGCTCCCGGAGATGACGCTCGGGCTGCAGCCGGGCGCCGGTGGCACCCAGCGGATGGCACACGCGATCGGCCCGGCCCGCGCGCTCGAGATGGTGCTCGAGGGCCGGGCTCTGGCCCCGCAGGAGGCGGTCGAGATCGGCTTGGTAAGCAGGGTGGTCCCCGACGCGGAGCTGATCGGACGCGCACAGGAGCTCGGCGCGCGGATGGCCCGGCGCACGCCCGGCTCGGTGATCGGGGCGAAACGTTCGATCTACGTGGGAGCGACCGCTCCGCTCGGCGCCGGCCTGGCGATCGAGCGGCTCTCGTTTCTGGCCAGCGGGTCCTCAGCTTCCGCCAAGCGCGGGCTGCGCGCCTACGCGGCCCAGGTCGCGGCCGCGGGTCGAGCCCCTTGGGCCGAGGAGGATCTCATTGGTGCATGGCAAGAGGGCACGGTCGTCGACCTGAACGACGGCGGCCGGCCGGCAAAGGGCTCGCCGGTGCGCCGCGCCTACGATGCGACCTATGGCCGCCTGTTCGCGGCGCTCTACGACAGGGGGCTGGCAAAGGCCGAGCGCGGTGAGCTGGGCGAGCGCCGGGCGGCGGTAGTCGGCGGGGCCGCCGGGAGAACCCTGGAGCTGGGGGCGGGCACCGGCCTCAACCTTCGCCACTACCCGGAGGCGGTCACCGAGCTGGTCCTGACCGAGCCGTTCGCGCCGATGGCGGGCCGGCTGCGCCGGCGGCTCGCTGGCGAGGGCCGCGATGCGCGCGTGGTCGAGGCCCGGGCCGAGCGGTTGCCGTTCCCCGACGACAGCTTCGACACCGTGGTCAGCACCCTGGTGCTCTGTACCGTCGAGGACCCGACGCGCACCCTGAGCGAGGTTCGGCGGGTGCTGCGCCCGGGCGGCTCGCTGCTGTTCATCGAGCACGTCCGGGCCAAGAGCCCGGGCCTGGCACGAGCCCAGAACGCGCTGCACGGACCGTGGTTCGCAATCGGGCACGGCTGCCACTGCAACCGTGACACGGCCGCCGCGATCGCCGCCTCCGGGCTCGAGGCGGAGCCGGCTGCGCTTGCCCAGTGCCGGATGCGGGGCCTGGCACCGAGCGTGGCACCTGTGATCGCGGGGGCCGCGAGGGCTGCCTGAGCCGATCGGCGACCCCGGCTTGCGCTGGCTGACACGAAGTGGAATAACACTATGAGAACCCGCCCACCATTTCCCAGGAGGGAACCCAAATGGCTCACTTC
>CAXMST010000023.1:0-5266 GCA_964196325.1 uncultured Acidimicrobiia bacterium
GCTCACCGTCTCCGGCGTCGGCTGACATCCGCCGAGTCGTTACCGGTGGGGCGCTAACCCAATCAGCCCAGGCAGGTTTGGCGTCGCTCGGCGGGGCGGGGGTTGGGGGATGGGGAGGCGGCAGGGGCGGTGTGCAACGATGTAGGCCGAATGCGGGGCATGGGAGTACCGGTTGCAACTCGACCGACGCTGGCTGCGGTGGGCGCGCTGTTTGTCGCGCTGCTCGCGCTCGCGCTCTCGGCCGCGGGCGCCGAGGCCAAGAGCCGCTACGTCGCGATCGACGGCGCACCAGCTCCCGGCCCGAAGAGCTTCGACAAGGTCTGGGTCGAGAAGTTCGGCCCGCGCAACGCCGAGGCGGTCATGGTCGTGATCCCCGGCACCGGCGGCGGCGCCGGCAGCGTCTCACCGATCGCCGCCAACCTGAGCGAGCGAGTCGATGGCCTCCAGGTCTGGAGCTTCGATCGTCGTGAGCAGGCGTTGGAGGACACCTCCGGCTTCGAGTCGGGCGACGCCGACTCGGCCGCCGACTACTACCTCGGCTTCAACTACGACCGGGTCACGCCCGACGAGGTCCCATTCGCCTCCGAATGGGGCTTGCGGACCGAGATGCGCGATCTGCGCAAGGTGGTTCGTGAGGCCGGCAAGGGCGGCCGTCAGGTGATCCTCGCCGGGCACTCCCGCGGCGGCTCCTCGGCCGTCGCCTACGCGGCCTGGGACTTCAACGGCAAGCCCGGCTACAAGAGCATCGAGGGCCTCGTCCTGATCGACGGCGGCCTGGCCGCGTTCGGTCCTGCGGATGTCTCAAAGGCGGACGCTGAGGCCCGCCTGGCCGAGATCCGCGGCGGGGACCTGTTCAACGATGCGCTGGGCGCGGGAATCCCCGAGATCGGGCCGATCCTGACGGAGGTCGCGGCCCGCTACGCGGTCGAGCAACCCGACGCCGCAGCGGCGCTGTTCGACAACCCGCTGATTCCGAGCTTTCTGAAGCCGTCGTCGATCCCCACCAACGAGGGTGCGCTCGGCTACATCTTCGACGAGTCGAGCTCGCCCGAGAGTTTCAGGGCGCTTTGGCTGCGCGCCGGGATGCTCGCGGACGAGGGCAGCCCGCGGCCTTGGGTCGACGGTGAGAACACGCCGATTCAGGACTTCGCTGAGGCCTTTGGGCGCGAGCCCGCGAATGCCACCGAGTGGTACTACCCGACGCGACTGGTGCTCGACACCGGGGTTGCCAACTCGCTGCGCTACACGCCGGCGGCCCGTGCGCTCGGGATCGAGATCAAGCACGCGAAACGGATCGACGTGCCGCTCTACGCCTTCCAGACGGATCTGACCGGTGGCGGGATCCTCGAGGGTGCCAGGACGGTGATCTCCGGGTCGCGGATCAAGGACTCGAAGCTGGTCGACGGGAGCAAGACCACCAGTCACCTCGACCCGATCCTGGCCCCGCACGAGAGCAACCGCTTCGCCCGTACAGTCACTGGGTTCCTGCGCGACATCCTGCCTTCGGGCTGACCCGGCGCCGCCGGGCTGCGCCCGGCCCGGGCGACCGTAAACTGCCCCGGATGCCGGAGCGGGTCAAATTCGATCAGCGTGGGCTGGTCCCATGTATCTCCCAAGACGCCGCGACCGGCGAGGTGCTGACCCTTGCCTACATGAACGAGGAGGCGCTGCGCCGCACCCTCGCGAGCCGCGAGCTGCACTTCTGGAGCCGCTCGCGGGAGGCGATCTGGCACAAGGGGGAGAGCTCGGGGAACGTGCAGCGTCTGCGCCAACTTCGCTACGACTGCGACGGCGATGCCCTGCTGGCGCTCGTAGATCCGGCCGGCCCCGCCTGCCACACCGGCGAGCGGAGCTGCTTTTACCGCGACTTGGAAGGCAGCGCGGACCCCGCTCCGAACGGAGCAGCGGCCGCCGGTGAGCCCGAGCCGCTCGCGGGTGAGGCCTTGGCAGAGCTGGAACGGACCCTTGCCCAGCGCCGGCGCGAGCGCCCCGACGGCTCCTACACGGTCGAGCTGCTCGACGACCCGGAGCTGATCGGAGTCAAGATCCGTGAGGAGGCGGCCGAGGTGGCCCACGCGATCGCCGAGGAGTCCGACGAGCGGATCGCGGAGGAGGCCGCCGACGTCATCTATCACCTGGAGGTCGGCCTGATCTCGCGCGGGGTTCCCCTGAGCAGGGCGCTGGACGTGCTCAACGAGCGACGGCGATGAGTCTCACGTTGCCGGCCACGACGCCAACCCTGGTCCCGGACCTCGAGGGCGCGCGCGAGCTCGCGGCCGACGCCTCGGTGATTCCGGTCGTCCACCGCTGGGTTGAGGATGCCGAGACACCGGTCTCGGCCTTCCTCAAGCTGCGGGGCGAGGGCCCCTGCTTCCTGCTCGAGTCCGCGGAGCAGGGTGGGCGCATGGCCCGCTTCTCGTTCATCGGGATCCGCCCGCACGCGATGCTGCGTTGGATCGACGGTGAGCTCTGTGAGTGGCGCGGGGAGGCCGCGCTGGACCCCCAGGCGGCGCCCACCAGCAAGGTCGCTGCTCCCGACCCCTACGCGGCCGTGGCCGAGCGCATCGGTCGGCTCAAGCTTGCGCCGGTCGAGGACCTGCCCCCGTTTCCTGGCGGCGCCGTGGGCCTGTTCGCCTACGACCTGGTGCGCACGGTCGAGTCCGAGGCGCTCGGCGAGCCGAACCCCGATCCGCTCGGCCTGCCGGATCTCGCGCTGATGATCGCCGAGGCGATGGTCGTCTTCGACCACCACAGCCGCGAGCTCTCGGTGATCGCCAACGCCTTCGTCGATGAGGGCTCGGGCGGGCTCGACGCTGCCTACGAGCGCGCGAGCGCTGTGATCGCCGACGTCCGCGAGCGACTCCGTCAGCCGGTTCCCCGACCGACGCGATCCGAAAGCCCGGGTGCCGGCCAGGTGAGCGAGGGGTCGGCTGATGCCGTCGAGCAGGACGGGTCGGCGTTGCCGCTCGGGTTCAGCTCCAGCGTCAGCCGCGCGCAGTTCGAGGCGACCGTGGCCAGGATCATTGAGTACGTGCGGGCCGGGGACGCCTTCCAGGTGGTGCCCTCGCAGCGCTTCTCGGCGCCCTGCCCGGTCGAGCCGTTCTCGATCTATCGCGGGCTGCGCGCCGTCAATCCGTCTCCCTACATGTACTTCCTCGAGTTCGGCGACTTCCAGATCGCGGGCGCCTCGCCCGAGCCGCTGGTCCGGGTGATCGACGGCCGGGTCGA
The DNA here is from genome assembly GCA_964196325.1 of uncultured Acidimicrobiia bacterium. Lineage (GTDB taxonomy): Bacteria > Actinomycetota > Thermoleophilia > Solirubrobacterales > 70-9 > CAXMST01. Next base: position 3,229 of record CAXMST010000023.1, read on the forward strand.
GGTCCGCCCGATCGCCGGCACCTATCCACGCGGGGAAGACGAGGAGGACGACCGCCGGCGCGCCGCGAGCCTGCTCGCTGACCCCAAGGAGCGGGCCGAGCACGTGATGCTGGTCGACCTCGGCCGCAATGACATCGGCCGGGTCAGCGAGTACGGCAGCGTCGAGGTCGACGAGCTGATGGTGGTCGAGACCTACTCGCACGTGCTGCACATCGTCAGCCAGGTCTCCGGTCGGCTGCGAGACGGCCTCGGCGCGATGGACGTGCTGCGCGCCTGCCTGCCCGCCGGGACGCTCTCCGGCGCTCCGAAGGTGCGGGCGATGCAGATCATCGACGAGCTCGAGACGATCAAGCGCTGCTCCTACGGCGGCGCGATCGGCTACCTGAGCTTCACCGGTGACCTCGACACCGCGATCCATATCCGCACCGTCGTCGTCAAGGACGGCCAGCTCCACGTCCAGGCCGGCGGCGGCACCGTGGCCGACGCGAAGCCCGAGAACGAGTACCGCGAGTCGCTGCAGAAGGCGCGGGCCGTGTTCAGCGCGATCGAGCTCGCGGTCGGCAACCCCGAGTGGGATTGAGCATGGCCCGCGTGCTGGTCATCGACAACTACGACTCGTTCACCTACAACCTCGTCCAGTACCTCGGGGAGCTGGGGGCCGAGGTCGACGTCGTCCGCAACGATGCGGCGCCGATCGGCGAGCTGCTGGCTCGCGGGCACGAGCGCCTGGTGATCTCGCCGGGACCCTGTACGCCGGCCGAGGCGGGGATCTCGGTCGAGGCCTCGCGGCGTTTCCCAGAGGCGGGGGTACCGACCCTCGGCGTCTGCCTCGGGCATCAGTCCCTGGTCGAGGCCTACGGGGGTCGGGTCGTCGTCGGTGAGCCGATCCACGGCAAGGACGCCGCCGTCAACCATGACGGCCGTACGATCTTCGCGGGCCTACCGGACCCGCTGCTGGTCGGTCGCTACCACTCGCTGATCGCGGCGCCGCGGCTGCCCGACTGCTTCGAGCTGAGTGCCTGGATCGGTGAGACCGTGATGGCGGTGCGCCATCGCGAGCTACCGGTCGAGGGCGTGCAGTTTCACCCTGAATCGGTCCTCACCCCCGACGGCCGGCGCATTCTGGAGAACTTCCTCAGCGCCGGCGCGGGAGCGCCGGCCGGAGCGTCGGCGGCCTAGCCATGGCGATTCCCAGGCTGCTGACGATCCCGATCAGCCACTACTGCGAGAAGGTCCGCTGGGCCTTGGAGCGAGCCGAGATCGACTATGTCGAGGAGGCCCATCTGCAGATGATCCACCGCTTCTACGCGGTCAAGGCCGGCGGCGGTCGCAAGGTGCCGGTGTTGATCACCGACGAGGGAACCTTCGGCGAGTCATCCCGGATCATCCGCTGGATCGACCAGCGGCTGCCGACGGAACGCCGGCTCGTACCCGAGGGCCGGCGCGAGGAGATCGACGGGATCGAGCAGCGGCTGGATGCGGGCCTCGGGGTGCAGGGGCGGCGCTGGATGTACTCGGTGGTTATGGAAACCGATCTGCCCCGGCGGGTCGGTCTCGGGCCGTTGCCGAGTTGGGAGCGACGCGTGGTTCCCGCCGTGCTGCCGGTACTGCGTCTGTATCTGAAGACCTTCATGGGCGCCGAGCCGGCGCAAGCGGGATCGGCGCTCGCCGCCGTCGATCAAGCGTTTGAATGGATTGAGGAGCTGATCGCCGACGGCCGCCCCTACCTGGTCGGCGAGACGTTCAGCTCCGCCGACCTGACCTTCGCGGCGCTCTCGGCCGCTGTCCTGATGCCCGAGCGCTATGGGGTCGAGCTGCCCGAGCCGGCTGAACTGCCGCCCGCCGTGCGGGCCGAGGTCGAGCGGCTGCGAGAGCGCCCGGCCGGCCGCTTCGCCGCACGCCTGGTCGCCGAGGAGCGCCCCTGGCCACCGCGGCCGGCCGAAGCGGCGCCGCTCCGTTGATCTAGCCTGCGGGGGCGATGCCGAACGAGATCATCACCAGGGCCATCGACACCGTCGCCGACGGTGGCCACCTGACC
>CAXMST010000024.1:0-2633 GCA_964196325.1 uncultured Acidimicrobiia bacterium
GGCCGGCGGGGAGCGGCTCGCGATCGGGGTCGGGGCGGAGGCGGCTATCGCCGCCACACCGGCGGCAGCCGCGCACGCCTGGCACTCGCTCGCAGCGCGGCTCGAGGCCTCGTAGGCGACGAGCGTCCGCCTGGCCGGGACCCCGCAAGCCGCCGTTCATCGGACGGGCCTAGCGTCTCAGGCCCGAACGAGCGAGCGGAGGCAAGACGATCGCGCCCGGAGACCGAGCAGCGGACCAGGCCCGATGGTAAGCGGCCCGACCGGCACAATCGGCTGATCGCGATCGCGGGACTCGCCGCGGTAATCGGCGCCGTGCTGAGTTGAGCGAGGCTGGGGGGGCTGCGTGGGGGCGGGGCGGCCGGGATTCGGCGACCCCGCTCAGTGCTAGCCTGAGTGGGCAGGTGAAGGCACCTGCGGAGGTCCTCAACTCGGCCGCTGGCCGGAGGCCAAAACCCCTTGAGCGAGAGCTTTCTCGATGCCCGTGACGGGCCTCGCGATGAATGCGGCGTATTCGGCGTCTACGCGCCGAGTCACGACGTGTCACGGCTCGCCTACTTCAGCCTCTACGCGCTCCAGCACCGGGGTCAGGAGTCGGCGGGGATCGCGACCTGCGAGGCCGGCCACATCACAACCCTGCGCGATATCGGACTCGTCTCCCAGGTCTTCGACGAGCAGAAGCTCAGCGCCCTGCAGGGCGAGGCAGCGATCGGCCACGTGCGCTACTCGACCACCGGCGGGGCCGGCTGGGAGAACACCCAGCCGGTCTGGCGCGACGACGGACGGGAAGTGGCCCTCGCCCACAACGGCAACCTGACCAACGCGGTCGAGCTCTACTCGGAGCTGGAGGAGCGGGGGCTGAAGTTCCGCGGCACCTCCGACTCGGAGATCATCGCCGCGCTACTCGGTTCTTCGGAGGAGCCCACGATCGAGGACGCCGTGGTCGCCGCGATGCAGCAACTCGAGGGCGCCTACTCGACCGTTGTGATGACCAAGCATGCCGTCGTTGCTTTCCGCGATCCCCACGGGGTGCGGCCGCTCTCGCTGGGTCGGCTCGGTGAGAGCTATGTCGTCGCCTCCGAGAGTTGCGCCTTCGACATCATCGGTGCCAAGCTCCTCCGGGAGGTCAATCCCGGCGAGATGGTCTCGCTCAGCGCCAAGGGCCTCGAGGTCCGCCAGGCGGTGCGATCCACGCGGAAGTCGTTCTGCGTCTTCGAGCACATCTACTTCTCACGCCCCGACAGCCGGCTCGAGGGCCGCGTGGTCCAACAGGTGCGCGGTCGGATGGGGGAGATCCTCTGGCGCGAGGCGCCGGTCGATGCCGATCTGGTGATCTCGGTGCCGGACTCCGGGAACCCCGCGGCTGCCGGCTTCTCCCGAGCTTCGGGGATCCCCAAGGACGACGGGCTGATCAAGAATCGCTACGTCGCCCGCACCTTCATCCAGCCGGGCCAGGAGCTGCGCAAGCACGGCCTCCGACTCAAGTTCAACCCGCTTCCCGAGATCATCGAGAACCAGCGCGTGGTGGTGGTCGACGACTCGATCGTGCGCGGCAACACGACCCGTCAGATCGTCGGCATGCTCACCGACGCCGGCGCCGCCGAAGTGCACCTGCGGATCTCGGCGCCGCCGATTCGCAACCCCTGCCACTACGGGGTCGACATGTCGACCCGCGAGGAGATGGTCGCGCACGAGCGCACCGTGGACGAGATCGCAGACCACCTCGGCGCCGACTCGCTCGCCTACCTCTCGCTCGACGGCGTCTACGAGGCGATCGATACCCCGGCCGAGGATCACTGCGACGCCTGCTTCACCGGGCGCTACCCGCTCGGGGACGAGGGCGGCGGCAATGGCAAGTACGCGCTCGAGGAGATCGCAACGGTCCCGATCGCGCGCTGAGCCGGCTCGATGGGCAGCTCGCCTCTTCCGATCGCCGTGCTCGCCTCAGGGGAAGGGACGAACCTGCAAGCGATCCTCGACACGCTGCACGGTCGCGGCCGGGTCGAGGTCGTGGCGGTCGGCTCCGACAAGGAGGGGGCCAGAGCGCTGGCGCGGGCGGCGGCCGCGGGCATCCCAACGCGGCGCTTCCCGATTGACGGCGATGCGGATCGCGAACGGCGCGATCTCGCGATTGCCGACTGGCTGCAGGAGAGCCGGGTCGAGCTGGTCGTGCTCGCCGGCTACATGCAGCTGCTCAGCGCCGGCTTTCTCGAGCGATTCCCCCGGCGCGTGATCAACGTGCATCCGGCCCTGCTCCCCAGTTTTCCGGGACTCGACGCGATCGGGCAGGCCCACCGCCACGGGGTCCGGTTCAGCGGCGTCACCATTCACTTCGTCGACGCCGGGGTCGACACCGGGCCGATCATCCTGCAGGAGCCGATCGAGCTCAAATACACTCGGCCGATCGCGGACTTCGAGGCCGAGATCCACCGGGTCGAGCACCGGCTGTTGCCGCGCGCAATCGAGTTGATCGCGGAAGGCTCAGTAATCGTCGACGCGGACAACCCGCGACTGGTCAGGATCGATGAGCGGCGCGGCTGACCCGGAACTCGCCGAGCAGGACCCCGCGCCCCAGCTGGAGATCAAACGGGCGCTGATCTCGGTCTCCGACAAGACCCAGGTGGTCGAGCTGGCCC
>CAXMST010000025.1:0-6820 GCA_964196325.1 uncultured Acidimicrobiia bacterium
ACCTCGACGGCCGCCCAGCCCGCTACGAGCGCATCACCCGAGCCCGTCTTGCCGGCACCGGTAAGGCCCGGATCTACTCACTCGGGCTCCAGCTCGGCCTCAGCTGCAACGACTACCCGATGATCTGGGGGGCGGGCGAGGCTGAGCGCCGCCTCCAGCTCGAGCAGGCGATCGTCGCCTGTCTCGAGGCGGCCTTCGAACCCTTCACCCCGCGTGAGGTTGCGCTGACTCCCGACTGGGGCTACCTGCCCTGCCTGAACTGGCCGGCGCCCGGACCGAACTGGGAGCCGGCCGCCGCGCCCGTTGCTCCGGCCCCGGATATCCCGGTGCTGGTGGTCGCCGCCGAGCCCGACAACGTGACGTCTCCCAAGGGAGGCGAAGCTCGCGGCCGATCTGTTTCCCGGCTCGGAGCTGTTCGTGGTCCGCGACTCGGGCCACGTCTATTCGCTCTTTGACCCCACCTCGCCGGAGGCGCAACGGATTCGCACCTTCCTGCGGGACGCGGGCTGATCCAGCGGGCGGCGCGCCCCAGGCAGGCGATAGCGTTCGGCCCGATGTGGGTCCAGCGCAAGATCCAGCTGCAGGCGAGGCCGCGCGGCTTTCACCTGGTTGGGACTGAGATCGAGGCGGCGTTGCCGGAGTTGGCCGGCGTCCAGGTCGGCCTTCTGCACCTGCACATCAGCCATACCTCCGCTTCGCTGGCGCTGAACGAGAACGCCAGCGTCGACGTTCGCCGCGATCTCGAGACCTGGTTCAACGAATACGTGCCCGAGGACGTCGGCTGGTGGACTCATACCGACGAGGGTGCCGACGACATGCCGGCCCACGTCAAGTCCGTCCTGATCGGTCCCTCGCTGACCCTGCCGATCACCTCCGGCGCCCCGGCGCTCGGAATCTGGCAGGGGATCTACCTCTGTGAGCACCGGGACCGGGCCGGCGCGCGCAGCCTGGTGGCCACGCTGCACGGCGAGTAGCCGGCCCGCTACTCCTCGCGCTCGGGGTAGACCTCGTCGATCGTTGCCAGCGGGGTGTAGGAGCCGCCGCCGGCCGCCGCGATCGCCTCGGCGCCGCCGGCGAGCCGGTCGAGAACCGAGACCGTCCCCAGCACCTCCAGCCCTTCCTCGAGGCAGCGCTCGATCGCCCGCACCGTCGAGCCGCCTGTGGTGACCACGTCCTCGACCACCAGAACCGGGGTGCCCCGCTCCAGCAGCGGCCCCTCGACCCAGCGCTGCAGCCCGTGGTCCTTCTTCTCCTTGCGGACGAAGAACGCGAGCAGGCCCTCGCCACCCGGGGCGGCCAGCGCGGCGCTGGCGATCGGGTCGGCTCCCATCGTCATCCCCCCAACGGCCCGGGCGCCGAGCTCGCTCGCCCTCTCCGCGACCAGCTCGCCAACGGCAGCGAAGCCGGGCTGGCGCAGGATCGCCCGCTTGGCGTCCACGTAGTAGGAGGCGGTGCGGCCGCTGGTCAGCGTCACTTCGCCGATCACCAGGGCGTGGCCTCGCAGCTGATCGATCAGTGTCCGGCGGGCGTCGCTCAAGAAGCGGGGAGCAGGAGCGGGAGCCTTGCCCGGAGCAACTAGCGGTAGACGTGGATCAGATCGCCGAGATCGATCCAATCGTAGATGTGCTTCGCGTACCGCGGCGGGTTGCGCAGGCAGCCGTGGCTTGCCGGGTAGGTCGGGACCGACTTGTAGCCATGGGTGGCGTAGCCCCGATTCCAGTAGACCGAGTAGTACATCTCGAGGTTGTTGTAGCCGGCCTCCTTGCGGTAAAAGCGCCAGCTCCCGGTCAGGGTCGGCGTCGCCGCTGCGCCCGAGGAGACGTGGTAGATCTCGTAGACGTCGTCGCCGTTGGCGAGGACCATTACCTGACGGGAGAGGTCGGCCTCAACGTGCTTGCCGGAGCCCGGGTGCTTGAGTTTGTAGCCACCCTTGCCTTCCGCCAGCTTCTTGAAGATCTCGCCGCTCCCGTCCTCCGTCCACGACATCCCGTTGACCTTGCGATAGGCCAGCACGGCGCCCCCGGTCGAGGCGTCGTAGGTGCTGCCGCCGTCGTTGACGTAGCCGAGCCGGTTGAGGTACTTGTTGAAGAGCCGCACCTTGCTGTTGCTCTGACCCGCCGCCACGTCCGGGAAACGTAGCTTGTAGCCCTTGGTCCGGTCCTGGGAGAAGGTCAGATCGGAGCTGCGCTTGTGGATCGCCTGGACCGAGTAGCGGCCGGGAGTCGTCTGCTTCTGGGAGAACTCGAAGCGGCTGAAGTTGGCGCCCTTCTTGCGCGTTGGCTTGACGACCTTGCGCTTGATCGTCTTGGTCCCCCGTCGCAACAGCAGGGTCACCTTCTCACCCTTGACGTAGGGGGAAAGAGTGCCGGCCACCTTGAATCGGTCGCCGACCTCCAGCGCACCACCACCACCACCGACCCTGAGCTTGAGCCGCGCCTCGCGCGGCCCGCTCTTCTGCTGGTCGTCACCCGTGTCGGGGGCTTCGACCTCGGGTGCGGCGGGTGCCTCGCTCTCCGGGGGGTCGGGCGTCTGCGCCGAGGCGCCGGCCGTGCCGAGCGCGAGGAACCCGACGCATAGCGGGATCAGCAGCATCCAGCGAGGTGCGGAAAGCCTCATGGACGACATTCTATGCAGCGGAGATTACGGAGCGCGTTGAGGCCGGGCCGATCCTCAGAGGCCACCAAGGTTGATCACGTCGATCAAGACGAGAAAGGCCAGGGTGTTGTTGAGCCCATGCAGGGCGATCGGCGCCCACAGTGCGCCGGAGCGCTCGTATGCCCAGGCCAGGATCACCCCCAGCACCGAGAGCTGAAGCACCACTGCGAGGTCACCCTGGGGTAGGTGCGGGAGCCCGAAGAGGACCGCGGAGATCAGCGCCGCGGGCCACAGGGACAGCCGTTGCCGCAGTCCGCCGAAGATCAGTCCGCGAAAGAACAGCTCCTCACCGATCGCGGCTCCGCCGATGATCAAGACCCCGGCCGCGATCTTGATCCCCAGGCTCGCATTCTCGTCGGCCCCGAGGCTTTCGGCGATGTCGTCCTGATTGGGCTCCAGGAGCCCGGCGATGAGCCCCGCGATCAGCAGGTAGACGGGGATAGCGATGGCGATCGTCGAAAGCAGCCGCCGCGGGACGCGGCTCAGCCCGAGCCGCCGCGCCGCATCGGCGAGGCCGCCCCGGTTGGCGAGCATCGTCATCGCGAACGGGGCGAGGACGAAGCCGAGCACGGCGAAGGCCTGCAGGCCGAGCGCCGCTCCGTCGGACTGATCATCCGCGTTGGCATCGGTCACCGAGGGGTCGATGATGCTGAGCACGACGACCCCCACGACCGACGCTCCGAGCGCGACCAGGACTCCCCCGAAGAGCTCGGCGACTCCCACCGCGCTGCGCGACACGCCGGCGAAGCCGTCCTTGGTCGGAAGCCGCTCGCCGCTGTGCTCGCCAGACTCGGCGGTCGTCTCGCTTTGTTGCTGCTCGATCACGGGCCGGGATGCTCGCGGATCTCGGCCAGGGAGGCGATATCGCCGGCACCCGCACGGTCGATCAGCAGCGCCCCGATCCCGGCAGCCCGCGCCGCCTCGAGATCGTCGGCGGTGTCGCCCACGTGCAGCGCCTCGGAGGGCTCGCAGGCCGCGAGCTCGAGTGCCGGCCCGAAGATCTTCGGGCTCGGCTTGCTGGCTCCGGCGCTGGCCGAGGTCACGATCCCATCGAACCAGTGGGCTAGCTGGAGCCGCTCCAGCACCTCCGTGAGCGAGCGGTCCCAGTTGGAGACGCAGATCAGTGCGACGTCCAGCTCGCTCAGCTCCTTGAGCGCCGGCTCGGCATCCTCGAAAGCCGTGAAGTGCAATGCCTCGAGCATTGTCTCGACCGCGATCTCGCGGCCAAGCTCGTCGGAGAGAACGGCGGCGCAGCGCCCGCGCAGATCAGCCAGCGAGGCGCGGTCGGCGCCCTCGCTGACGTGTTCGCGGTAGTAGCTCATCTCCGCGAGGAACCCGGTGCGGACGCGCTCTGGCTCGATCCCGCGGACGGCCTCCGGATCGATCCGCTCCCACGGAGGCGCCAACCAGAGCAGGGTCCCGAGGGCATCGATGAAGATTGCTCGCCGCACCCGAGGCATTCTTGCGACTCGCCCACCCAGACTCCCACCGCGCCGCTCGCTGTCCCCGCGCCGCGCCCTACGCTCCAGGCCAGCGATGATCGGATCGACGGGTTGAGGGCGCCGCCGGGGGCCGGGCGGGCAGCCGGGTGGACGGCCACCGGCGCCGCAGTGCTGCTTGCGGCCTGCGCGCTCGCGCTCGCCCTTGCCGGCCCGGCCCTGGTCCCCGCCGCAGCTGACGATGCGCCGGGCTGGATCCTCGGGGCCTTCGGGGACGGTCTCGGGCTCTCGCCCGGGCTCTTCCTCGGTCTGCTCTACGCCGCGATCGTCGCCTGGGCTCTGCTCACGGGGCTCGCTCCGCGCAGCTTGGATCGCGCCCTGTGGCTGCTGATCGCGGCGCTGGTCGCCGTCTTCACCCTGGCCCCGCCGTTCCTCTCCCTCGACATCTTCAGCTACATCAGCTATGGCCGCCTCGGGGTCGAGGGACTCAATCCCTATGAGTTCACGCCCGAGGCGATCGCTGGGGATCAGGCGGCCGACCGGGTCGAGGACTTCAGCTCCGCGATCAGCGTCTATGGCCCCCTGTTCACCCTGCTCACCTATCCCCTCGCAGCGGTCGGGGTCAGCTTCGCGCTGTGGTCGTTGAAGCTCGTTGCCGGGCTCTCCGTCGTGGCGATCGCCCTGCTTACGGCCCGGCTCGCGGTGCTCCGCGGCCTCCCTCCCGCCCCGGCCGCGGCCTTCGTAGCGCTAAACCCACTGGTTCTCGTCCACGTCGTCGGCGGCGGCCACAACGATGGTCTGATGGTCGCGCTGGCGCTCGCCGGGGCGCTCCTGTTACTCACGGCCCGCCCCAGAGCAGCCTCGGTCTCGATGATCGCGGCGGTGGCGGTCAAGGCCGCCGCGGCGGTGTATCTGCCGTTCGCGGTGCTCGGCGCGCCCGCCGGTCGCAGTCGGGTGCGGTTGGTGGCGGGCTTGATCGGCGCCGGGGTCGTGTGCGTGGCGCTGAGCCTGCTCGTCTTCGGCCCGGCGAGCGACTCCGCGATCGCAGTGGCCGGTGACAACCAGGGCACGGTCAGCCACTGGAGCGTCCCCGGCACGCTCGCCCGCGTGTTCGGCGCGGACCCCGATCCGATCCGCTACGCGTTTGCCGGGCTGCTCGGCCTCTGGCTGCTGGCGCTCGGGGCGTGGGTCCTGCGCGGCGCGGACTGGGTCCGGGTCGCGGGCTGGGCGATGGTTGGGATCCTCCTCGCCAGCGCCTCGCTGCTGCCGTGGTATTTGATCTGGGCGCTGCCGCTGGCGGCGGTAGCCCGCGATCGCCTGCTCGTGTTCGTGACGATTGCCCTGACTGTGTTTCAGGCGATCAACTCCGTGCCGGTCTAGCCCGACTACATAATGGGTCCGTGCCACGCCAGCCGCAGATGCGCAGATCGGCTGAGTTCGAGCTGATCGCGGCGATCCGCGAGCGGCTCGGGATCGGCGCGGAGCGCGAGTGCCGGACCGGGGCGAGGCGCGTGATCGGGATCGGTGACGACGCCGCGGTGACCGTGCCCGCCGGGGCCACCGCGACCAGCATCGACGCGTTGGTCGAGGGGGTCCACTTCGAGCGCAGCTGGGCGCCACCGGAGGCGATCGGCCATAAGGCGCTCGCCGCGGCACTCAGCGACCTGGCGGCGATGGGCGCCGGCCCGGGGGAGGCGTACGTGTGGCTCGGCTGCCCCGACGATCTTGATCGGGCGGCCGTGCTCGCCATCTGTGACGGGCTCGCCGACTGCGCTCGCCAGACCGGCGTCGCGGTGCTGGGGGGAGATCTCACCGCCGCGCCGCTGCTGGCGCTGAGCGTCACCGTGGTAGGGCACGCCGCAACCGCCTCCGAGCTGGTTGGCCGGACGGGGGCGGCGCCCGGCGAGATCGTCTGCCTGACCGGGAGCCTCGGCGCCGCCGCTGCCGGCCTGATCGCGCTGCAGACCCCGCAACACCTCGCCGCCCTGGCCCCGGCCGAGCGGGAGGCGCTGATCGGGCGGCAGCTGCGACCGACGCCGCTGCTGACCGCGGGCTCGGCCTTGGCCCGTTTGGGGGCGACCGCGATGATCGACATCTCCGACGGGCTCGGCGCCGACGCGGAGCAGCTTGCCGCCGCCTCGGACGTGGCCCTCGAAATCGAGACCGAACGGCTGCCGCTGGCGCCGGGCGTCAGTCGGGTCGCCGAGTCGTGCAAGCTCGATCCGATTGAGCTGGCGCTTAGTGGCGAGGACTACGAGCTGCTCTGCTCGCTCCCGCAGGAGCGCCTGATCGAGGCCGAGGCGGCGCTCGCTGACCTGGGGTCCCCCCTTGCTGCGGTTGGCGTCGTCGCCGGCGGTCGCGGGGTGCGGCTCAGACTGCCCGGCGGCGATCTGGCGGCCGCTGGGGGTTACGACCAGCTCCGGGCGGGTCAGTGAACTCGGGGTCGAGTGTGAGCGCTCCGATCCGCCGCAAGATCGCCTCGGCCACCTGGGTCGGATTGACGTGATATTCGCCGTCGGCTACGCGACGCTGGACCTGTCCTAGATGGGTTGCATGGCTGTTCATCGGTAGCTATCTGCTCCTGTCCCCTAGCCGGCAGCTTTGGTCCCATCCTTTAGCCGACTAGGGCATTCGTCCAGCCGGTGTCCTCTAGTACACCCATCCGCAAATACGATCACCCTCACGCGGCGTCCGGACGCGCCTGACGGCACCCGGCCTCCGCCCAC
>CAXMST010000026.1:0-4029 GCA_964196325.1 uncultured Acidimicrobiia bacterium
CGGGCGGCGCCGGGACCCGAGGATCCCCTGGGTCTATGTCGGCTCGAGCGCCCGCCTGCCGGAGGATCGCCTCGCCCAGCACCGGCGCGGCTACAAGTCGGCGGGCCTGGTCAAACGGCACGGGCTCGACCTGCGCCCCGACCTGTATGAGGACCTGGAGCCGATCCGCGGCAAGCGCGCCGCGGTCGAGGCCGAGCAGGGGCGCGCCCGCGAGCTGGCCGGCTGCGGCTTCGTCGCGCACTGCGACGGGACCAGTTACGGCCGCGACGAGCTCGGCGGCGAGTGGCACGAGTGGGGCCGCGAGCGGCTGGAGCCGATCCTCGGCCACCTTGACGCGGCGATCGCCGAGCTGCGCGACGGCAGCTTCAGGCCGCTCGACGCCGAGCGCTGCGCGGACCTCTTGCGTGGGGCTCACGGCTTCTGGGTCAGCGACTATCTGGATCAGGACGACCCGCCACCGGGCTACGGGCTCTTCGCCCATGCCGAGCGGGGGGCGTTGGTCGCGCGGGCCCGGGAGCTGGGCGTCGGCGACCAGGCCGCCGCCGCTCACAGCTGAGCGGCGGCCCGCGGGCGCCGCGGTCATCATTGGGTAGTGGCCTTCCCCGAGCACCCCGCCGCCGAGCTCCCCTGGATCACCGTCGAGCAGATGCGCGAGGTCGATCGGATCGCGATCGAATCCGGGCTCGACCTGCCGCGGATGATGGAGAACGCCGGCGCCAACCTCGCGGCCGTCGCGCGTGAGCTGCTCGGAGGCGATGTGGGCGGCCGGCGCGTCGCGGTCCGGGCCGGAGCCGGCGGCAACGGCGGCGGTGGCATGGTCGCCGCGCGGCGGCTGGCCGCTGGTGGGGCCGAGGTCGAACTGCGCCTCGGCGTCGATCCCGCGGAGCTGACGCCGGTCCCCGCCCAGCAGTACGCGCTGCTGGGAGAGTTCGGGGTCACCGGCGCGGCGGAGGATGATGCCGAGCCCGAGCTGCTGATCGACGCCCTGCTCGGCTACAGCCAGCGGGGGGCCGCCCGCGGCCGGATCGCCGAGCTGGTCGAAGCTGCCGCCGGCTACCGGGTGCTGGCGCTCGACACCCCGACCGGGCTGGAACTGCAGAGCGGCGAGATCCGCGCCCCCGCGATCCGGGCCGAGGCGACGCTGACCCTGGCGCTGCCCAAGCGGGGTCTGGGCTCGGTCGCGGCACGGGTCGTCGTCGGCGACCTCTACCTGGCCGACATCTCGATCCCGCCGACGACCTACCAGGAGCTGGGGATCTCCCACCCCACTCCCTTCGGCCCCGGCCCGATCGTGCGGCTCACGGGCCCACCGCCCGCCTCAGTCGACGGCTCCTAAGAAGCGCTCGAAGGCGCCGGGGAAGTCGGGAGCCGCGGCGACGAAGTGCCCGGCGCCGGGGGCGACGAGTCGTTCGGCGTCGAGCGCCTCGGCCAGTCCATCGCAGATCGCCTCGAGCCCGGGCGAGTGATCTCCCGAGGCCACCAGCGCCGGGACGCCCGCTTCGCGCAGGGCCTCGAGCCGAGGCCGGGCCTCGTTCGGCTGGCGCATGCGGTGGCCGCGGCTGACGCCCGCGGCCACCGCCTCCGGAAGCGGCCCCGGGCCGAGGTCGGCGACCCCGGCCATCTGCAGGAACTCGAGCAGGGCGGCCGGCTCCGCGTCGACGCCCTCGTTGAGGACCACGACGCTGAGCGCCTCCAGACGCTCGACCTCGGGGTCCCCGGAGGCGAGGTAGAAGAGCGGCGGCTCGATCATCGTCAGCGAGCGAACCGAGTCGGGCCTGCGCCCGGCAGCGATCAGCGCTCCCAGGGTCCCGTAGGAGTGCGCGATGAGGTGCGGGCGGGACTCCAACAGCGGCTCGATGTCGAGCGCGTCGCGCTCGAAGTCCTGGCGGCCGTCGGGAGGCGGCGGGCTCGGCGGGTAGCCGCGCCGATAGACGTGAGCGAGGGTCCAGCGCGCCGCCAGGGGCTCCAGCGCTCCCCAGGTGGCGCGCGGGCCGGCGCCTCCGTGGACGAGCAGCAGCTCCTCCCCCTGGCCCTCGCGCAGCACCGAGATCGGCTCCATCGGATGCGATCGTATTCCCAGGGCACGGGCCGACCACGACCGGGGCGCGGGGGAGCCGCCATGATTGACACCCGATGCGAGCCCGCAGCCCCGAGTACCTGATCAACGAGGCGGCCCGCCTCCTGGCCGAGATCCCAAGCGCGACCTGGGACGGTCACGAGCTGCCCGTCCCGATCGACGCGATCACCGAGGACCACTTCGGCCTGCTGATCCAGGAGTCGGTCGACATCGCCGCCGCCTTCCCCGAGCAGGCCCCGGCCGGGGGGGCGCCCGCCTCCGGGGCCCTGATCCCCGAGCGGGCCGAGATCTGGGTCGATGCGACCGAGGTCAGCCGCAGCCCCCGACGCCGTCGCGACGCCGTCGCCCACGAGCTCGGCCACTGGATCCTGCACCGCGGTCCCGAGACGCTGCTCTGTGCAACCTCCACGATCGAGCCCGCCGCAACGGTCACGCGACCCGAGGGCGCCGGCCCGAGGAGCTGGCCCTGGGACCCCCGCCCCGCCGCTCCCCAGATCGAGTGGGAGGCCAACCTCTTCGGTGGCGCCCTGCTGCTCCCACCCTGGCTGGTCCGCGAGGTCTGGGAGCGGAACCCCAGCCTCGAGGCGCTCTCCGAGGCCTTCGACTGCACGCTGCCCGCCCTGGACGGCGGCTGGCAGGAGCACTACGGGTTCGTCGCGGGCGACGGCTAAGCGCTCGCCCGCGACCTGCCGCCGGTGATTGAATCCCCGCGCGTGCCCGAAGCAGGTTCCTCATCGCGAATGCCGTGGCCCGCCGTCGTCGGGGTGGCGCTCACGGTCGCGCTGATCGCGGCGGCCGTCTATGTCGGGCTCGGATTCCTCGAAGGGGACACCGACCGCTACGGGCGGGTGGCGGTCCCCGGGACCGAGGCCCTGGAGCTCGGTTCGGGAGAGGTCGACATCTTCTACGCCGAGGACATCTCCCTGCGTGAGAACGAGAGCCTGACCGTCCCCGGCGACCTGACCCTCCGGATCGGAGCACCGGAGGGACAACCGTCGGAGATTCGACGGAGGTCCGGCCAGGAGATCAGCGGCTCCGGAGGCACCGCCACCCTGATCGGCTCGCTCGACGTCCCCGAGGAGGGGACCTACGAGATCACGACCCGGGGCCGCAGCGCCAGGGAGCGCCGCACACCGGAGGTCACCTTCGGCACGAGCCCCTTCGACGCGGTCGTCGATCGGGCCGAGAACGTGCTCGGGATCGTGATCGGGCCGATCGGGCTCGGGGCACTCGCGATCATCGTGCTGGTCCCGTTCGTGGGCTGGGTGCGGAGGCGCTCGACCGTCTCGGGGCCGACGCTACCGCCGGACGGCGGGTACTAGCCCGGGTCGTCCGACCCGGGCGGCCGGCAGCGCTGCTTCCAATCCTGATACTCGGCCGGCATGCAGTTCCCGCACGGCCGGTAGCCCGCGGAGAGGGCCGTCTCCTCATCGAGAAAGAAGACCCGGTGGCTGTTGTAGCCGCCGCGCCGCAGCGTCTTCAGGGCCGCCGCGCAGTCGAGCTGCCCGTAGATCCTGCCCCGACGATTGCCGCCGAGCGCACCGGGGGTCTCGGAGTCAAAAGGCTGCCCGTCGGCACCGGTGAGGGTGTAGGTGCGGGTAGCCGTGCGATTGCTCACTACAGAGAAGTTAGGTGATCGAGGTCGCCAGAGCAAACCGCTCGTCAGAAGGACCGCACAGATCACGACGTCTCTCCGAGCGGCGACCGACGCCGCCAGTCATCCCAAGAACGGAGAGTGACACCAATGGGGCTGGTCACACAGATGCGCATCCGGCGACAGGCAATCGAGGAGACCAAGCGGCGTGGTGACGGACAAAAAGCAATCGCCCTCGCGATCATCTATCTCGCCGATACCGTCGGGAACGGGAAGCGCCTCACATGAGCCCCGGCCGCGATCGGCGGCCGAACTCCTCCCCCCCGGCTGCGATCATTCGGCCGCCGTGTCCGACGAC
>CAXMST010000027.1:0-10119 GCA_964196325.1 uncultured Acidimicrobiia bacterium
ATCCGAGGCGATTGTAGGGCGTGGACTTCGCCGGCAGGCCTGTTGGGCCAGGGCCGGCCTGGGTACCCTCCGAGCGCCGATGCCGTGGACCGAAACCAACTCATTGAGCTTCACAGCCCGCCACGAACTGGGCGACGAGGAATGTGCGGAGCGCACGCTCGACGAGCTCGAGGACCTTCGGCTACGGCTCGAGGACCGGCTCGAGGAGGCGCCGGGGGACGTGACGGTGGTGATCCACACCAGCGCTGGATGGCTCGCCGCCGCCCACCCGTTCCTGCCCGGCGCCCGGCTCGCGGCCGCCCCCGCCGGGCGCCGCTACCTGGCGGGATGGGCGACCTCCACGGAGGTCCACGTCCTGAACGACGAGGCGCTGGAGCGGCGCGCGGGCGGCGCCGACTCGCTGCGCGCTCTGCGCGGCACGGCGACGCGCCTCTACGCCCAGCTCACCCTGGCGACCCACAACCGCCGGCTGCCGCCGCCGTGGGGCCCGGCGAAGTTCGTCCGCTACCTGCGCTGGGCCTGGCTGATCGAGGGCGGCGCTCAGTACTTTGCGGGCCAGGTGCCACTGTTCCGGCCGGCGGTCGGTCGCAGGCTGGCCGAGCGCGAGCGTCCATCCTTTCCCCCTGGGCCGCGGGACGCGATCATCCTCGGCGGCACGCTCTTCGACCTCTTGGATCGCGAGGTCGGGCGGCACGCCTGCGAGCTGCTCGTCTCGAGGTTGCGAAAGGACGGTCCGCGGCCCGCTCTGGAGCTTGCATTCGGGGTCGACATGGAGACGATCGAGGTCGCCTGGCGCAACCACCTCGAGGCCCTGCTGGACCGCGAACCGGCTTAGATCAGAGCCCAGATCACGCCAACGACGGCCCCGAACGCGAGCAGCAGGGCAAGCGACCCGGCGATCAGCTTCAACTGCCAGGAGCGCCCGCCAGGCCCCGTCTCAAGGTCGAGATCTGTCTCGGGGTAGTCGAGGGCCGCTGCCCCGGGGCCGGTCGGCTCCAGCTCGATCCCATCGACAACTGTCGACTCCTGGACCTCGCTGAGCAACGCCCGTGCCTCCTCTGCCCCGCTGGAGGGGACGAGCACGTCACGGGGCCCTGCAGCGAGGAAATCAGGGACGTCGAAGCCGCCGGTACGCCGCAGCAGGCTCGGAATCCCATGCTCCAACAGCATCCCCTTGATCAGCTCGGCCTCTGCCTGGTGGTGCCCGACCGCGACCCGGGTGAGCTCGCCCCGGGCGTAGCGTGGATTGATCTTTCGCGCCTGCTCGTGAGCCGCCCCGGTCGCCGGCTCCTCGGCCCTCTCGGCGATCACGAGCGGCATCGAACAGCTCTCGCAGAGCCGGTCGGACGGCCGATGGCCGCGTCCGCAACGGGGACAGATCAGGCGGTCCCGGGAGCCCTCAGGGTCCTCGGAGCTCTCAGTCGACATCAAGCTCGACCTCGTCGACGGCACCGTCGCGAATCGCGAAGCCACGAATCGAGGGCTGCTTCGGATCGGCCAACGAGCAGATCAAGTACAGAGGGTCGGGCCAACCCTCGGCCAGGTTGATGTCGGTCTGGGAGGGATAGGCCTCGCTGTTGGGATGGGAGTGGTAGATCGCGACCAGCTCCTCCCCGGCGTCCGGGATCTCGCGCTCGACGATCCGGAACAGGTCGCGATCGTCGACGCGGTAACGGAGCGGGCTGGCGAAGGCGTTGGTGGCTCGGTAGAGGGTCCGCGCCCGACCGTCGCCGCCGCCGAGCAGGCCGCAGCATTCGTTCGGCGCCTCCTCGACCGCGTGGGCGGCGAGCTCGGCCAGTAGCGCCCGTTCGATCTTCATCGCGGCGACAGCGACGCCGGGCGGACCCGCCTCGGCGCTACCACCAGACGGTGGAGTCGACGTTCTCGAGCTCCTCGTATTCCTTGGTGTAGACGCCCGAGGAGAGGTACTTCCAGCCGTCATCGGGAACCAGGAAGACGACGTTGCCGCCGTCGAGCTCGCCGGCGATCCGATGCGCGACGCAGGCGATCGCCCCGGCGGAGACACCCGCGAACAAGCCCTCCTCGCGGAGCAGCTTCTGGGTCCAGCGGATCGCCTTCTCGTTGCTGACCATGACCTTGCGGTCGAGCACCGACAGGTCGACGATCGGCGGGATGAAGCCGTCGTCGAGCGAACGCAGGCCGGATACCAGCTCCCCCTGCATCGGCTCCGCCGCGACGATCTTGGTCTCGGGGTCCTGCTCCTTCAGGCGCCGCCCGTTGCCCATCAAGGTGCCGCCCGTCCCAAGCCCGCCGACGAAGGCCGCTACCGAGTCCAGCTCCTCGAGAATCTCGAGCGCAGTGCCGTCGTAGTGCGCTGCGGGGTTCGCCTCGTTGCCGTACTGGTAGGGCATGTAGAGCCCGGCGTCGCGCTCGGCCATGTCGAGCGCCAGCTCGACCGCGCCGTTGGAGCCCTTGGCACCCTCCGAGTAGACGATCTCCGCGCCATACATTCGCAACAGCTGCGAGCGCTCGTCGGTGACGTTGTCGGGCATCACGGCGACGAACGGGTAGCCCTTGCGTCGGCAGATCATCGCCAGCGCAATCCCGGTGTTGCCGGAGGTCGGCTCCATGACCCGCTGGCCGGGAGCGATCGACCCCTCACGCTCAGCCCGCTCGATCATCGACTTGGCGACGCGGTCCTTGACCGACCCGGTCGGGTTCTGGCCTTCGAGCTTCGCGTAGATGCGGACGCTCGGATGCGGGGTGATCCTCGGCAACTCCACGATCGGCGTGTTGCCGATCGATTCGAGGATGTTGTCGAAGCGGCCTCCGCAGGGTCGGTTGAGCAGCTCGCCTGGCATCACTTCAGTAAGTGTAGTGGAGGACCACGGCCGTCGCCGGTGCCTGAGTCGGGCATCGCAGCTATGGTGCGAGGCTCGACTGGGGCACGGTGTCCCAGGAACCAAGAGAGAGGAACACTATGAGCAAGACCCGCCTATGGGCGCTGCTCGTCCTCGTCGTCGGGGTGGTCGCCGCTGTTGCGGTGAGCGCCTGCGGTGATGACGACGGCGACAGCACCAGCGCTGATGCGACGACGGCCGAGGCCGTCGACACCGCCGATCTCGGACTGCTGGAAGACGGCACCCTGATCGTCGGATCCGACATCCCCTTCCCGCCCTTCGAGCAGGGCGATCCGCCCGACTACGAAGGCTTTGACATCGACCTGATCAACGAGGTCGCAACCCGTCTCGAGCTCGAGCCCCAAATCGAGGACGCACCGTTCGACCTGCTGCTGCAGGGCGGCGGCGGTCAGTTCGACCTGGCGATCGCGGCAACGACGATCACCAACGCGCGTGAGAACCGGGTCGACTTCTCTGACCCGTACTTCCTCGCCTCACAGGGCCTGCTGGTCCGTAGCGACAGCGACATCGCCGGCTTCGAGGACCTCTCGGGAGTGATCATCGGCGCCCAGGACGGGACCACCGGCGAGACCTATGCGAACGACGAGACCGACGCGGGCGAGGTCCGGGGCTTCCCCGAGATCGACGACGCCTACAGCGCACTCGAGAACGAGCAGGTTGACGCGGTCGTCAACGACCTGCCCTCGGTGCAGGACTCTGCCGACAACAGCGACGGCGCCCTACAGGTCGTCGGCGATGTCGACACCGAGGAGGAGTACGGCGTGATCCTCCCGCAGGGGACCGACGCGCTCCGCGAGGCCGTCAACGGCGCCCTGCAGGAAATCAAGGACGACGGGACACTGAACGAGCTCTACCAGGAGTGGTTCTCGATCGACGTTCCCGAGTCGGTGCTGACCTCGACCCACGAGCCGAGCTAGCTCGCTCGAACGAGGCGACAGCAGACGCCCGCGCAAGCCGGCACTGAAAACGGGGCGCCAAAGGGCGCCCCGTTTTCTGGGCGCCGGCGGACCGGCTGGCTAGGCTGAACCACAAGCGATAGGGAGGGCCCGCAGTGGACAGGATCATCGAGCAGTACTTCGACCTCGGAGTGATGTTCGACCCCGACAACCTCGACAAGGTGCTGCAAGGCTTCCTGGTCACGCTCAAGCTCTCGATCGTGGCCGGGATCCTGGCACTGCTCTGGGGCCTGCTCCTGGCGGTGCTGCGCCAGACCCCGGGGCGGCTGAGCTGGGTCGTGCGCTGGCCGACGATCGCCTACATCGACATGCTCCGGGGGATCCCCGCGCTGCTCACGATTCTGCTCGTCGCGAACAGCCTCGGGGCCCTGGCCGCAACCGACGCCGTGACCGGAGAGGGAGGGGTGATCCCGACCTGGCTCGGGGTCCCCACCTGGCTCGGGGAGCCCTCTCCGTTCTGGTACGGCGTCTTCGCGATCACGCTCACCTACGGCGCCTATATGGCCGAGGTCTACCGGGCCGGGATCGAGGCGGTGCCGGGCGGTCAGATGGAGGCGGCGCGATCACTCGGCATGAGTTACCGAACCTCGATGCGGCACGTGATCGTCCCCCAGGCGATCCGTAAGGTGATCCCACCACTGCTGAACGACTACATCGCGCTGATGAAGGACACCACGCTGGTCAGCGTGATCGGCCTGCTCGAGGTGGTCCAGGTCGGCCGCGACATCCAATCCGAGACCCTGAACTCCTCGGCGCTGATGCTGGGCGCGATCCTCTTCGTGCTGGTTACGATCCCGCTGGCGCGGGCCGTGGACTGGCTGATCACCCGCCAGCAGGCCCAGTTCGAGCGGGGCCTGCCGTGAGCGCCGAGCCGGGTCGCCCGGACCCGCCCGCGGATGGCACGATGCTCCTCCTGGAGGGGGTCGAAAAGCGCTTCGGCGACCTTCAGGTGCTGGCCGGAGTCGATCTCGAGGTGCGCAAGGGTGAGGTTGTCTGCGTGATCGGCCCGAGCGGCTCGGGCAAGAGCACGCTGCTGCGCTGCGTCAACCTGCTCGAACCGCCGGAGGGCGGGCGGATCGTGCTCGAGGGAACGGAGATCACCGCCGAGGAGTTCGAGGACGGCGTCGACTTCGTCCGCCGACGAGTGGGGATGGTCTTCCAGCAGTTCAACCTGTTCCCGCACAAGAACGCGCTCGAGAACGTGATGCTGGCGCCGCGGACGGTGCTCGGCCGCAGCGGTGAGGAGTCTCGCAGTCGCGGCGAGGAGCTGCTCGTCCGGGTCGGTCTGTCGGACAAGGTGGACGAGTACCCCGAACGGCTCTCGGGCGGCCAGCAGCAGCGAGTCGCGATCGCCCGGGCGCTGGCGATGGATCCGCACGTGATGCTCTTCGACGAGGTGACCAGCGCTCTCGATCCCGAGCTCGTCAAGGAGGTCCTCGACGTGATGCGGGAGCTGGCCAAGGAGGGGATGACGATGGTCGTCGTCACCCACGAGATGGGGTTCGCCCGCGAGGTCGCCGATCGCGTCGCCTTCATGGACGGCGGGGTCATAGTTGAGAGCGGACGCCCCGCCGACGTGCTCGAGAGCCCCAAGCACGAGCGGACCAAGCGCTTCCTCGGGCTCGTGCTCGAAGGCTGAGCGACGCCCCTCGGCGCCCGAAGCTAGCTTGCCCCGAATCGGAGCCCCAACCCTCGATGTGGTGATCGTCTCCTACCGATCCCGGGAGCTGCTCGGACGCTGCCTCGATTCGCTCGAGAGGCATCGGCTGGTGGCAGGGATGACCGTGACCGTCGTCGACAACGGCAGCGACGACGGCACCGAGGAGCTCTTAGCCGCTCGTTACCCATCGGTCCGCCTACTGCCGCAGGCGGAGAACATCGGCTTCGGCGCCGCGACCAACATCGGGCTCGCCGGTGGCCGGGCTCGCTATGTGCTGGCACTCAATCCCGACACCGAGATCGAGGCCGACACGCTGCCGACCCTGGTCGCGCTGATGGATTCCGACCCCGGGATCGGATGCAGCGGCCCGGCCCTCTACCAAGAGGACGGCAGCTTCGATCACGCGGCGCGGCGCACCTTCCCAACCCCGCTCAGCGCGCTCGGGCACTTCAGCGGCCTCGGCCGCCACCTCGGCCGGGGCAGCCTCGCCGACTACCGCGCTCCGGCGGTCGAGCGCGGCCCCGTCGACGCCGTCAACGGCGCCTTCATGCTGTTGCGCCGCGAAGCGCTCGAGCAAGTCGGCGTCTTCGACGAGGGCTACTGGATGTACATGGAGGATCTCGACCTCTCATACCGGCTTGCCGCGGCGGGCTGGACCACCTTCTATGAGCCGAGCGCTCGAGCGATCCACACCAAGGGTGGAACGACCGGGGGCCACCGGGACCCGCGCCTGCAGATCGCCTTCCACCGGGGCATGGGCCGCTTCTACAGAAAGCACTACGCGCGGCGGCACGGCGGCGCCTTCAACGCGATCATCTACCTCGGCATCGGCCTCAAGCTGAGCGCCTCGCTCGCAGCCGGGGCGCTGAGCTCAGCCCGGCGCGACTAGCCCGGATTAACCCCCGGCGGCGCCGCGGCGGCGGCGGGCAAACCGGCGGCGCAGCGTCCTCAGCAGCCGGTCTCCCCCACCCCTGCTGTTCACGACGTCGGGATAGCGCTCGCCTGGTGTGGCGGCCCGCCAGCCGGCGACCCGGCCGCCAAAGCCACTCAGAGTTCGATCGATCAGCGCCTGGCCAACCAGCAGCGGCAACTCCCGCGCCAGCACCCCGACCAGGCTGCGTGGCGTGACTACCCGCCATCGCCTGAGCACGTAGCCGCGGCCGAAGCCCATCAGGCGGTTCTTGGCGGTGGAGCCGGACCCGAGTGTGGCCGAGTGCTCGTGGGTCCCGATCGCCTCGCGGGCGAGCCGGCAGCTCGCCCCCGTGGCCAGTAGGCGCAAGACCAGGTCGACGTCCTCCCAGTACGCGAACAGCCGCTCATCGAAACCGCCGGCATCGAGGAACGCCCGGCGATCGAAGGCGGCGGCCGCGGCGGAAGGGCCGATCGGGTCGGGCGCGTCGGCGATCGCATCGAGTGGCATCCCGTTCAGGTAGTCGTAGACCAGCAGGGTGCGGTCCAGCTGCATTCCGGCCGTGTCGATGCGGCCCGGGTCGTCGCGATCGCGCATCACGGCCGCGGCCATCAGGACGTCGGCGGCGGGATCGATCGGCTCGGCGATCCGCTCCACGAACTGCGGCTCGCAGACACAGTCGTCGTTGAGGAGAACCAGGACCTCTCCGGCAGCCCGAGCCGCTGCAAGGTTGACCGGGTAGCTGTAGCCGCGGTTGCTGTCCAGGCTGATCGCCGTGGCGAACTCGTAGCGCTCGGCGAGCTCACTCACCTGCGCCCGCGCCGAGCCGTTGTCGACGACGAGCGTCTCGTGCTCGACCGATTGCTCCGCGAGCGAATCGAGTAGCCGCCGCAGACGTGAGGCGGGGCCCCGGGAGGGGACGATGACGGTCGCTCGAGGGCTCAGATCCGTGATCTCAAAAGGCGCCGGTACGCCGCAGCACCGCCGGGACCGTGTGCAGCACGATTCGCAGGTCGCGGGCCATCGAGGGGTTCTCGACGTACTCGAGCTCGACCGCCAGCCGCTCCGCGAAGGTCAGCTCGCCGCGTCCGGAGATCTGCATCGGGCCCGTGATCCCGGGCTTGACCGCGAGACGAAAACGGTGCTCGGGTCGATAGCGCTCGACGATCTCCACCTGCTCGGGCCGCGGACCGACGATGCTCATCTCACCGAGCAGCACGTTGGCCAGCTGTGGCAGCTCATCGATCGAGAGGGGTCGCAGGATCCGGCCGACCCGAGTCACACGCGGGTCGTTGCGGAGCTTGAACATCGGGTCGTTGAGCTCGTCGAGGCTCACCACTTCGTCGAGCCGCGCCTCGGCGTCAACGCGCATCGTTCGGAACTTGTAGAGGCGGAACGGACGGCCGCCGAGGCCCGCTCTTACCTGCGAGAAGAAGACGGGCCCTCGAGTATCGAGCTTGATCGCGATCGCGATCAGGGGCACGAACAGAAGCAGGAGAAGCAACCCGAGCCCGGAGACGACCAGATCGAAGCCGCGTTTGATGACCAGCGATGAGCGCGAGAGATCCCAGGTGTTGTACTCGAGGATCGGCAGGTCGGCGATCTGGCCGATCTGCGGCGAGGCCAGGGCCCGCCCGCGGAACGGCGAGACGACGCTGAGCTTGACCTGACGCTTGCGGCAGATCGAACTCAGCTCGGAGATCAGGTCGGTATCGACGTCGTCTGTGGCGACGACGATCCGGTCCACCCGCTCAGCGGTATCGAGCAGCGCCCGGGTCCGGGCCGAGCCGCTGCCCAGCTCATCGGTGAGCCGCTCCACAGCCAGCTCGAAGTGCATGTCCCGGAACAGCCCGAGCTTGCGGCGCATCGACTCCAGCCCGGAGCGATCCCCGATCATCCCCACGAGCTCGGGCGGGGTCCAAGTCCACCAGAGGCGCCTCGCCACAGAACGGGCAAAGATCACGGCCAGCGCGGCAACGACCACATGCGCCGTGGCAGGCCCGGCGCCGAGCGCACCGGCCGAGGTCAGCGGCAGGAGCAACGCCAGCACCGCGGTGATCGTTCCGGCCCACGCGATCAGCGCCGGGACCTCGTCCGCGGTGAGGTGACGGAGCACTCGGTGGTCGCGGTCATAGAGGCCGAGCAGCTTTGCGACGAGCAGCCAGAGCGGCAGGAAGGCGAAGGGCCAGAACTGACCCGAGAGCAGCGCCGCGACGACCCCGGCAGCGACCGCGCCGGCAGTCAGGTCCGCGAACGCCAGCATGCGCCGGCGGCGGGCGTCGCGCCACCAGCGCTGGCGCGTCACCGGGCGCGGGCCCACGGCCGCCTCGGTCCCGCTATAGCCGGCAACCGGCAGGGGAGCGGCCGGCGACGCCGGTTCAGAGCGAGTCTCGGCTAGCGTGGGTTTTGGAACTGATTGACGGCCTGCCACATCTCTCCAGTGATTGAGGATAGCCCGAGCACGCCTGGATGGGGTGCCTGGCGGCGGCTCAGGCACCATCCGCGGACGGGCTGCCAAGCGCGCGAGGAGCGAGCTCTCGGGCGCGCGTTGCATAGGCCGCCGCCGGCCCGGCCTGACCGGCTGCGAGGTGGATCTGCGAGAGCAACAACCAGGGCCTGAAATCGGCGGGGGCGAGTTCGGCTGCCTGCTCGGCTCTACGGCGAGCCGCCTCGAAGTTGGCCGCGGCCTGCTCGATCTCGGTCAGAAGCAGCGGCGGCTCCTGACTCCAGGGCTCGATCCGCGCGGCGCTCCGGGCCGCCTGCGCGGCCCCGGCAAGGTCGCCGCGCTCGAGCCGCTCGGAGCCGCGCTCGAGCTGGAAAGCGGCAACGGAGAGGACCATGCCGGCCCAGACAGCGACCGCCGTTGCGGCCGCGATTCCTACCCGAGCGGCGCCCAGCGGCAGCCAGGGTGGCTCGGGGCGGCGTTCGTAGCCCGCGATCCGGGAGTCGACGAGCAGCGAGCCCGACTCCGCCCCCTCGGGCTCCAAGCCGCGTCCGCAGAGCAGGACGAGGGCGATCAAGAAGGGGGCGAGGGCGGCCGGGAGCTCCCAGGTCCAATCGATGCCGATCGCCATCAGCCCCGCGACCAGCATTGCCAGCGCGGCGGCGGCGGGCTCACGCCCCTCGACCCGCCCACCCAAGCGGGAGGCGGCGCCGGCGAGAGCCAGGCCGATCGCGCCGAACAGGGCAAGCGCCCCGGGCAGCCCTAGCTCCGCCAGCGCCTCGAGCGGCTCGGAGTGGGCGTTGCGAGCGGGGATACGGAGATCCCCGTTGGCGTTCCAGTAGGTCTCGTAGCCACCGGCGCCAACACCCCGCCAGGGATCATCCCCGAAGGCCTCGAGCGCGGTCCCCCAAAGAGCGCTGCGGCCCGAGCCGGAGGCGAGCCCCCCCCCGGTCCCGCCTTCGGCTGCTGAGCCCTGCGAGCGAAACTCGCCGAGGAAGGCATCAGGGCCGATCGCCGACCCGAGAGCAACCACGGCGACCAACACCAGAGCCCCAACCGCGAGCCGGATCCGGCGAGCGCCGAGCCGATCGGCAGACCGAAGAGCGGGGCCCCTCTCCCGAGATCTCAAAGCCAGATAGGCGGCGGTCGCGAGCGCGACTATCAGCATTGCGAGCAGCGGACCCCACCGACCGGGCCCGTCGATCGCGTCGAGCTCGCCACGGACCGCGGCGGCCACCAGCACGGCGACGGTCCAAGCGGGAAGGACC
>CAXMST010000028.1:0-10425 GCA_964196325.1 uncultured Acidimicrobiia bacterium
GGCATCGAAGCGGGTCGCTACCACCGTTACCCAGATCTGCTCTTCCAGGGCGTCGTCGACATTGGCGCCGAAGATGATGTGCGCCTCGGGGTGGGCGGCGTCCTTGATCACGCGGGCGGCCTCGCTGATCTCGATCAACGAGAGGTCACTACCGCCCGTGATCGAGAGCAGAATCGAGCGCGCACCCTCGATCGAGGTCTCGAGCAGCGGCGAGGAGATCGCGCGCTCGGCGGCCAATCCGGCGCGCAGGTCGCCGGTTCCCATCCCGATCCCGAGCAGCGCCGGACCGGCGTCCCGCATGGTCGTCCGGACATCCGCGAAATCGAGGTTGATCAGCGCCGGCAGGGTGATCAGGTCGCTGATCCCCTGGACCCCCTGGCGCAGCACGTCGTCGGCGACCCTGAAGGCCTCGATCATCGAAGTGTTGCGCTCCAGCACCGAGAGCAGTCGATCGTTGGGCACGACGATCAGCGTGTCGACCTCCTCAGCCAGCGCCTCGACCCCCTTCTGGGCCTGCTTTGCGCGGCGCGAGCCCTCGAAGGAGAATGGTTTGGTCACGATCCCCACGGTCAGAGCACCGGCATCACGAGCGAGGCGAGCGATCACCGGCGCGGCGCCGGTCCCGGTGCCGCCGCCGGCGCCTGCCGCGACGAACACCATGTCCGCGCCCCTCAGCATCCGCTTGATCCGGTCCTGCTCCTCGAAGGCAGCCCGGTAGCCGAGCTCCGGGTCGGATCCGGATCCGAGGCCGCGGGTCACGCCGGCGCCGATGTGAACGGTGATGTCGGCTGCGCTGCTCTGCAGCGATTGCAAGTCCGTGTTGATCGCCATGAACTGGACCCCGGTGACCCCGGCCTCGACCATCCGATTGATCGCGTTGACGCCACCGCCACCCACGCCGACGACGCGAATCTCGGGGGAGTGGACCACGGCCGCGCCTGCCGGGGAATCGAGGTTCGGCTCGCTGCGGCCGAAGGCCGGCTCGTGTTCGACCCGCTCGGAGCTGAACACATCCCGGAGTCGGTCCTTGGGTTCGCGCCGAAGCCCGGCCGGGGCCTCGTGGGAGCTGATCTCGGGCTCGTCGGCGGTGCCTTCGTGCGTCGCGTCGGGGGCCGGCGATGGCTGCTGCGCGGCTCGCGGCTCGGACTCGGGGGCCGGCTCTGAGGCGCCCTCTGGTTCCGTGGGATCGGGCTCGGCCCGCGACCCAGAGCCTGATTCCGGCCTGGCGGGCGGCTCGGGTGGGTCGTCAGGAGCCTCGGTCGAGCGGAACAGGTCAGCGAGGGGTCCCTCGCGCATGCTCGCCCGTTTAGGTCGCCTGGCCATGTGTCAGGACTTCCTCCGCAAGAGCCCGATAGTAGCTGGCCGCGTTGCTATCGGGGTCGTACTTGAGCACAGAGCTTCCCTTGACCGGCGCCTCCGCGAACTTAATTGTCTTGCGAATCCTTGACTTGAACACGAGCTCGCCGAAGTTCTCCTCGAGAATCTCAACCGCCTCCTTCGCGTGCACCGTACGCGCGTCGAGCATCGTCGGCAGGATCCCCTCGATCTCGACATCGGGGTTCAGGTTCTCGCGGATCATCTCGAGCGTGCTCTGGAGCTGCACCAGGCCCCGCATCGACAGGTACTCGCACTGAACCGGCACGATCACCTTGTCGGCGGCGGTCAGGGCATTGATCGTCAGCAGCCCAAGGCTCGGCGGAGTATCGATGCAGACGAAGTCGTAGGAGTCCTCGACCTCGACCAGGGCCTTCTGCAGCGCCCGCTCGCGTCCGATCTGGGCGCTCATCGCGATCTCCGCACCCGCCAGGTCGATCGAGGAGACGGCGATGTCGATCTCGCGCTGGTGGACGACCTCGCTGATCGGCCTGCGATTGACGAGCACGTCGTACATGGACAGCGTGACCTCATCGGGATCGATGCCCTGGCTCATGGTCAGGTTCCCCTGGGGATCGAGGTCGATGCAGAGCACATCGTGACCCGACTCAGCGAGCGCCACGGCGAGGTTCAGGGCGGTGGTCGTCTTCGCGACCCCGCCCTTCTGGTTGGCAAAGGCATAGGCGGTCATGCGGCGATCCCGTGACTCGGTGATCCCGTCGGGCTGAAGCGGGTGGCGGCGGCGCGGAGCCGGGGGAATCAGGTCCTGTGCTGAGACCCTTTGATCCGCTCGGTCGACGGAATCGGCGTCCGGCGCGGCGCCGGTCCCGCCGGTGGGCGCGCCCTTGCTCACCGCTCGTCGAAGCTCATCCTTCTCGACCGTCCCGGTCTCAGTCGGGGGCTCGGGGGCCGCAGCCGGGATTGGTGTCTCGCGGGCGGCGGCGAGCGCAGCGACGCGCGGCTCGTCCCACTCGGGCTCGGGTGGAGTCAGCTCCGCTTCCCTCGGTTCGATCGGACGCTCAGGCACCGGATCCTCCAGCTCGTCTTCGTGCTCAATCCGCGCGGCGTCATCAGCGCCCCGCCCGTCATCGGTGATCCTCTTCTTGAACAAGCCCATCTCGACGGGCCTTTTCGCTTGCCGAACGGCGTTTCCTCCCCATCCGATCTCAAGTTCTGGGGGTTGCACGCACTTGCCCGGGCCGACTCGCGGGGCGGCGCTTGCGAGAATTGCTCCTCGTGGACCTGTTCGAGAAGCGGATCCTGTTCGTCACAGGCAAGGGCGGGGTCGGCAAGACCACCGTCGCGCTGGCTCTCGGCCTGGCCGCGTCGCGGGCGGGAAAGCGGACGATCGTCTGCGAGGTCTCCGCCCTCGAGTACGCGTCGCGGCTCTTCGGCCGTGCCCAGATCGGGTTCAACGAGGTCGAGTTGGCCGATCGGCTGTTCACTATCTCGATCGATCCCGACCACTCGATCCGGGAATACCTCGAGCTTCAGCTCCCAGTTAAAGCAATGGGAGATCTGCTCTACAGGAGCAAGATCTTCGGCTATCTGGCCGCGGCCACGCCGGGCCTCAGCGAGATGGTCACGATCGGCAAGATCTGGGAGCTGGCGCTGGACGAGCGCAAGACCAAGCGCGGCAGGTCCTACGACCTGGTGATCGTCGACGCCCCCTCCACGGGTCACGGGATCGGGCTGCTGCAGAGCCCCAGAACGTTCGCCGAGATTGCCCGGGTAGGTCCGCTGGCGAGCCAGGCCTCGAGGATCAGCAAGACGATCACCGATCACAACAAGGCCGGGGCGGTAATCGTCGCGCTCCCAGAGGAGATGCCGGTGAACGAGTCGGCGCAGCTCGAGCGCGAGCTACTAGACGGCATCGGGATTGCGATCGACCGGATCTACATGAATGCTCTGTACCCCGAGCGGTTCGAGAGACCCGACCGCGAGGCGCTCGGCGAGGCGCTCGGCAGTGCGGGGCTCAGCCCGGTGGCGGGACCGGCGATCGCCGCGGCACTCGACCAGGCTCAGCGCGCCGAGAGCCAGCGCCGCCAGCTCGACCGGCTCCGGCAATTGACCCGGGGAGAGGTGGAGACGTTGCCGTTCATATTCGCGCCGGAGCTCGGGGTCGAGCAACTGGACGAGCTTGCGGCGGCCCTGAGGTGAGCCGGGATATCGCCGAGACCCTGGCCGATCGCTCGATCTGCATCTGCGCCGGCTCGGGTGGCGTCGGCAAGACGACCACCTCGGCGGCAATCGCCGCCGGGATGGCCGCGCGCGGCCTCAAGGTCGCTGTGCTGACGATCGACCCCGCCAAGCGGCTCGCCGACTCGCTCGGCCTTCCGGAGCTGGGCAACGTCGAGCGCCAGGTGGACCCGGCACTGTTCGAGCAGGCCGGGATCGACCTTGGGAAGGGGGAGCTGTGGGCGATGATGCTGGACGCGAAGGCCACCTTCGATGAGGTCGTCCGCCGTCATGCCCCGGATGAAGAGACGCGAGACACGATCCTCGAGAACCGCATCTACCGGCAGATCTCGAATGCCTTGGCCGGCTCGCAGGAGTACATGGCGATGGAGAAGCTCTTCGAGATCCACCAGGAGCAGCGCTACGACCTGCTGGTGCTCGATACGCCGCCCTCCCGCAACGCGCTCGACTTCCTCGACGCTCCGCGGCGCCTGACCCAGTTCATCGAGGGACGCTCACTGCAGTTGTTCATCAGACCCACCGGTTTCGGGATGCGGATCCTGGGCCGCGGCACATCGGTGGTCTTCAGCGTGCTCAAGCGCGTGACCGGGCTCGACCTGATCGAGGACCTCTCGGAGTTCTTCACCGCGATGAGCGGCATGATCGGTGGCTTCCGCGAGCGCGCTCAGCGAGTAAGCGAGCTGCTCGCCGACCAGCAAACCTCGTTCCTGGTGGTTTGCGGGCCAGCCGGAGAGCCGATCGACGAAGCGGTCTACTTTCACCGCAAGCTGGTCGAGGCCGAGATGCCGTTCGGCGGTGTGATCGTCAACAAAGTCCACACGGCCGGTGCGCCGGCGCCGGCCTCAGACCTGCTCGGGGAGCTCGAGGCTGCGCTCGGCAGAAGCGAGCTCAGTGCCCGCGTCGCCGCCAACTACGAGGACTACGTCGCCCTCGCGGAGCGGGACGCCGCCAACATCGAACGCCTCGCCCGCGAGCTACGCTCGCAGACCGTGCTCCAGGTGCCGTATCTGACCGAGGACGTACACGACCTGGCCGGCCTGTTCGCGATCAACGAGCACCTGTTCGAGCGCCCCGCAGGCGCCTGAGCGGAACGACCCGAGCGCGACCAATCAGCCCGCGGCGGCCTTGCGCTGCGGCTCGCCGGCGCCGATCGTCCAGTCGGTCTTGGTTCGCGGAAACAGGTATTCGACCCGAGCCCTGACCTCCTCGCGCTCCATCGGCGGCTTCGAGAGCTCCTCCAGATGGTTGCCGGCCCCATCGGATCGGCGGGGAAACTGCATGTCGTCGTCCGAGCCCGGCGCGACCTCCTCCAACCAGGCCGGCGGCTCAGGCCGCTCGTCGCGGGCCTCGGGCTCATCCGGCTGCGACCGCCTGATCCCGAGGCCGAGAGCCTCTGGGCGCTCTCGAGCCTCGGATTCGGGCTCGGCGGACGGCTGGGGGCGACCGGCAAAGGCCGGCGGCCCCTGGGGCCGTTCCACGGGCTCTCGGCCCGGACGCGCCGCGGCGATCACGGGCTCCTCCTCGGCCTCGAAGCGTTCGAAGGCCTCGGCGGCCCCGATCGAACTGCTCTCCCCGGGGTCGGCCGACTCCGTCTCCAGCTCCCACTCGCTGGTCGAAGCAATGCTTGCCGCGCCCTCGCCGACAGCGAGGCCCTCGGTGATCAGGGTCTCATCGGCGGCGGCGCGCAGGTCGCCGCCGAGCTCAGCGCTGACCCCACGGCGCAGGATCGTCCGAAGCAACTCCTCGATCTCGGCGGCGACCGTCGACGGTGAGACGCCACCCGATCCGGCGGGCTCGCCGCTCCAAAGCTCGCGCTCGAGCCCGATCGCTCGCTCCACGACCAGCTTCACGTCCTGTCGCTCGTCGCCGGGGGAGGCAAGCGCCGCAACCCGCATCGGCAGGCCGACGCCGGCCGGTCCCTCGCCCTCGAGCAGGAAGCGCAGGCCGAGCAGGTGGTCGTTGAGTGCGTCGACCGCGCCGCGGCGGTCGAGTCCGCTCTCGAATCGCAGCAGCGGGCGCCGCATGCGAGAGACCCGCTGGGTGTGGACGGCGACGGTCCGCGCCAGCTCGGAAAGCTCGGGAATGTCGTCGTCGCTCAGGTTGTACCCGCCGGAGCGGGGTCGGCCGGCGCCGGTTTCGCTCCGGCGCCAGCGGTCTCCGGCGACGCGAACCCAGCCATGCGGCCCTAGGCCTACGCCACCGACCTGAAAGAGGCGCAGCGTCGTGACTACCCGCTCGAAGACGCGAGCGACTCGATCGCCGGCGCGGGAGAGGCCACCGTCATCGTCAAGCGCGATCCGAGCGCTGATCAGGAACTTGGGTTGCCACTCCCCCGCCGAGCCGGCGGGGCGGTCGCCTCGCGCCGCTTCCGGCGGCGCGTCCACCGTATCGGCGCGGACGATCGCCGCGCCGCTGAGCTCGATCCGGGAGACCGGGGCCTGAAAACCGATGAGTGGCACGATCGCCTCGACCTCGCCAGCCTCGGGCTCGGTGCACTGCTCGACCTCCTCGAGGGCTGCACCGAAGCGCTCATCGTTGAGCGCGAAATCGGAGCAACCGTCCCAAAGACGCGCGAGAAAGTAGGTCACGGCGAGGTTGGCGCGCTCAATGGAGTCAGCGGGCGGCGCGATTCCCGCCTCTTCGAGATAGCTCGCGGCAAGCTCGCTCCGCCGCATCGTCTCGGTCGCCTCGCGGAAGCTCGCCAGCTCGCGCAGCTCGGCCGCATTGTCACGGACGAACTTGGCGGTCAGCGGCTGGTACTGACAGAACGCCAAGCCGTCGCCCGGCTCCGCGATCTCATAGGGGATCTCCTGGCCGTCGCTGATGATCTCGCCGAACACGGCGGATCCGTCGCGGGCCAGCGCTTGCAGGGTGTGTCTCAGATGTAGATCGCGCACAAGCGCGGTCTTCGCCCGCCCGCCCGGCGATCCTTGATCTGCAACTTTCGTTGCGGAACGGAACCCGCGGGCCGTGGATCAGGCGGAGGCGGCGACGGGCTGCGCCGGGGCGGCTGCGCGTTCGTCGCCCTCACAGAGCCAACGCCGCCCATACTCGCGCATGTCCTGAATCAGCGGCGCCAGATCCCTCCCCTTGTCCGTGAGCGCGTACTCGACGCGAGGCGGGACCTCGGGGTAGGTGTGGCGCTCGATCACACCCTGCTCCTCGAGCGCCCGCAGGCGCAGCGAGAGGGTGCGGGGGCTGATCCCTCGCAGCGAGCGCTCAAGCTCGCAGAACCGGCAGCTGCCAGCGGCGAGATCACGAATCAGCAGCAGCGTCCACTTGCCGGAGATGATCTCGGCACAGGCGCAGACCGGACAGGTGTCGTTGGCGTTCATGGTCTTGGCAGTCGCTCCAACTGGCGCGGGCCCAAAGCCCTCGTACATGAAAGAATAGCGCAACGCTTTACCAACTGAAGTAATGAGCACCCCCAGCGCCCACCCCGTCCGTCAGGCCCTGACGAGGATGAGAGCGTCGCGGCCAAGGAAGCAGGAGGCGAAGCGTGCGCCAGCACGTAAGCCGACGATGACGCCGGCCGCGGCGCTCTCAGACCGTCAGGCGACTTCGCGGAGCTTTTGGGCCTCTGCGAGCGTCTGCAGCTTCTTCAGGCTCTGGTTCTCGATCTGACGGATGCGCTCGCGGGTGACGTTGAACGTACGGCCGACCTCATCGAGTGTGCGGGGATGCTCACCACCGAGGCCGTAACGCAGCTCCAAGACCCGACGCTCGCGGTATGAGAGGTTCTCCAGGGCCTCGCGCAGCGCCTCCTTGGTCAGCAGGTCCGCGGCCCGATCGAACGGGCTCTCGGCCTTCTCGTCGGCGATGAACTGCCCGAACTCCGACTCTTCCTCGTCGCCGACGGGCTTCTCCAGCGAGACCGGCGCCTGGGCCGACCGCTTGATCGAATCGACCTCGTCAGGCTCGATCCCGGTCACTTCGGCGATCTCCTCAGGAGTGGGCTCGCGCCCCAGCTCGGTGACGAGCTTGCGCTCCGCGCGGCCGATCTTGTTGAGCTTCTCAACGACATGCACAGGGATCCGGATCGTGCGCGCCTTGTCGGCGAGCGCGCGGGCGATCGCCTGACGGATCCACCAGGTGGCGTAGGTGGAGAACTTGAAGCCCTTGCGGTAGTCGAACTTCTCAGCGGCGCGGACGAGCCCCAGCGTGCCCTCCTGGATCAGGTCGAGGAAGGGCAGGCCCTGGTTGCGGTAGTTCTTCGCGATCGAGACGACGAGCCGCAAGTTCGACTCGACCATCTTCTCCTTGGCCGCGAGGTCACCGCGCTCGATCCGCTTCGCCAGCTCGACCTCCTCGGCGGCGGTCAGCAGCCGCACCTTGCCGATGTCCTTGAGGAACAGCTGCAGGCTGTCCGTGGTCATGTCGGGCTTGAGATCGATCGAAGTCTTGGCGCGCCGCTTGCCGCGCTTGCCGTCGTCGCGCTCCGGCTGCGACGCCTGCGCCGGATCGACATCCTCGACCAGCTCGATTCCCGAGCGCTCGAGGTGCCCGTAGAGCTCCTCGATATCGCCCTCGTCGACATCGACCTCAGCGACCGCGGTGGCCACCTCGCCGAAACTGAGCACGCCGACCTGCTGACCCTTGGTCAGAAGGTTCTTTACCTCTTCTAGTTCCTGAAGCTCAGTCACAAGCATTAGCGTCTATGCGCTCCGTTCTGGTTTCCGTTTTGTTGGCGCCGGCCCTGATGCCTGGCGGCTCACGCTGGAGGCCTCCAGCCTCGCGGCTCTCGGTGCTCCCGCGGCCTAGCGCCGTTATTGGGGATATCTTGGGGATATCGGCAAGTGGGGGCCCGGAGTTGAGCCGTAGCACTGAGAAAGGCAGATCCGTCCATGCTGCCTTCCCTACCCGCGCCAATGACACCTACTTGGAGATATTTATAGCTGAGTCTACTACTTCACTTTCTGAAGTCAAGGTTTCAGGAGCATCCTGCCACCCCCGGTCAGGGCTCGAAGCCCGGATCAGGGTCGCCGGGAGGTCCGCGGACTTCCGACGCCCACTGTATGAACACGCGGCCGCGCCAATGGTTACGGTCAGAGACCTGAGGGCCCCCAGGGCATCTCAGCCCCCGCCCATCCGAAAGGCTGTGAAATAGAGCATATGGGCGGCCCCGAGCAAGCTCACTCCGACCCCGACGCCAACCGCGAGGACCAGAGCTTCGCATCGACGGCTGCCGAAACTGAGGCGCCCGGCGTCTTCGGCAGCCTGCCCCGGCACCGGCCGGCGTTTCGCAGCCCCCGGCGTGAGCGCCGGGACGCTGCACCGAGAGCTTCGCGGGCCGCGGACGGCGGACGCCCCGAGCCCGAACCGCCGGCGACGGAGCGGGCTCGACCGGGCCGCGAGGCGGAGGTGGAGGCCGTCGCCCGGGCCGGGGCCTCACTTGCCGCCGAGGCCGCGACCCTTGGCCTGCGGCTCGCCGGGCGGGCCGCAGCCGCCCTGCGGGAAACAGTCGAGCGCCGGTGAGCGGGAGCATTCGGCGCTCCCTAGCCGCCTTCTGGCAGCGAGCGTATCGGGAGAACATCACGGGGATGGCGGCGATGGTCGCCTACAACCTGCTCCTTGCCGTGTTCCCCTTCGCCCTGCTGGTCCTGTTCGTGTTCGGGCAGATCCTGCAAAGCAGCGACATCGAGGCCAGCGTCGTTCGCGATCTGCAGGAGCTCTTCCCCACCACCGAGCAGGACAAGCTGGAGTCGGCCCTGGACAGAATCCGGGACGACTCCACCGGAATCGGGATCGTCGCGATCATCGCCGGGCTCTGGATCGGCTCCTCGTTCTGGGGCGCGATGGACACCGCCTTCTGCCGGATCTACCACGTCGAATGCCGTGGCTGGCTCGAGCAGAAGCGGTTCTCGCTGATCATGCTCGCGGTCGTAGCCCTATTCCTCGCGGCCAGCGTGGCCCTACCGGGCCTCGAAACCCTCGCTCTGAACGGCGTCGAAGGCCTTCCTTTCGGGCTCTCCGACGTCCGCGGCCTCTCCTCCCTGGTGCTGATCGCCGGCGCCGCGGTGCTCAGCTTCGGAATCCTATGCGTGATCTACTGGGCCGTCCCCAAGGGCCACCTGCCCTGGCGGGGCGTCTGGCCGGGGGCGCTGTCGGTCACGATCGTCGGCGGGCTAGCCAACACCTTGTTCCCGATCTACCTGGTCAACCTCTCGACGATCGGCGAGTTCGGCCGGATCGTCAGCTTCGTCCTGGTCGCGATGATCTGGTTCTACGTATTGGCGCTGGCGCTGCTCGCCGGAGGCGTGATCAACGCCCTGCGCTACGAGCTGCACGCAACCGGCACCATGCGCGGGGTCGAGGGCCGCCCGAAGCCCTGTGCGGAGAGCGGCGTCGCGCCCGAAGAGCCGTCGGAGGCTCGGGCCGGCCGGCCCGAGCCGGCCGAGGAGGTTGACCAATGAGCGAGGCCCGTGCGGAGATCCACCTGCTACCTGACCCCGCTGGCGGTCCGGCCGGCGCCGACGGGCCGGTCCGCAGCGTGCAGGCCGCCGAGCTCGACGTGCCGCGCGAGTTCCTCGAGCGGAGCTGGAACGCGAGCCACCTCGAGCGACTGGCGCGGGGCTACTGGGCCTATCTGAGGCGGATCTCGCTGAGGCTCCTGCGAGTCAGTTACGGCCCGAGCAGCCGGGTCGTGGAGCTGCGGCCGGCGCGTATTCCCCTGTTGCGCTTCCGCGAGCCCCGCTACGAGACCGGGCCGGACTTCGGTCAGGTGACCTGGCCGATCGAGCGCGGGGTGCTCGTCGCGCGAGCCGGCCGGGGCCGCGGCTACCTGCGAATCACCGTTCGCAGACTGCGGACGCCGGGTTCAAAGCCCGGGACCGAGCGCCTGCACGTCATCGC
>CAXMST010000029.1:0-3603 GCA_964196325.1 uncultured Acidimicrobiia bacterium
ACTTGTAGCGCTGGCGTCGGTGACCGGGGCGGCCGTAGGTGCCATCGAGCTTGACGCGTGAGCCAGCGTGACCAGGATCCGGACACTTCAACCTGGCTGTGCTGACTCTCGGCATCGACCGAGAATCCCAGTTCAGGCGGACGCGTTAGCCCAACGCTATGCGAGAGGGGGGCCCGGACTAACCCCAAGTAGTCGAGACACCTCGACTACCCGAGCAACGAGGACCTCAAGGT
This sequence comes from uncultured Acidimicrobiia bacterium, assembly GCA_964196325.1. GTDB lineage: Bacteria > Actinomycetota > Thermoleophilia > Solirubrobacterales > 70-9 > CAXMST01. The sequence goes on from CAXMST010000029.1 coordinate 234, forward strand.
CGGACGCCCCGGCAGCTGCCGGGGCGTCCGCGCGCTCGCTCACGCTCCAAGTCGCCAAACCAAAGCGCGAAAGGAGCAAGCGCAATGACTGATGATGACGTGCTGTTCGGCTACCGCCTGCGGCTGTTCACCCTGGCCACCGAGCTGGGCAACGTGAGCGAGGCCTGCGAGCAGATGGGGGTCGCCCGCTCGACCTACTACCGCTGGAAGCCGAAGCTCGAGCGCTACGGCCTCGACGGCCTGCGGGTCCGCGAGCGCCGCAGGCCGCGGATGCCGAACCAGATCGGGCCCCACCTCGAGCAGCGGATCCTCGCCTTCGCCCTCGGCCACCCGGGCTTCGGGCCGAGGCGGATCAGTGCCGAGCTGGCCCGGGACAAGTGGGGTGGGATCAGGGTCTCCGAGCACGGCATCTGGCGGGTGCTGCGGCGCTTCAACCTGAACACCCGCTCAAAGCGCTTGTCGTTGATCGCAAGGCACGCCGACCCCTACGAGCGCAAGCCCGACAAGGCGCCAAAGCAGCTGCACATCGAGGCCTCCTCTCCCGGCGAGAAGGTGCAGATGGACTGCTTCTACGTGGGCCGGCTCTCGGGAGCCAAGGGGGTGATCTGGCAATACACGGCGATCGACGTCGCCTCCTCGTTTACCTGGGCCTTCCTGCGCTCCTCCGAGCGCAACCCCTCAGCCCGCTACACGGCCGAGCTCTGCCACCTGGTCGCAAGCGAGCTCAAGGCGGCGGGCTGGAGGCTCGCCGAGATCACCACCGACAACGGCTCGGAGTTCAGAGCGAAGGACTTCGGGGCGGTAGTGGAGAGTCACGGGGCCACCCAGCGCCGGATCAAGGCCGGGCGGCCGAACTCCAACGGCTGCGCCGAGCGGGTCCAGCTGACGATCCTCGAGGAGTGCTGGCGGCCGGCCTTCAGCAGGTCCTTGGCGCCGCGGATCACCGCCCTGCGGCGCGACCTCGACGAGTACCTGCGCTACTACAACTTCGATCGTGCCCACACGGGTCGGCTGACCAAGGGCCGGATCCCGGGGGATATCGTCTTCGGTGCCCGCAAGATGGGAACGGTGAGATGAGCGTGAAGTGTCGCTACGTCTTGGGAATAGGACGCACTAGCCGGCGCCCTCAGCATCGCCTTGCCCGCGGACGTCCTTGGTGCGGACCAGACGGCTGTTCGCGATCCCGAGCACGGCGACAGCCGCGCAGAACCACATCGCCGCGTGCATGCCGACGGCAAACTCGTCTCCAACCACGCTCTCGCTCACCTGGCTCGCGAACAGCGCCGTTCCGATCGCGACCCCGGCGGCGCCAATCACCAGGTGGAACATGAACGAGAGCCCGCCCGCGGCCCCGGAGTGTTCCGCGTCGACGGCCCCCACCGCTGCGCTACCGGCGCTGGGGATCGCCATTCCTGCGCCGGCCCCGACGAGCAATAGGCCCGGCAGCAGCCCCCAATAGCCCCAGTCCGGCTCGACGATCGCCAGGTTGAGCGCCGCCACGGCGGTGGCCGCATAGCCGACCCCGATCAGCAGCCGCGGCCCAAACCTCGCGTAGAAACGGCCGCCGATCGGCGAGACGATCGCGAAGGCCGCCATCGCCGGCAGCAGACCCGCGCCCGCTTCGAAGGGGGAGTAGCCGAGCGTCTTCTGCAGGTACTGCGGCACGTAGACGAAGAACGAGAACCACGCAGGCGTAATCAGGCCGTTCGCGAGCAGGGCCGCGACGAATCCCCGATCCCGCATCAGGGCCGGTGGGATCAGCGGGTCGCTGGAGCGCGGCTCGCGGACCCCGAACACAGCGAGCAAGCCGAGCGCCCCGGCCCAGAGGGCGATCACCCCGGGCGACGTCCAACCCCAGTCGGAGCCGACGTCGAGTGAGTAGATCAAGGCGAGCAGCGCCAGCGCCAGCGCCGTCGTCGAGAGCAGGTCCAAGTTTCGCTCACCCGGCCGCGGAGCCTCCCGCGGAATCAGCCGCAGCGCCATCACGCCGACCAGCAGAGAGATCGGGATATTGATCGCGAACAGGAGCTTCCACGTTGCGAGCTCGGAGAACGCCCCACCGAGCAGCGGGCCGAGGACATTGCCGAAACCCGCCCCACCGACGACGATCCCGATCGCGATCGCAGATCGCGAGGCGGGCACGGCATTGAAGGAGATCGCGATGATGGTCGGCCAGATCAGCGCCCCGCCGACTCCCTGGGCGCCGCGGAAGCCGATCGCCGGCACGATGTGGCTGGAGAGCACAACGCCGAGCGAGGCGGCGGCGAAGATCCCGAGGCCGATCAGCAGCACCTTGCGGTGGCCGAACGTATCGCCGAGCTTGCCGCCGGCGACGATCCCCATCCCGAAGGTCAGCGCGTAGAGGTTGAGCATCCACTGCGACGAGCTGATCCCGGCGTCGAGGTCGCGCTCGATCTCCGTCAGCACCGAGGCGACGCCGACGAAGTCGATGCCGACCATCACCGCAGCCGCTGTCGTGGCGACGATCGTCAGCTGGCTGGAACGCGGCATCGCCGCTCAAGCTACCGGGGCGCGCGCGGAAGGCCCCCGGATCTCGCCAAGGGTTCCTAGACCATATGCCCCGGTGAACGTCCGACCGGGGCAATAGCCATAGGTCGGCACCCCGCAACAGAGCGGGGTGAACAAGAGCGTCGCGGAATGCAGTGGCTGGCAAAGCTGGAGTTCGACGATCCTGCTGCGCAGGCCACCTTCGAGGACTACCGGGGCGCGGTCGAGGCGCTGCTGCACCGAAGGGGTGAGCTCGAGCGGCGAATCGAGGGCCTGATTCCAACCTCTCCTTGGGCCACCGAGGTCGGCAGGTTGAGGTGCCTGCGCGGCGTCGAGACCCTGACTGCGGTTGGCCTTTGCGCCGAGGTCGGCGACTTCGCCCGCTTCGCGCGGGCCGGGCAGCTGATGAGCTACCTCGGCCTGGTGCCCTCCGAGCACTCCAGCGGCGAGCGCCGCCGGCTCGGCTCGATCACCAAGTCGGGCTCACGGCACGCGCGGCGCCTTCTGGTCGAGTCCGCCTGGCACTACCGCAACCCGCCCAGGGTCGGTCGCGAGATCGAGCGCCGCCAGCAGGGCCAGCCCGCCGCGGCGGTCGCGGTCAGCTGGTCGGCGCAGCGGCGCCTGCACCGGACCTACTCACGGATGAGGCGGCGCAACAAGCGGGCCACGGTGACCACGGTCGCGGTTGCCCGCGAGCTCGCCGGCTTTTGCTGGGCGATCGCCTTGATCGAGTGAGCGCCCCCCACCGCTGACGGCTCGGGGGGCGGCGCCACGCCGGCCTTCGCGCGAGGGATCCGCGCTACAGCTATGAGCAACCGCGACTGCGGCCAAGCTCGCTCCTAGAGAGCGGCCCTCACGACGA
>CAXMST010000030.1:0-5436 GCA_964196325.1 uncultured Acidimicrobiia bacterium
ACTGAGCTACGCCGGCGCAGCGGACGAGTCTAGTGGGGTGTGGCACGACGTTGTCCCGGAAATGGGCGGGTGCCGGGCGACGCCGGGAGCCCTCGTGGCAGCGCTACGTGGGCGACCGAGGACGATGGATGGCTTCGAGCCAGCGTCGCCAACTCTGGCGTGCAACGTCGGGTTACGCCCCGCTAGATCAGGGCGTGGCCTGAGCCGAGGTTACTCGGGCTCGACCAGCTTGTAGCCGACGCCGCGCACGGTCAGCACCAGCTCGGGATCCTGCGGATCGCGCTCGATCTTTTGGCGCAGGTTCGAGATGTGCACGTCGCAGGCGCGGACATCGCCGCTGAACTCGGACTGCCAGAGCTCCTCCATGATCTCCAGGCGGCTGAAGACCTGGCCTGGGTTCTCGGCCAGCAGGCGCAGCACCTGGAACTCCGAGCGGGTCAGGTTGACCGGCTCATCGCGGACCGTGACCAGGTGGCGAGCGAGGTCGATCGTCACTTCGCCGGCGTCGATCCCCTTGCTGTTCTCGATCTCGCCGCCGGCGCCGCGATCGAGCTCACGCCGGCGCAGCTGGGCACGGACGCGCCCGAGCAGCTCGCGCACGCTGAACGGCTTCGTCACATAGTCGTCAGCGCCAACCTCGAGGCCGACGACCTTGTCGACCTCGGCATCCTTGGCGGTCAGCAGGATGATCGGCACCGGGCTGCGACCGCGCACGTCGCGGCAGAGGTCGAGCCCGCTCTTGCCCGGCATCATGATGTCGAGTACCAGCAGGTCAAAGTCGACCTCGGGCCCGAGCTTGGAGTCCGCATCGTCGCCGTCGGCGGCGATCGTCACGTCGAAGCCCTCCTGCGTGAGGGCGTAGCCGACCGACTCCCGAACCGAGGGCTCGTCGTCGGCAACCAGAATCCTGCCGCTGCTCAAATCTTGCTCCTCATGCCACGGGGGTGGGGCTCGGCGCGGCCTGCTGCAGGCGCACGGTGAAGATGCTTCCACGCCCTTCGTCGGACTCCACGCTTATCTCGCCACCCATCACGTCGATCATTCGTTTTGCGATTGCCAGACCCAAACCAAAACCTTCACGCTCCAACGAGCCGCTACCACGATAGAACCGTTCGAAGACGCGATCACGCTCCCCCTCCGGAATTCCACCACCAGTGTCCTCGACTTGGATCACAACCCGATTGCCGGTGGCGCGGAATGCACGCAGGGTAACGACGCCCGGCGCCGGCGTGTGTTTGTAGGCGTTGGTAAGCAATCCAATCACCACCTGGCGCAGCAGGACGGGGTCGGCCTCGGCAACGAGGTCGGGCTCGACATCGAGCCTCAGCTCGAGGCCCTCGGGCACCTCACTGGTCTTCGACGAGTCCTCCACAACCAGATCCAGGCTGACGACCTCGGCCTCACCCTCGCCGATCGCCTCCATGCGGGCCAGGGTCAGCAGGGACTTCGTTAGCCGCGAGACCCGCTCGACGTCGGCGCTGAGGCGGCCGAGGAAGTGGTCGCGCGCCTCGGGGTCGTCCTTGGCGCCCGAGCGCAGCACCTCGATCGCCCCGGACATGCCGGCGATCGGGTTGCGTAGCTCGTGGGCGGCGTTGGAGACGAACTCGCGCTCGGCCTGGTCGCGCCGCAGCTCCTCGGTGCGGTCCCGGACGACGATCAGCACGGCGCTCTCGACCGGCAGGTGGCGGGCGCTGATCCCGAACACGCGGCCACTGATCGAGACGTGATCGTTCTCAACAGCCCCCCGCTGCATCGCCCGCCGCACCCAGACGCGCAAGGGCTCGGCCGGCAGGCGGTCGGCGGTGATCAGTTGCGAGGCCGCCGGGTTGGCGAAGCGGACCTCGCCGTCGGAGCCGACCACGATCACAGCGTCTTCGAGCGAGACGAATACGGCGCTGAGGCGATCGCGCTCGGAGCTGAGCGCATCGAAGCTCTCGGCCAAGGCGATCCGCATCGAGTCCAGCGCGCGTCCGAGGTCCCCGATCTCGTCGCGACCGCGGGGGTCAAGGGGCTGGCTCAGGTCGCCCTCGGCGATCCGTCGGGCTGCCGCCGCGAGCCGCTTGACCCGGGTCGTGATCAGGCTCGCGACCAGGAGCCCGACCAGGGCCGCGACCACCACGGCGAGACCAAGTGCGGTAAGCCGGTCGCCCTCCAGCGCGTTGCGCGCATCGGTGCCCTCCGGCGGTCGGGTGGCCTGGACGCGCAAGGCGCCCTCGACGACGCCGAACTCCCGAAGCGGCAGGGCTATCACCGTGACCCCGTCCTCGAACTCCTCGACGAAGTTATCCCCCCCCTTTTCAAGAGCTGTCCGGCGGGCCCGGGACTGGTTCGGCACCTCCGCCAGCGTGCGATCGTCGCCTGGTTCGGCACCCTCGATCAGCCGCTGGGTGAGCAACTCGTTCTCACCGTCGACGACCCACGGTGCGAAGGCGCCGTTACTGAAAGCCGCGGTGATCTCGTTCGCCTGCTTGGTGGTGAGACCGCCGTTTTGCGCCGCGAGCGCAGTCTGCAGGTCGGTGGCCAGGCTCAGGGAGCGACCCAGCGCGAGCTCCGCACCCGAATCCTCCGCGGTTCCCTCCGACGACTGCGAGACGAACAGATAGACCGTCGCGCCGGTCAGGATCCCGATTGCGGCGAACATCAGTGCCAGCCAGAGCCGCACCCCGAAGGGACGCTTGGCGCGGACCGGCTGGATCGCCGGGTGCTCAGCGGTCGAGGGAAGCTCTGTCGGGCCGAATTCGGTCATCGCCCCCCCACGTTTTAGAGCACCGGCGAGCTCCGGCCAAGCATTGCGGCCAGTTCGTGAAAGAGCGCCTCCAGGGCGAGCTCCTCGCTGACGTTGACCGTCAGCCGGCGCCGGGCCGCCAAGGCCCGCTCGGCCGCGCGCCTCGCAAGGCTCGGATCGAGGCCACCCGCATCGGCCTCGAGCTCGGCCGCCAGGTCGATGTTCCGGGCCAGAGCACCGACGCCCTCGGCTACGGCGACCAGGTCGGTGAACCAGGTAGCGCAGAGCGCCAGCGAGAGGTCGATCGCCGCCGTCCGCGCCCGCCGATCCGCCCGCTTCGCGGCCTCGGCGCCCGCCCGGCGGACACGATCGGCGTCGCGGCCGCCTCCGAGCTCCTCAGCGCGGGCGCCGGCCTCGGCCTCAACCGCGCTCCCGCGCTCTTTGCCGATCTCCTCGGCGAGCTGCAGGAGCTCCCTCCAGGGCCGCTCCCCGATCGCCCCGGCGCGCGCGGCGCGGCAGCACCCAACGGCAAGCTCCCGCAGGCGCGTGCCGAGCTCGGAGGCGAGGAAGCCGGCGCGATCCAGATCCCCATCGGAGAGTGCCGCCAGAGCCTCCAGCCGCTCGGGCGGCAGCTCGAAGCGCTCGGCCAGACGCCGCTCGAGCAACTCTCGGGGAAGGGGCGCGAAGGGGACCGCCTGGCAGCGGCTGAGCACCGTCTCCAGGAGCGCGTGTGGCTCGGAGGAGATCAGCAGAATGTGGGCGTAGGCGGGGGGCTCCTCCAAGGTCTTGAGCAGGGCGTTCTGGCTCTCCTCCGCCATCGCGTCGGCGGCCTCGATCACGAACACGCTGCGGGTCCCCTCGAACGGTCGGTAAGCGATCGGGCCGATCAACCGGGTGCGGATCTCCTCGACCAGATGCTGGTTGCCGGGCGGCGTGATCCATGTCAGGTCGGGGTGCGGGGAGCGCTCGTCCAGCGCCTGACGGCGAGCGCGCTCGGGATCCTCGGCGCCTTCGGCCAGCAGCTCCGCGGCGAAGGCGCGGCCCAGGGCGCGCTTGCCGCTACCGGCTGCGCCAAGCAGCGCGTAGGCGTGGGAAGGCCCTGCGGCGAGAGCGGCGGCCAGGGCCGCGAGAGCCGCCGGCTGGTGCTCGCCGGCCCGCTCGAGGCTGGTCGGGATCTCGGCCGGCACGCGGATCGGCTCAGCCTCCCACCGCGAGCGCCTCGAGCACCTGGCGATGGACCTGATCGACGCCGCCGGAGGCTTCGACGACGACGAACCGCTGCGGCTCGGCCGCGGCGAGATCCTCGAAAGCCTGGGCGACCGCCGCCCGGAACGGGGACCCCTGGCGCTCGAAGCGATCGGAGCCGAACTCGCCGCGTCCGGCGCCGCGTGAGTCGGCCTCGCCCGGCGACAGCCGCAGCAGGACCGTGCGGTCCGGACGACAATCGCCGACCGCGATCCGGTTCAGCTCAGCGACCAGCTCGACGCCGAGCCCGCGCGCCGAGCCTTGATAGGCGACGGTCGAATCCATGAAACGGTCACAGACGACTGCCCTGCCGGCGGCGAGGGCGGGCCGGATCACCGACTCGACCAGCTCGGCCCGGGCGGCCGTGAAGAGCAGCAACTCAGTCCGCGCCGAGAGCTCGGTCGCCGGGTCCTTGAGCAGCCCCCGCAGGCGCTCGCCCACCGGGGTTCCCCCGGGCTCGCGCAGAAGCAGCGTGTCCGGCCCGAGCGCCCCGGCGAGCAGCTTGGCCTGGGTGCTCTTGCCGGCGCCGTCGATCCCCTCCAGGCTGACGAACATCGCGGCGTCCGCGCCTCGGCCGGCGTCCTAGGAGCGAGTCCGCGCGGTGGTCTTACCGCGCTTTGCCCGCTTGGTCCGGGTCGTCGTCGAGGGCGGCTTCTTGCGCGCTCCGCCGCTCTTCTTCGGCCGAGGTTTGGATCCCTTGGCGGCCTTGCCGGCGCCACCCTCCTCGCCGCCCTCGGCCTGCTTGCGCTGCTCGGCCTCTTCCTTGGCCTTACGCCGCTGCTCACGCTTCTGGCGCATCTCGACCATCGTCGGGCAGTCGTCGTTGAGGCAGAGCTTCCAGGGCCTACCTCGGAACCCCTTGACCGTCAGACGGGGCCGAACCTCGCAAACCGAGCACTTCGGCTCCAGTCGCCAAAGCTCGTAACCACGTCCGGGCAGCGGGCCTGAGTTTCTGCATGAGTCCGGGTCCTCGGGCTCGTCCCGGTTGTAGCCCTCGCAGCCCCAGAAGCGCTTGCCGCCCTTGAGGTCGATGATCCGCAGGCGGTTCGGCTCCCCGTCGTCGTTGGTCCGGCCCTTCTCCTCGCAGATCTCGCAGTGGCCGATGTACTTGTCCTGGTCCATCCCGGCCCAGATCGTCTTCGCCAGGTCCTCGCGCCGCTCGAACAGATCGTCGTAGGTCTGATGCAGCATGTCCCGGCTGATCTTGATGACCTCGTCCTTGGAGCTCTTCCCTGCGGCGATCTCGTCCATGTCTCGCTCCAGCTCCGCGGTCATCTCCGGCGTCGCCATCCGCAGCACGTACTCATGGAACGCCGTGTACATCGCGATTCCAGTCTCGCTCGGCTGCGGCGGGTTGCTGTAGACGTAGCCGCGCGAGTAGAGCTTTTGGATGATGTCGGGGCGCGTCGCTTTGGTCCCCAGCCCGAGCTCCTCCATCATCTCGATCAGCTTGCCCTGCCCGATCC
>CAXMST010000031.1:0-4288 GCA_964196325.1 uncultured Acidimicrobiia bacterium
GTCGTGGGTGGTGATCCGACGCAGCCGTCAGCTGCGTCAGCCGTGGGTGCGGGAATAGGAATCATTCATCGAGGGCGCCACCCCTACTTGAGCTTGGTCTTGGTCTTCTCGGTCGTCTTGTTGCCGGCCTCGTCGCTGAACTTGCCGACCAGGCTCACCTTGACCTTGCCGCGCTCCAGCGCCGCGCCGATCTTGCGCTTGGCCTTGCCCGCCGCGACGAGCTTGATCTTCTTGGTCTCTCCCGAATCGAGCGAGGCTGTCTCGGAGAGCTTGTAGGTCTTCTTCCCAGCCTCGGCCTTGGCCACGACCTTGACCTCCCCCGCCTCGCCCAGGCCGGCCTTGACGGCGATCTTGGGCCGCGTCGCGGAGCCTTTCTGCTGCGACTTGGCCTGCAACGAGGCGCCGCTGACTTCGGTGTCACACTCGACCTCCGTGGGCGGTGTCGCGTTGGCACGCGGCGTCGGCGTCGCTGCGCGGAAGTCGGCAGCCGAGCCGTTCGTGTCATCGGCGTTCTCGAGCAGGGTCTCGCAGCCGGGCTCGATCCGACGCGTCAGCGACATCCCATCCGGGATAGCGGCGGCGTTCGTCCCGGCCGGGCTCGGGAGCGCACCCGCGCCGGCGCCCCAGGCGACGCAGTCGATCGCGTCGAAGCAGACGGAGCCAGAGCTGCGGTCGAGGACCAACTTCTCGATCAGCAGATCCGCCTTGACCCCGAACGCGGCCTCGGCCTCCTTGGTGGCGAGCAGAATCGTTCTCTGCGACTGGCCGTTGGGAACGCTGCTACCGAACGTGTAGTCCTCCCCGCCGCCGGGGCCCGACGCGGTCACGGTGTGCCCGGCGACAAAGTTGTGCCCGGCGCTGTACATCTGCAGCTCGATGAACTGAGCGTCCGCAACGGCGACCGAGCCCGGGTAGACCTCGGAGACCTTCATCAGGTGGAAGCTCGCCGAGGCCGCTGAGGGGATCAGCAGCCCGGCTGCCAACGCCGGCAGGAACAACAGTTTGATCTTCATGCTCTCCTCGAGTGTTCGGAGCTAGGCAGTCTGCGTCGCGAAGCGCTTTTCGGCGCGGGCGCGGCGCTTGGCGGCCTCGGTCTCGCGATCCTTGGGCGCCGCCGTCGTGGTCAGCGCGTCCAACAGCTGGGCCGAGCTCGCCGTGATCTGCTCGACCGCCAGCTCGAACGCCTCAGCGTTCGCCTGCGAGGGCTTGTTGAAGCCGCTGATCTTCCGTACGTACTGGGTCGCCGCAGCCTCGATCTCCTCAGCGTTCGCCGGGGGCTCGAAGTTGTAGAGCGTTCTGATGTTTCTGCACATGTCTGGAGCTTACGCCTCGAACGGCTGCCCGTCCCCGCGCTCGAGCAAGAGCCGTAGCGACTCCAGATAGTAGGCCCAGTTGTAGGCGAAGACCCCGTAGGAGTCGTCGTCGATCGGCTCCGCGTAGCGTTGCCAGAACCGCAGCGTGGTCGCGCCCGGCCGCCGTTCCGAGGGCCTCAGCTCGAATCGGATCTCCGAATCGAGCCAGGGCTGATTGGCTCCGCGCCAGGCGACCAGCGCGCCGGGCTCCAGGGCGGTCACCTCCATCTCGGGATGGAAAGGGTCCTCGAAGGTGAACTGGATCCGCTCCCCGACGCCGGCCGTCGGGTAGGCGACCACCGTTGTCCACCACCCCCTCAGCCCCGCTTCGGTGTTCAGGGCCTCGAAGATCCGTGCTGCCGGTGCTTCGATCTCGGCCAGGTGATGAATCGTGTCCACTTCGTTTCCTCTCGCTCGCGGGCCTCGGGAGACTAGCGTAAGGGCCCACTTACGCTTCCCGGGATTGCGGCCGCAACGCCACGGCCGCGGCGGCCGACCGCCCGTCAACTAGCCTGTACGCGTGGCTTCCAAACGGCAGATATTCGTCGGCGGCGTACCGATCGGCGGCGGCGCCCCCGTGGTCGTGCAGACGATGACCAAGACCGAGACCGCCAACGTGGCGGCAACGATGGAACAGATCGAGACCGTCGCCGAGGCGGGCGCCGACCTCGTCCGGGTCGCGGTCCCGCGCGACGAGGACGTCGTGGCCCTACGCACGATCGTCAAGGAGTCCCCGATCCCGGTGATCGCCGATATCCACTTCAACCACACGCTGGCGTTGAAGGCGATCGACGCCGGCGCCCACTGCATTCGTCTCAACCCCGGGAACATCGGCGGCCGCGAGAAGGTTGCCGAGGTTGCCGAGCGGGCGACGGCCGCCGGGGTCCCAATGCGGATCGGGGTCAACTCGGGCTCGTTACCCAAGCACCTCCATGAGCTCGAGCGCGAGCGCCCCGTTGACGCCCTGGTTGCCGCCGCGGTCGAGTTCGTCGAGCTGATGGAGGGCCTCGAGTTCACTGACTTCAAGGTCTCGATCAAGTCGACAAACGTGCCCAATACGATCGCCGCCAACCGCCTGCTCTCCGAACGGATTCCCTATCCGATCCACCTCGGGGTCACCGAGGCAGGCACGAAGTGGTCGGGCTCGTTGAAGTCGGCGGTAGGCCTCGGCACGCTGCTCGCCGACGGCGTCGGGGACACGGTCCGGATCAGCCTCTCCACATTTCACGCCGAGGAGGAGGTCAAGGTCGCCTGGGAGATCCTCAAGGCCCTGCAGATCCGCGAGCGCGGCCCGGTCCTGATCGCCTGCCCGACCTGCGGTCGCCTTCAGTTCGACATGGACACCGTGGTCGCCGAGATCGAGCAGCGTCTGGAGGCCTACAAGGATCCGATCGAGGTCGCGGTGCTGGGTTGTGCGGTGAACGGGATCGGCGAAGCCTCACATGCCGACTTCGGGATCACCGGGGCCAAGGACGAGGGGCTGATCTTTGCCCACGGCAAGCCACTGCGCAAGGTTCCCCAGGAGCAACTCGTCGAGACCCTGTTCGAGGAGATCGACCGCTCGGTGGGAGCCGGGGGCCGGGTCGACTTCGACGAGCGCGAGTCCGCCCGCGGAGCAGAGTGGCTGGGCCGGATCGAGGCCGAGAACGCCGACGACCTGACCCCGGAAAAGATCGCCGCGCTCGAGGCTGCCGCGGCCCGGGAGGCGGATGACATCACGGCGCCCGGGGCCGAGAAGGTCGAGCTCGACGAGCAGGCCTCACCCACGGCGAGCCGGCGCTTCACCAGGGCCTGAGCCGTCCGGGCGCGGCCGGGGGCCGCACGAAGCCACATCCGACGGGCCGAGTCGGTACGCTATGAGCCTTCTGTGAGGGTGGAGTGACCATTTGGTGAGGGAGGTCGTCACCTCGCGGAGCGCCATGCAGACACGCTTCAGTCCCCGCATATTGCTGCTCGCCGCGCTGGCCGTGCTGGCCGCCGGCGGGACCGCTGCCGCCAGACAGACGCTGAGCTCGAATCCGGCCAACGACCGAGTCCTACTCGGGACCAAGCTCGATCCGGTTCGCTACGACGGTGCCGGCGGCTGCGTCAAGCGTCACCCGAAGGGGATGTCGGCGCTGATCAAGTGGATGAAGGCGAATACGGCCAAGGACACGATCTACGGGACGATCCGCTGCGATGGTGGCGTCCACGGCACCGGCCGGGCGCTTGACTGGATGCTCGACGCCCGCCACAAGCGTGACAAGACCCGGGCGATGTCGGTGATCAACACCTGGCTGGCCAAGGACGACCGCGGCAATCGCAACGCGCTCGCCCGGCGCATGGGGATTCAGCTGATCATCTACAACTGCCGCTTCTGGCAGGCCGGCGACAATGGCTGGAGCGGCTACAGCGCCTGCTCGGGAGGCAAGCGCAATGCCGATCCGACCCAGGGCCACATCGACCACATCCATGTCGAGCTGACCAAGCCGGCCGCGAAGCGGCGCACGAGCTTCTGGGAGACCGACCTCGGTAACGGCGGCGAGGTCGACAGCGAGGACGGCGGCCTCGGCACCGGCGACAGCGGCGGCGGTAATGGTGGCGGCGGGGGCACGGGGGGCGGCAGCACCGGCGGGGGGGTAACCGCCTCCTCCCACGCGGGGGACGATCACCCGCCCCTGCATCCGCCGGAGCAGGAAGCGCTCGACGCTCATCTGAACCCCTGAGCGGCTTGTACTAGAGGCGAACTCCTCGTAGGACCGGGGCCCGTCCCCGTCGTTGACCGAGGAGTAGTTATCTCCCCCACGGGGGTCGTCAGCCCGATCCCGAGAGCTTCGAGGGCCAGGTAATCGTGCCCTACGCGATGCCGTTCGTGGCCGGCCCCGGCGCGATCACCTTGGTGATCTCGATCTCGGCCGGAACCTCCGACTTCTCCGGCGCGATCGCCGCCCTGGTCG
>CAXMST010000032.1:0-11104 GCA_964196325.1 uncultured Acidimicrobiia bacterium
AAGCAGGTGCGCGAGCTCGTCGGCGGTGACCGAGGCATTCGTGGCCAGCCGCCAGCTCGCACGCAACTCGGAGCCGGAGAAGCAGCCGATGTGCGTCTGGGTGTTGCCGATGTCTACCGTGAGCAGCATTCGCCCCTGGGAGGTTAGGCGGCGAGCCCGTCTGGGGCGGCCGTCGGCGCCGGGCCGACCAGATGAATGATTCCTATTCCCGCACCCACGGCTGACGCAGCTCACGGCTGCGCCGGATCACCACCCACGACCTTGCCCGTAGCTCCGCTACGGGCTGCGGCCGCGCGCGGCGCCCGGCTTGGTCAGCCGCGCCCCCGTGGGCACGGTCATTCGGAATCAGTCATCTAGACTCCGGCGCGATGAAGGCACGGCTATTCGTGTTGCCAGGCTCGCACCCGGCGATGGCTGCCAGGCTGATGCTCGAGCACAAGGGCATCGACTATTCGCGGGTCGACCTGGTCCCGGTCCTCTCCAAGGGGATCCTTCGGGCGGCAGGCTTCCCGCGGGTGACGGTGCCGGCGTTGCGCCTCGACGGGGAAAGAATCCAAGGCACTATGGCAATCGCACGAGCACTCGATCAGGCCGTGCCGGAGCCACCCCTGTTGCCTAGCCAGAGCGCGGACCCCGAGCGCCGGGCCGCGGTCGAGGAGGCCGAGGAGTGGGCCGACGCCGACGTGCAGCAACTGGCCCGCCGGATCATCTGGAACATCCTCAGCCGAGATCCGCGCGGACGGCGTAGCTATCTCGAGGGAGCCCGCCTCGGGGTGCCCGTGGGATTGGCGGCGAGGACCGCGGCGCCGCTCGTCCACCTGTCGAAGCGCTTCAACGCGGCCGACGACGAGGCCGTCCGAGCCGACCTCGGGCAGCTGCCGGCGATCCTCGACCGAGTGGACGAGCTGCTCGCGGCTGGTGTGATCGGCACCGAGCAGCCGAACGTCGCCGACTTCCAGATCGCGACCTGCCTGCGACTGTTGCTGACGATGGACGACGTGCGCGACGCCTTCACCGACCGACCCTGCCGGGACTACGCCTTGGACCTCGCGCCCGAGTACCTTGGCTACGCGCCCGCGGCACTGCCGGATGAGTGGAAGTCCTGGCGGCCGGCGCCGGCGGCCGAGCCGACCTAGATCCGACCAGCTACAGCCGGCCGAGTCGCTCGACCCGCTCGGGCGGCAGCGCCGCCAGGCAGTCGGCGAGGGCTCGCCCATCCGGGAGCGCGGCCGAGGGGTCCAACTCCAACAGCGGCTCCAGCACAAAGCGGCGCTCGGTCATCGACACGTGCGGGATCGTCAGCTCGCCGGAGCGCAGGCGGATCTCTCCGAGAGTCAGGATGTCGGCGTCGAGCGGTCTCGGCCCGTGCCGCGGCCCGCTCGGATCACGACCTAGATCTGCCTCGACCCGCTTGCACAGGGCCAGCAGCTCAGTCGGTTCGAGCGTCGTCGAGATCGCCCCGACGAGGTTGAGGAAATCGCCCTGGGGGCCCTCGTAGAGGCCGACCGGGGCGGTCTCATACAGAGAGGAGAGCTCCGTGACCGAGGCGCCTCCGGCGTCGAGCGCCGCCAACCCGGCTCGCAGGTTGGCACGACGATCGCCCAGATTGGAGCCCAGGCTGAGGTAGCCGGCCCGCGGCCCGGTCAAGTAAGGCTCCGGGCAACCCGGACCGCGACGTGGTCGACGCTCTGCGACATCGGCGGCTCGGGCTTGGCAACGCGGACCCCGACCTCCTCACACTGCCCGCCGGCCAGGATCGCCTCGGCGATCTCGGCCGCCAACCGCTCCAGAGTGCGGTGCGGGGCCGCCCGGGCGAGGCGCTCGGCCTCGGCCGCCAAGCTCGAATAGTCGACCGTCTCCTCGATCCGATCGCTGCTCGTCGCCCCGACATCACGCGGGATCACGTCGAGGTCGATCAGCAGCGTCCGCTCGATCTCCAGCTCCGCGTCGGTGATCCCGATCCGCGCAGAGACCCGCAGGCCGCGCAACTCAATCCACACCTCGGGCTCGCTCACCCCCCCACCTCCTGCGGCGCCCGCCAGGGGCGGCGGCCGAGGATCGCCGTCGCGACCAGCACCGCCTCGCGGGTGGCGGCGACATCGTGGACGCGCAACAGGTCGGCGCCGGCGGCCATCCCGAGCACGCTGGAGGCGATCGAGCCGCCAAGGCGGGCGTCCACGTCGCGCCCGGTCAGGGCCTCCAGAAAACTCTTGCGCGAGGTCCCCAGGACCAGCGGGCTGCCGAGATCCCGGAGCTCGCCGAGACGCCGCAGCAGCTCCAGGTTGTGCTCGAGCGTCTTGCCGAAGCCGATCCCTGGATCGACCATGATCCGCCGCCGCTCGATCCCGGCATCGAGCGCCAGTTCGATCCGCTCGCTGAGGAAAGCCTTGACATCGTCGACGACATCGTCATAGCGCGGGTCGAGCTGCATCGTCTGGGGGGTTCCCCGCATGTGCATCAGGATCACCTCCGCCCCGCGCTCGGCGCACAGCGCCGCCATCTCGGGGTCGCTGAGCGCGGTCACGTCGTTGACGATCGTCGCGCCGGCCTCCAACGCCGCCGCGGCCACCGCGGGCTTGACCGTGTCGATCGAGATCGTCGCCCGCACCGACGCGAGCCCCTCGATCACGGGGAGTACGCGCTCCAGCTCCTGCTTGACCCCGACCGGCTCGGCGCCCGGTCGGGTCGACTCACCGCCGATGTCGAGGATCTGGGCGCCTTCGGCCCGGAGCCTACGCCCGTGCTCGATCGCCCTCTGCGGCTCCAAGAAGCGGCCGCCGTCGGAGAACGAATCCGGGGTGACGTTGACGATCCCGATCAACCGGGGCAGCTGCGCATCCATGCGAGCGGATTGAATCAAGTGCCCGGGCTGGTGCGGGCGGGCGCGAACCGAAGAATCAGTCTGAGCGCATCTCGGCGGCGCCGCCGGCAAAGCCCGGCCGCGGCGGCGTCGTCGGGCGTGCGCCCTCGTGCATCGAGCCCCGCTCCGCCTCCGGCTCCGGCTCTTCTTCCGCGGCGACCTCGGCGTCCTCCTCCTCGGCGTCAGCGGGGAAGACGTCCTCCTCGGCGGCGCCGTCGAGCAAGGCCGAGAACTGCTCGGCGTCGAGCGTCTCGCGCTCGAGCAGAATCTTCGAGACCCGGTCGAGGCCTTCCCGATTCTCGGCGAGCGCGTCCTTGGCGGCCTGATGGGCCTCCTCGACAACGCGCCGGATCTCAGCGTCGATCTCACGCGCGATCTCGTCGGAGTAGTCGGGCTCCGAGTGCATGTCGCGGCCCAGGAACGGCTGCGTCTGATCGTGGCCGAAGACCCTCGGGCCGAGGCGCTCGGACATCCCGTAGCGCATCACCATCTGCTTCGCCGTGGCGGTTACCTTCTCGAGGTCGTTCGAGGCACCCGTGGTGATCTCACTGAAGATCAGCTCCTCGGCAGCCCGGCCGCCAAGAGTCATCGCCATCGTGGCGGCGAGCTCCGCCCGAGTCGTCAGAAACTTGTCCTCGGTGGGCAGGCTGATCGTGTAGCCGAGCGCCTGGCCGCGACTGATGATCGAGACCTTGTGGACCGGGTCGCAGTTGGGCAGCGTGTGGCCGACGATCGCGTGACCCATCTCGTGGTAGGCGGTGATCAGGCGCTCCTTCTCACTCATCACCCGCGTCTTTTTCTCGGGTCCGGCGATCACGCGCATGATCCCCTCCTCGAGCTCCTCCATCGTGATCTCCTTACGGCCCTTGCGCGCCGTCAGCAGCGCCGACTCGTTGATCAGGTTGGCGAGGTCGGCACCGGTGAAGCCGGGCGTCTGTCCGGCGAGCGTGTCGAGATCGAGCTCGGACGCCAGCGGCTTCCCCCGAGTGTGGACCTCGAGAATCTTCTTACGGCCCTTGCGGTCGGGGCGATCGACGACGACCTGGCGATCGAAGCGGCCGGGCCGCAGCAACGCGGGATCGAGGATGTCGGGGCGGTTGGTGGCGGCGATCAGGATGATGTTGTCCTTCATCTCGAAGCCGTCCATCTCGACCAGCAGCTGGTTCAGGGTCTGCTCGCGCTCGTCGTGACCGCCGCCCATGCCGGCGCCGCGATGGCGGCCGACGGCGTCGATCTCGTCCATAAAGATGATGCAGGGGGAACTCTGCTTGGCCTGCTCGAACAGGTCGCGGACGCGGCTGGCGCCCACCCCGACGAACATCTCGACGAAGTCCGAGCCCGCGATCGAGAAGAACGGCACCCCGGCCTCACCGGCCACGGCCCGCGCGAGCAGGGTCTTGCCGGTCCCGGGCGGTCCGTAGAGCAGCACTCCCGTGGGGATCCGGGCGCCGAGCGCCTGGAACTTCTTCGGGTTCTCGAGGAACTCCTTGATCTCGTGCAGTTCCTGGACGGCCTCATCCGCGCCGGCGACGTCGCGGAAGGTGATCTTCGGTGCATCCACAGACATCCGCTTGGCCTTGGATTTGCCGAAGTTCATCACCCGTGAGCCGCCGCCCTGCATCTGATTCATGATGAAGATCCAGAAGGCGAGAATCAGGATGAACGGCAGCACGAAGGTGAGCAGGCTGAGGATCCCGCCGCCGCCCTTGGGCTCGACCGTGGTCGAGATGTTCTGGCGCTCGAGCGTGGCGACCAGCTCCTGCTCGGTGTTGTTCGGGAAGCCGGTCGTGTACTCGGTCTCCTCCTCGTCAACGGGGATCACCTTGATCTCGTTGTCCTCGGTCTTGATCTCGACCGACTCGATCGCGGCCGCGCCCGAGGCGCTGTTGATCTCCTCGATGAACTCCGAGTAGGTGGGCGTCTGCTCCTCCGCTGGCGGCGAGATCAGGCGCTGCGCGAAGAACGCGAGCACGATCACGATCAGGATCGGCACCAGCGCACCACTACGGGAGATCCGCTTCATCGCTTCGCTGGCTCCTGCTGGTAGCTGGGTGCTTGCATGCTCAGGGTCTTGAAAAGGCGCGCTGGAAAAGGGGAATCACGCCCCAATTGCGCTGCTCTCAGCCTAACAGGGCGGCTATGCGTCGCCTAAATAAAGAGGCGTGCCTGGGCTCACTGCTCCAGCACCGCAACGTAGTCCAGGTTGCGGTAGCGCTGCGCGTAGTCGAGCCCGTATCCGATCGCGAAGCGGTCCGGAATCTCGAAGCCCACGTAGCGAATCGGCAGGTCAACCCGGCGCCGCTCGGGCTTGGTCAGCAGCGCGCAGACCTCGAGCGAGCGCGGATCGCGGGCTCGGAGATTGCGTTGCAGGTACTGAAGGGTCAGGCCGGAGTCGATGATGTCCTCGACTATCAACACGTCACGGCCGCCGATCGCGATCTCGAGGTCCTTGAGGATCCTCACGACGCCGCTCGAGTCGGTGGCTGAGCCGTAGCTCGAGATCGCCATGAAGTCGACCTCGCAGGCGGTCGAAAGCTGCCGCATCAGATCGGACATGAAGATCACCGCGCCCTTGAGGATCCCGATCAGAATCAGGTCGCGGCCGGCGTAGTCACGGTCGATTTCGGCCGCCAGTTCGCTGACCCGCCGGCTCAGATCGGCCTGCGAGACGAGCACCTCGCCGATCGACTCATTCCCGGGGCCGGCGCTCGGTTCGCTCATCCGCGTGGGAGTCTAGATGACTGATTCCGAATGACCGTGCCCACGGGGGCGCGGCTGACCAAGCCGGGCGCCGCGCGAGGTCGTGGGTGGTGATCCGGCGTAGCTGTCAGCTGCGTCAGCCGTGGGTGCGGGAATAGGGACCATTCATCTGGATCTAGTGGCTAGGCCGTGCCGCCCAGGGCCCTCGCGGTGATCACGGCCGAGCGGCCCGAGGACCGCTCAAGCCGAAACTCATCGGAGACCGCCAGGCCCGCCACCCAAGCGATCCGACCGCCGGCGACCAACACCGGCAGGCGGCGGCGGAGCGAGCGCGGTACGCCGCCGTCGGTGAACAGATCCTGCAAGGACTTGCTGCCGTCCAGACCGAGCGGCCGGATCCGGTCGCCCGGCTGCCAGCAACGGATTTCAACGTCGCCGCCAAGCCGGTCGGCGTCGAGCGTTGCGAGCTCGGGCCCCGCCGCCGCAACCGCGCCCTCGCTCACCTCCGCCCGGATCTCCCAGTCGCCGTAGCGCACGGTGCCCGGAATCGCGAGCCGCACGGGGGCTGGGTCGGGACCCTCGAGCTCGGTGCCGAAGCGAACCGTGCCGGCCTCGGCCACGGCTCGTAGCCCGCGCCCAAGCTCGACCACACCGCCCTCGGCCGCGCCCGCGAGACGCAGGATCTCAGCCGCCCTGGCCCGACCGATCCGGACGCCGCCGTCGGCGAGCGCCTGCTCGGCCAGCTCCGTGAGTACCGCCCGGCGCAGGGCCGGGGCCATAACCACCAGCTCCTCGTGCCGAATCGGGGCGCCGGAGGCGCAGCCGGCCTCGGCGATCGCCTCCTCGGCGAGGCCCCGCAACAGCTCAGCATCCTCGGCAAGCTCAGCCCGCGTCTCAGCCACGTTGCGCTCGAGCTCGGGCCCGATCTCCTCGAGCAAGGGAATCACCTCGTTGCGAATCCGGTTGCGCGCGAACTGCGCCTCGGCATTCGTGGGGTCATCGACGAAGGGCAGCCGAGCATCCGCGGCCAACCGGCGGATCTCGGAGCGCCCGACGGCGAGCATCGGCCGGATCACCGAACCGTTGCGAGCCGGGAGCCCGAGCAGCGCCCGCGAGCCCGGCGATACCGAGAGCCGATAGATCAGCGTCTCGGCCAGGTCGGTGCGGGTGTGACCGGTCGCGATCCAGCCGGCCCGGAGCCGCCCGCGGAGACGTTCGGCCGCCGCGTAGCGCGTGCTCCGGGCCCGGGCTTGGAGGTTCCCTCCCTCGAGCTCGGGGCGCTCGACGTGCAGGTCGATGCGAAGCCGCGCGCAGAGGGCGCGGGCGGCCTCCTCGGCCTCCTCGGCCTCGGGCCGGAGCCCGTAGTTGACGTGCAGGGCAGCCACCGACTCCGGTCCGCGCAGCTCGACGAGAGCAACCGCCAGGCAGGCGGAGTCGGCACCGCCTGAGAGCATCGCCACGCCGTCGCTTTGGGCCGCCACGAGGCCCGACGCCAAGACCTCAGCGACGAGGTGCTCGAACGTTTCGGAGTCGCTCATCATCAGCTTGACGCACGATCATAGGCAGCGCCGAGGCGCCACCGCGAGGGCTAGATTCGGCGCCCGGCGACGAACAGCTCTGTCGCCTCGGGGAAGCCCTTGAGCTCGACGTCGCCGATCGACTCGAACTGCAGGTACTCGGAGGAGCCGATCTCGTCGAGGAGCGCGGTGGTCACCAGCACCTCTCCACCGAGCGCCCTGGCTACGACCCGATGGGTGAGGTTGACGTCACCCCCGAAGTAGTCTCCGTCCCGGTATACGGCCCGGCCGAAGTGCAGCCCGGTGCGGGGGCGCGGCCGCTCGCCGAACAGGGCGAGCAGACCCACCGCCCACTCGACCAAAGTCGCGGGGTCCGGCGATACGACCATGACCTCGTCGCCGATCGTCTTCACGATCGTCGCCTCGGCGGGCAAGGTCGCCTCGACGGTCTCGACGAAGCGCTCAACCAGATCCAGCGCCTCCTCGTCGCCCTCCTCCGCCGTATATCTAGTGAAGCCGGTGATATCAACGAAGCAGAAGGCCATCTCCACCTGGCCCGAGCGGCGATCGCTGCCGAGATCGGCCTCCATGTGGCCGACCACGTCCTGCTCGATGTAGTGGCGCAGGTAGCGACTATGCGCGTACTCGGTGATCGGTGACATCGCCGGGAACAGGCGCTCGGCCAACTCTCCCATCTCCTGGGCCATCTCCAGCGGCGGCACCCCGTCGTCGATCAGGGGCTCGTGGACGAACAGGTGAAAGAGGCGGACCTCGGCCTCGGCGATCCGCCGCATCGACTGGGCGTAGACCCGAATCAGCTGCAGCACGGCAACGAGCGGGAAGCCCGAGTCGAGCACGCGCTTGATGATTCGGATGGCCTCGAGGTCATCATCGCTGAGGCGGTCGGCGTTAGCGACCGGGACCCCGAGCAGGGTCATGATCCGCTCGACCAACTCGTCGTCGAGGTCGACCAACTCCGCGACCTCGTGCCGGCTGTGGCCGCGCTCGGAGACCGGAAGCAGATCCTCGACGAAGCCGAATGCGAGCCGGCCGTCGCGGGCCGCCCGGCGGATCTCTCGCAACGAATAGCCACGGTCGCGCATTCGGGCGGCGACCCGAGCCTGCGCCGCCGCCCCCGCGGTCCAGCGGCCTCGGCGGACGGGCACGATCCCCGCCTGGGCCCAGCGCTTCAGAGTCGACTCGGAGACCCCCGAGCGACGCGCCGCCTCGCGCAGGGTGATCTTGTCGTGCGCCTCGCGGCGGACGCGATCCGATCCGGCGGCCTCAGCCAAACGCCGGCCCTCGCTCGAGCAGGTTCTCGCGGACGGCCCCGGCGACCTTCTCGCGCACCGCTTCGGAGAGGTCGAGCACCAGGCGCCGATCCTCGGCCGCCTCGGGCGGGTAGGGGCTGAGATCGACCGGAGCGCAGAACTCGATCCGCCAGCGGGAGGGCAGCGGCACCAGCCCAAGCGGCCCGAGCCAGGGAAACGTCGGCGTGATCGGAGCGAACGGCGCGCCGAGCAGGCGGGCCAGCGGTGCGGCGTCGGCAATCATCGGATACGTCTCCTCGGCACCGATGACCGCGACCGGGACGATCGGGGTGCCGGTCCGCAGCGCGATCTCAACGAACCCACCGCGGCCGAAGCGCTGCACCTGGTAGCGCTCGGAGTATCGCTTGCCGCTCCCCTTTGCGCCCTCCGGGAAGGTCATCAGGAGCTCGTCGGCGTCGAGGATCCGGGTCGCGTTTGCATGGTTGGCGGGGACGCCCCCGACCTTGCGGATGAAGGGACCGAGGAAGGGGGCCGCGAAGGCCCAGTCGAGTGCCATGAACCGGGGCCAGCGCGGCAACGGGTGCTCCTTCATCAGGGCGGTGGTGATCATTGCGGCGTCGAACGGGAGCAGCGAGCCGGCGTGATTGGCGACAAGCATCGCGCGACCGTGCGAAGGAACGTGGCCGACCCCCGTGCACCGCACTCGCCACCAGCGCTCGTAGAGCAGCTCGAATACCGGGTAGGCCGTCTCGGCCAGCTCCTCGTCGAAACCCCACTCGTCCTCATGGTTGTCCCCGCGCAGGCGGGCAAGGACGCCCCTGACGGGCTTCCGAACCGACTCGGGCAGCGCCGCGGCGGCCAGCTCCGCCGCCGCCTCGGGCGCCAGGCCGGCTTCGAGCCCGGCCCGCAGGCCCTGGAGGAATTCGATCGCCGCAACCGCGGGCGTCGAACCGACCGCCCGGGACCCGGGCTGCGGGGTCATCGCGCGGCCCCGGCGTTGGCGCTGAGGGCCGCGGGCAGGCCGGGCCCAGGTGCCGGGAGCCGGGTTCCGCGGCGCTCGGTGAAGTCGCGCAGCGTGGACACCGCGTCGAAGCGGGGCTGGTAGTCGAGCTCCTCCCGGAGCCTGCGGTTGTCGATCCCGCGCCCATAGCGCAGCAGGCGCACGGCATCACCGTAGAGGCCGCCCACACCGAGCCGCCGGCCGAGTCCGGAAAGGGTCGGACCGAACAAGGGATGAGGGACCGGAAGCTGGACGCCCCCGGCGATCCGAATCGCGCGGCTGAGGGAGATCGAGCCGGACGGCGCGACGTTGACGGCGCCCCGGATCGGGTTCAGGCTGGCCCTGTGCAGGGCGGCAATCGCATCCTCGGAGTGCAGCAACTGCAGGCGCGGGTCAAAACCGAGCTGGGTCGGGACCACCGGTAATGACAGGTACCGGGAGAGCGGGGTCCGCAGCTCCGGTCCGATCTCGGGCTGGTAGCGCAACATGCAGCAGAGCAGGTCGCGGTGGCGGTCAGCGAAATTCTCGAAGTAGGCCTCGAGCTCACCGATGTCCCGTTGAAAGCTGCTCCGCAGCGGGACGCTGCGCGCCATCTCCTCGCTGAAGAACGACGGGCCGGCCGGCTCAGACCCATAGATCGCCGCCGAGCCGCGCACGACCACCCGCCTCAGCGTCTCCGTGCGCTCGCAGGCGGCCAGCAACTGCAGGGTGCCGATCACGTTGATGTCGTGCAGCGTCCGCGCCGGCTTGCCGGGCTCTGGGTACCAGAGGATCCCGCAGTGGACCACGGTGTCCACGCCGGTCCCCTGCAGGACCCGGGTCAGCGCCGGGCTGCGGATGTCGACCTCGAGCAGCTCGGTGCGCTCGAGCTCGACCGCCGGGGCCTGCGTGTCGAGGCCGTAGATCCGCTCGACGGACGGGTCGGCCGCAAGCCGCTGGGCCAGTGCCGTGCCCCAGTGGCCGGCGATTCCTGCGATCGCGATCCGGCGGCCCTCAGGCACCGGAATCGGCCTCACCAGGGCCTTTCTCACCCTCAGCTTCAGGGTTAGTCATACCCTCTGGATCCCGCTCCCCGCGCAGGATTCGCTCGAGATCGCCCAGTGCGCTCTCGAGTGCGCCAAGCTGGTCGTCCACCACTCCGAGATCGGCACGATCGTTCTGGCGGAGCTCGGAAATCGCGTCCGCGAGCCGATGCGCCGTCTCCTCGCCGCGGCGGGCGATGTCGCCACGGGCGGCCCCGGCCCTGCGGCTCACCTGGGCCCGCGCCGCGTCACCGCGTCGGCCGAGCTCTCCGCGCGCCTCCTCACCCCGGCGACCGACCTCATCGAGCAGCTCGCGCGCGCGCTGCTGGGTCTCCGCGGCAGAGCCCGCGGTCGCCGAAAGAGTTCGCTCGACGGCGCTGCGCAGCTGCTTGCCGACCGGTTCGTGGGGGCCGTCGGAGCTGGGCCGCTGGGATCGTTCGGGCTCGGCCATGGCCTCGCGCAGCTTAGATGACTGATGGTGACTGATTGGAGCCGACCGCCCCCGAACATCTATCTTGGCGACACGGATGCCGCCCTATCTGAGACCGATGGCCCCGATCGCCCCAACCGCGGTCCTCTGTGGTGATCCGGCGCGGGCGCTGACGATCGCCCAGGAGTTGCTCGTTGAGGCACGCATGAGCAACCATCACCGCGGGCTCTGGGGCTACCACGGGGAGACCAAGGCCGGGCTTGAGCTAACGGTCCAAGCGACCGGCGTCGGCGGCCCCACCGCC
>CAXMST010000033.1:0-3311 GCA_964196325.1 uncultured Acidimicrobiia bacterium
CCACCGCCAGCCACCCCCGGCCACTCGCCTGAGCGCGACCGTACTTACGGACGCGTGCACTAGCGGCGCCAGGTGGAGGCAGTGCCGCCCAGCGAACCCGGCCCGGCGTATCCGGAGGGACCGCGCACCCGGGTGCGTGTCGTCGGTGTCGGGGGCGCGGTCTGTGGGCCCGCTCGGCACGCGGCAAGGCAGGCGGCCAGGCCGCCCAGCAGGGGACACCACAGCAGCGCGGTCAGCGTCCCGATCTGGCCGGTGACGACCATCAGTAGCGGCTGCCAGAGGATCGAAGCCCCGAGCGCGAGACTGCTTGCAAGCTCAACGCTCGCGGCCGCAATCGGCAGCAGCGAGAGCAGGGCCACCGCGCCGACCAGGAGCGCTCGCGGTGGCCCCTGAGGGCGGGCCGCGAGCACCCAGACGTGCGCGGTCGGGGCCAGCAGTAGCGCCATCAGTGGCTCCAACAGCCAGATCCCGAGCAGCGCTACCGAGCCGATCACACCGGCGGCGGCCGCGAGCGTCTGGGGTTCGGCGTCCAGGGGGGTCCGCATCGGGCGGATCATCAGAGCGGCGATAGCGACGCCGAGCAGCAGCAGCAGCGCCACAGCCCCCTCGACCCCGGGCGGGAACTCTCCCGGGTCGTAGGGAACCGCGGGATCGGGGATCAGGCCAACGAGGGCGAGCAGGTAGGCGAGCAGGAGGGCGGCCAGGGGAGGCAGGCCCCGCTCCAGCACCCAGGGGACCGCGCGCCGGGCCTTGCGCGGATCCCGCCGGCGGTCATGCAGCCACAGGTCGCCGGCGGCCAGCAGGGCCGGCAGGATCAGGGTCAGCCCGAGCAGGCCGAGGGTCCAGGTCGGCAGCAGGTTGTCGCCGATCGCCAGGTAGCTGTCCGGACCGCCGCTCACGGTCGCCTCAGACTCGTCGATGGTCAGAACCAGACCGAGTACGGAGCTGCCCGCCATCGACATCGTGCGACGCCAGACCGTCCCCTCGTCCGTCTCGGGCGGGCGCTCCCCGGCGGCCGAGATCGTGATCGCCTCGAGCCCCTCGTCGGCGAGCGCGTCGCCGGGGCCGATCCCGAGCGGAAGTGCCAGTCGTACGAATGAGCGCCAGCCGTTCGTCGGTGCCGCCTCCTCCCCGAATTGGAGCGTCGCGATCGCCTCGGCGGTGCCGACCAGC
Source organism: uncultured Acidimicrobiia bacterium (assembly GCA_964196325.1). GTDB lineage: Bacteria > Actinomycetota > Thermoleophilia > Solirubrobacterales > 70-9 > CAXMST01. The sequence goes on from CAXMST010000033.1 coordinate 1,174, forward strand.
ACGGCGGGCGGGCTGTGGTTTGGCGAGCGACCCGGAATCACGAAAGGCCGCTGCCGCTCCCTGACCCCGGGCGCCTCGATCGCGATCGCAGCCTCGATCCCCCCCTCCAGCGGCAGCGCCTCGACCAGCTCGCGGATCCCGCGGGAGCCGGAGCCGCCGGCCGAGACCGAAGCGAGCACGATCGTGCGCTCATGACGGGAACCGCCGAGGATGTCGGCGAGCGTCAGCAGCGTCGCCGTCGATGCTGCGGAGGTGGCTGCGCCCGGGCTGGATCCGGCTGTGTCGCGCGGTGCCACGATCAGCAACGTCTCCGGTCGCTGTCCGGGCAGGGTCAGGATCACGTTTCGCGTATCGACCGTGGCCCCGTCGAAGGGCGCCTCGAAGCTCTGCTCCGCGACCTCGCCGCCGTCGATTTCCGCAAAGCTCTCTCGCACCAGGTCGGCGCTTGCGAGATCGCCCTCGGAGCCGGGGGTGCGGACCGGCGCCTCCCGGGCCAGGGCGCGGGCCAACTGGGAGCTCTCTTGGGCCGAGAACGGCGGGGTCCCGATCGGCAGCTCGAGCGGGTCGGGGGCCCGCTCGAGCGAGAACATCAGCACCACGACCGCTGCGATCACCGGGATGAATCCGGCGCGGTAGATTCTCGGGTCGAACACGGTCGGTCGGAAATTAGCGGTCCGGCCTGCACCGCCTCTGCTCCCCGCCGATTGGCCGGGGCCGAGGCCGGCTGGGCGACAAACCGCATGTAGATGCAGATCACGAAAGCGCATAGGCGCTGGTGCGTATGCTGGTGAGCGCCTATCGAACTGGTGGAACGACGATCAGATCCGAACCCGACAGCAGCCCGCTTCCGGCCCGCTCAGGCCGCGTTGTAGCCCTGCTCGCGGTGGCGCTGGTGGCGCTGGGGCTCGCCGCCTGCAGCTCCGACGATGACGCCGCTTCCGGGGACGCCGCGGAAGGCTCGAACGCCTCGAGCGAGACCTCCAGCGCTGAGCCCGAGGCCGGCTCGGAGCGGGTTTCGGTCCCGCCGGCCGAGGGCTTTGACTCGCAGGGGCTCTACGCCGACGCCGCCTTGGGAGTGGTTACGGTCCGTGCGGTCTTCGGCGACGGCGCGGCCGCCTCCGGCGGCCAGGGCTCAGGCTTCGTGATCAACGCCAAGGGCGAGATCGTCACCAACGCCCACGTGGTCACCGACGCCGAGGCCGCCGTGGACCCACTGCTGGCGCCTGAGCAGGAAACCACGGCGCCCGAGGATCTGAACCAGGCCGATGAGGTCTTCGTCGAGTTCACCGACCGCAACCAGGTTCCGGCCGAGGTGATCGGCTTCGATCCCAACGCGGACATCGCACTGCTCAAGATCGATCCCGAGGGGCTTGACTTCGAGCCGCTCGAGCTCGGCAACTCCGAAGAGGTCGCGGTCGGGACCCCGGTGGCTGCAATCGGCAGCCCCTTCGGGCAGGAGCAGTCGCTGTCGACCGGGATCGTCTCCGCAACGGACCGCTCGATCAACTCGCTGACCAACTTCCGCATCGAGGGCGCGCTACAGACCGATGCATCGATCAATCCCGGCAACTCCGGGGGCCCCCTGATCGACCCCAATGGTCTCGTGGTCGGGGTCAACCAGCAGATCAACACAACCTCGGGCGGCAACGAGGGCGTTGGCTTCGCGGTGCCGGCCAATCTGGTGCAACGCTCGATCGACGACTTGCGAGATGACGGCAAGGCCGAGTACGCCTTCATCGGAGTGCAGAGCGTGCCGCTCTATCCGCAGTTGGCCGACCAGCTCGACGTCGCGGCTCCGACCGGCTCACTGATCACCACCGTCAACGAGAACAGTCCGGCCGAGAGCGCCGGCCTGCAAGGCGCCGGCGATGAGACGATTCAGTTCCAGGGCCAGCCGATCGAGGTCGGAGGCGACGTGATCGTCTCGATCAACGGAGAGAGGCTGGTCGGTGAGAGCGACCTGTCGCGCCTGATCACGGAAGCCCGACCGGGCGACAAGATCGAGGTCGAGGTGATCCACGATGGTGGTGAACGGGAGCAGGTCGAGGTCACCCTCGCCTCCCGCGACAGCAGCTAGATGAATGATTCCTATTCCCGCACTTGCAGCTGACGGCTACGCCGGATTACCACCCGCCCCC
>CAXMST010000034.1:0-16693 GCA_964196325.1 uncultured Acidimicrobiia bacterium
GTCGTCGAGTTCGGCGACCTCCAATGCCCCGCCTGCGCGGCGTACTCAGAATCTGTGATTCCTGAGCTGATCTCAGGGCCGGTCAGCGCCGGTGACGCACAGCTCGAATTCCGCAACTTCAACATCATCGGGCCCGACTCCAATACCGCTGCAAAGGCGGCTCTCGCCGCCTCCGAGCAGGATCGCTACTGGCAGTTCGTGGAGATCTTCTATCGCAACCAGGGGGCCGAGGAGAGCGGCTACATCGACGGCGAGTTCCTCACCGACATCGCCGTCGCCGCAGGTGTCGAGGATCTCGACGCCTGGAACGAGTCGCGGGCCGACCCGAAGTGGGACGCGACCCTGGCCGAGGCTCAGCAGCAGGCCGCGGAGGCGGGCTTCAACTCGACGCCCTCGGTCCTGGTCGAGGGGCCGGGCGGGACCGAGGCGCTTGGCACCCCGGGCTCGGCGGCTGAGATCGAGGAGGCGATAACGCGGGCCGGCTGAGGGGCCTAAGGCCTACTCGGCCTCCGCCACCCGCGGATCGGGTCGCGGCTCGCTGCCGCCCGCGGCAGGGCGCTTCGCCATCGCCTTCTCGGGAACGACCTCGGCGCCGCCGCGCAGCTGCTCGACCACGGTGGCCGCGTCGGTGACGTCGAGCGGTCCGTAATAGCGCTCGTCGATCGAGGCCATCGGCGCGATGTCGCAGGCGCCGAGGCACTCGAAGCCGCTCACGTAGAGGTCGCCGCCCTCGCTCAGCGCCCCACCGTCGCCGGCGCTCTCGCGATCGGCGCCGGACGCCGCGCAGAAGGCATCGAGCAGCTCGTCGGCGCCACGCATCCAGCAGGAGATGTTGGTGCAGACCAGGACCCGGTGCTGACCGGCTGGCTCCAAGTGAAAGAGGTCGTAGAAGCTGGCCACGGATTCGAGCTCCGCGGGGCGCAGGTCCATGACCTCGGCCGCCTGGGCGATGCCCTCCGGCGTACAGTAGCCGTCACGCGCCTGGATCAGGTACAGGGCTGGGAGGATTGCCGAGCGCTTCTCGGGGTAGAGCGCCATCAGGCGCTCGACCTCGGTCCGGAACTCGTCGCTGATCTCGGCCCTCATCGGTCGATCCCTCCGAGGATCGGATCGAGCAGGGCGAGGTTGCAGATCAGGTCGGCGACATAGCCCCCGATGGACATCTCGCGTAGCGCCTGCAGGTTGACGAAGCTCGGCTCCCGCATGTGGACCCGCGCCGGTTTCGCCGAGCCGTCGGCGACGACGAAACAGCCGATCTCCCCGCGTGGCGACTCGATCGGGTGGTAGACCTCGCCGGGCGGCACCCGGAAGCCCTCGGTGACCAGCTTGAAGTGGTGGATCAGCGCCTCCATCGAGGTGCCGAGCTCGTGCCGGGGCGGCAGCACGACCTTGCGATCGTTGGCGATCCAGGGACCCTCGGGCAGGCCGTCGAGGCACTGCTGGACGATCTTCACCGACTCCCGCATCTCCTGCAGCCGAACCTTGTAGCGGTCGTAGTTGTCGCCGACCGTGCCGACCGGAATATCGAACTCGAGCTCGGGGTAGGCGAGGTAGGGCTCGACCTTGCGCAGGTCCCAGGGCTCGCCCGCGGCGCGCAGCAGCGGCCCGGTAACGCCGAGCGCCAGGAGACGCTCCTTGGAGACGATCCCGACGTTCTTGGTCCGCTGCAGGAAGATCTCATTGCGATCCAAGAGCGCGGCGTACTGGTCGATCCGCGTCGGCATCTCGTCGACGAACTCGCGGACCTTGCGCTCGAAGCCGACCGGGATGTCCTCGATTACGCCCCCGACCTGGAAGTAACGCGTATGCATGCGCTGGCCTGAGGACATCTCCATCAGGTCGAGGATCGTCTCGCGCTCGCGGAAGCAATACCAGAACATCGAGATCGCGCCGAGATCCAGTGCCGTGGTGCCGAGCCCGACCAGATGAGAGCTGATCCGGTTCAGCTCCAGGTGCAGCGTGCGCAGCCATTTCGCCCGCGGCGGGATCTCGAGCCCTAGCAGCCGTTCCACGGCGCCCACGAATGCCTCGGAGTTGAAGTAATAGGAGAGGTAGTCCATGCGCTCGACGAACGTGATTGCCTTCCAGTACGAGTGCTGCTCGCAGGACTTCTCGATGCCCGTGTGCAGGTAGCCGATCACCGGCTTGAGGTCGCGGACCACCTCGCCCTCGAGCGAGACCAGCAGGCGCAGCACCCCATGGGTCGCGGGGTGGTGGGGCCCCATGTTGATCGTGAACAGCTCCTCCTCCCGCTCGAGCGCCGTGTGCTCGATCGGCGAGGTGCCGATGACCTCGGCCTCGGTCCGGCCGATCGCGTCGCGGCCGAGCTGTTCCATCGTGCGGGTCGTGTCGGCGATTCGTCCCTCGGTCGGCGCGGCCATCGACTCCTACCTCGCCCAGCCCGGGATCTCGTCCTCGGTGTTGGTGAAGATCACGGGATCGCCACCGATCGGGAAGTCGCGCCGCTGCGGCCAGCCGACGTAGTCCTCCGGCATCAGGATCCTGCGCAGGTCCGGGTGGCCACGGAAAACGATTCCGAAGAAGTCGTAGACCTCGCGCTCCTGGTGCTCAGCCGTCGGGAAGATGTCGACGACGCTGTCGACCTCGGGCAGCACGTCGGAGCCGGGGTCCTCGAGCAGGCATTTGACCCGCAGGCGCTCCACCCTCGGCATGTTGAGCAGCTCGTAGTGCACGGCGAAGCGTGGGGTCTTCGGCAGGTAGTCGGCGCCGTGTACGGAGGCTAGGAACGCGTATTCCTGACCCGGCGCCTCCTTCAGGTACCTGAGCACCTTGCGCAGCGACTCGGGCCCGACGATCAGGGCCGCCTGCGCGCGGTCGTAGCTGGTTCCGAGCACCGCCCCGTCGTAGCGGGTGTTGACCTCGTGGGCGATCAGTTCGACCCCGGGGGCGTCGGGCATCAGGGCAGGTCCCGCTGGGGGCCGGGGACGCCGGCGTCATCGGAGAGTGGTCGTCTCGCGTCGGCGCCGGCCGCCGCCAGGGCCTCGGCCTCGGCCGCGATCTGCTCGGCGCTGGGCGTCACGGCGCCGACCAGGCGGCCGTCGGCCGGGGTGCTGCCGGCGCGCGATACGGGGATCGCCCCGGCCTGCTCGGAGCGCTCACCCTCCTCGGTGCCGTGGGCGCCATAGCGCGTGCGCCAGCCCAGCTCGGGCTCGCCGAGGATCTTGTTGCGGAGCTTGAGGATCCCGTACATCAGTGCCTCCGGGCGCGGCGGACACCCCGGGATGTGGATGTCGACGGGGAGGAACTTGTCGGCGCCCTGGACCACGGCGTAGTTGCCGAACATGCCGCCGGAGGACGAGCAGGCGCCCATCGAGAGCGCCCACTTTGGCTCCAGCATCTGGTCGTAGATGCGGCGGATGACCGGCACCATCTTGATCGACACGCGGCCGGAGAGGATCAGCATGTCGGCCTGGCGCGGGGAGGCACGAAAGACCTCCGCTCCGTAGCGGGCCGTGTCGTAGCGGGCCGAGACCATTGACATCATCTCGATCGCGCAGCAGGCGAGCCCAAAGGTCGCCGGCCACATTGCATTGCCGCGAGCCCAGGCGACCGCCTTGTCGAAGGTTGTGGTCAGGACCTGCTCCTGGACGTAGTCGTCGAGCTCCTCCTCGCTGAGCAGACCGCGCTGCATATCGCGGGCCCGGAGCTGGCGGATCCGAAGATCCTCTGGGGAGCTCGGCTGATCGAGTGGCGACAGACCGCGGAGCTTGTGGCGTTCTATCTCCAGTTGAGGGCCCCTCTCCGCCAGACGAAGCCGAGCGCCACGAGCAGCAGCGAAACGAAGACGCCGATCTCGACCAGCACGAAGATGCTGTCGGCCGCATTCAGGATGGCCCCGACCGGGTACAGGAAGACGACCTCGATGTCGAACAGGATGAACAGCATTGCGACCATGTAGAAGCTGACCCCGAAGCGGAAGGTGCGCTGGATGTCGGAGGGCAGGCCGCACTCGTAGGCCTCGCTCTTGACCGGGTTCGGACGGGAGGGGCCGAGCACCCGATTGAGGTTGCCGAAGAGGCCGCCGACGATGATGCCGAGTCCGGCGAAGACGATGATTGGTAGGTAGCTCTGGAGCACAATTTCCTCGCCGGTCCGCTTACCGTTCGCACTCTACCCGACCCCGGCCCCGCGGCTCTAGAGTTGCGCGGCCAATGGTCGGCCTACATCTGATTCTCGGCATCACGGTGATCGCGGCGAACCTCGGCGCCGGGGTTTGGGGTGCCGGAGCCTGGTATCTGCGACGGCCCTCGGTCGGGTTCTGGTACCTGCTGCGCTTCGCCCAGCTCGCCGTCGTCCTGCAGGTCGCGCTGGGTGGCCTACTGCTGCTCTTGGGGCGCGAGGCGGCCGATCTGCACTACGTCTATGGCGTCCTGCCGCTCCTGGTCTCCCTGCTCGCCGAGGGCGCCCGCTCGATCGCCAACGAGCACGAGCTCGAGGGCCTTGACTTCGACGCGCTTCCCCGGGAACGCCAGGCCGCGGTGGCCGCAGCGATCGTCCGCCGCGAGACGGGGATCATGGCGGTTTCCGCCCTGGTCATCCTCGGGCTGGCGCTGCGTGCGGCGCTGCTCCAGATCTAGATCGGGCGGTCCCCCCGGGCCCCGGGCCCCGGGCTCAGTCGAGGCGCATGTAGGCGCCGTCGGCGAAGACCAGCGGCTCACCAGGTCGTTGCGAGATCGCCTCGACCTCGCCGGTGACGATCACGTGGTCGCCGCCGGCGAGCACGTCGCGCATCGTGCAGGCGACGAACACGATCGACGCGTCCAGATGTGGGATCCCCTCCCAGTCGCGCCAGGCGACGCCCTCCCATTTCGCGGCCTGCGGGAGCTTGCGGCCGAAGTCACGGGCCAGCCCGGCGTCGCCGGAGCCGAGCACGTTGATCCCGAAGCGACCCGCGGACTCGACCGCCCGCAGGGTGCGCGAGCCGCGGTCCAGGCACGCGAGCATCAGGGGCGGCTCGAGTGACAGCGACGTCACCGCGTTGGCCGCCAGCCCGGCCGGGCCGTCGTCGGTCGAGGCCGTGACGACGGTCACCCCGGTTGGGAATCGACCCATCGCCGAGCGCAGCTCGGTGGGGTCGATCGGCGGGGGTGGGGAGTCCGCGGGAACCATCTAGGGCCTCGGAAAGTATGATGCCGCCCGCGTGCGACCCCTACTCGTCCTGATCGCCACAGCGTCCGCGGCACTCCTGTTCGCCGCCTGCGGCAGCGAGGGAATTTCCGTTTCGACCGACGACCCCACCTACAAGGGTGCTGAGCTGTTCGCCGAGCGCTGCGCTGGATGCCACACGATCTCGGCGGCCGGCACGCAGGGTTCGGGCGAGCGCCTGGTCCGCGCTCAGGGGCCGAATTTCGATGAGCGGACTGAGAGCTTCGAGGATGCGCTGTTCGCGATTCAGAACGGCGGCTTCTCGGGCGCGATCATGCCCCAGAACATCGCGGTCGGTGAAGATGCCGTGGAAATCGCCCGCTTCCTCGAGGAGTGGTCGGGCAAGGACGTCGACAACCCGGTGCGGCCGACCGCCCAGGAAGAGGGCGACCTGGCGGCGCAGGAGAGCGGCGAGCCAGAGCCCGAGAGCGACGACTCCTCGGGCACCGACGCAGCGGGCGGCTAGCCCCCTGCTGGACCTGAGGCGCATCCGGGAGGATCCCGCCGCGACCCGGGCGGCCCTCGCGCGGATTGGCGCCGACTCCGACCTCGATCAGCTGCTGCGGCTGGACGGCCGCCGGCGCGAGCTCTTACCGGAGGTCGAGGGCCTGCGGTCGCAGCGCAATGTGGCCTCCGATGCGATCGGCGAGGCGAAGCGGAGGGGCGAGGAGGCGGCGGCGGAGATCGGGCGGATGCGTGAGCTGTCGGCCCGAGTGAAGGCCCTCGAGGGCGAGCTCGGCGAGGTCGAGGAGGAGCGCGGCCGACTCGCCGCGACCCTGCCCAATCCGCCGGATCCCGAGGCGCCCGACGGCGACTCCGACGAGGATGCCGTGCCGCTTCGCGAGGTCGGCGAACGCCCCAGCTTCGAGCACGAGGTGCGTGATCATCTGGAGATCGGGCGGGCCCTTGGCCTGATTGAGACCGAGAAGGCGGCCCAGGCGTCGGGCTCCCGGTTCGCCTATCTCCTCGGTGACCTGGTGCTGGTCGAGCTGGCCCTGATCCGTTACGCGGTCGAGTTGCTTGGTGAGCGCGGCTGTACCCCGGTGGTGCCGCCCGTGCTGGTTCGCGAAGGCCCGCTGTTCGGCACCGGGTTCTTTCCGGGCGAGCGCGAGATGATCTACGAGGTTGGCGCCGATCAGCTCTTTCTGGTCGGGACCTCCGAGGTCTCGCTCGCGGCGCTTCACGCCGACGAGATCCTTGATCCCGAGCAACTGCCGATCCGCTACGCGGGTATCTCCACCTGCTTTCGGCGCGAGGCCGGCGCCGCCGGCAAGGACACGCGTGGAATCTTCCGCGTGCACCAGTTCGACAAGGTCGAGATGTTCAGCTTCGTGCAGCCCGGGGACTCGGCCGATGAGCACCGGAGGCTGCTCTCGATTGAGGAGGAGATTCTCGCCGGGCTGGAGATCCCCTACCGGGTGGTCGACATCGCGGCCGGCGATCTCGGCGCCCCGGCGGTACGGAAGTTCGACTGTGAGGCCTGGATTCCGAGCCAGGAGCGCTATCGCGAGCTGACCTCGACCTCGAATACGACCGATTACCAGGCTCGGCGCATCAACTGCCGCTACCGCCGACGCGAGGGGGCGAGCCCCGAGCCGGTCCACACCCTGAACGGGACCGCGGTTGCGGTCGGCCGCACGCTGATCGCGATCATCGAGAACCGCCAGCGCGCTGACGGCTCGGTCTCGGTTCCGCCCGCCCTGGTCGAGCGCGGCGCTCCGGCCCAGCTCGGCCCCCCACGGGCGTAGCCTGGCGGTGAACGCGGCGGCGTCGTTTTCCTCCGGCGGCCGGAAGTTGCCCAGTCCCGCGCGGCGGGCTACTTGTGGGCGTCGCCCTCGCTGCTGGTCGCCCTGGAGACGGTCTCGCCAAGCTTGCCGAGCGCCTCGGTGAACTCCTGCGGGATGATGAACAACTTGTTCGCCTCTCCCGCCGCGAGTTGCGGCAGCATCTCCAAGTAGAGGTAGCTGAGCACGCCCTCGTCGATGCGACCCTTGTGCAGCGAATCGAACACGGTCGCAACCGCACTCGCCTCGCCTTCGGCTCGTAGCGCCTGGGCCTCCCGGTCGCCCTCGGCCTCGAGGATCGCCGACTCTTTGTTGCCCTGCGCCCGTAGGACCAGCGACTGCTTGTCGCCGTCGGCGATCAGGATCGCGGAGGCCTTGGCGCCCTCAGCGTTGAGGATCGCGGCGCGCTTGTCGCGCTCGGCGCGCATCTGCTTCTCCATCGCCTCCTGGATCGAGGGCGGCGGGTCGATTGCCTTGATCTCGATCCGGTCGACGCGGATTCCCCACCTGCCGGTGGCCTCGTCGAGCACGGTGCGCAGCTGCGTGTTGATGTCGTCGCGGCTGGTCAGCGCCTCCTCGAGGTCGAGGCTGCCGATCACGTTGCGCAGGGTGGTCACCGTGAGTTGCTCGATCGCGCGGATCGGTTGCGCGACCTCGTAGGTCACCGACTTCGGGTCGATGATCGTGTAGTAGACGACGGTGTCGATGCCGACGTTCACATTGTCCTCGGTGATCACCGCTTGCGGGGGAAAGGTGACGACCTGCTCGCGGAGGTCGATCAGGGGCAGCATCCGGTCGATGAACGGGATCAGTAGCGCCAGGCCGGGTTGCAGGGTGCGTTGGTAGCGGCCCAGCCGCTCGACCACGCCGGCCCTTGCCTGGGGAACGATCCGCACCGCGGCGGCGAGTGTGACCAGCACCAGGATGGCGATTGCCGCCAGTGCGATCGCCCCGGCGTTGACTGCGAGCGGTAGCGCGATCTCGGTCACTGGCTCTCCTCCTCTTGGGTTTCCCCGCCCTCGTCCGGACCGTCCTGGGCCGGTCCCTCGTGCGGCTTCAGGTAAGCGTAGACCCCGCCGACGGAGACGACCTCGCAGACGGTGCCCTCGTCGATGATCAGCTCCTCGCTCGTGGTCCGCGCGGACCAGACCTGCTGACCGATCCGCGCCAGGCCGGAGTCGATGTCGACCCGCTCCAGCGCCACCGCCCTGGCCCCCAGCATCCGCTGCACGTTCGAGCGCTTCTCCGGATCGGGTGGCAACAGGTGCTGGCGGACCAGCGGTCGCAGCGCGATCAGCGAGCCGCTCGAGCCGATGATGAAGGCGACGAGCTGTGGTTCGATCGCGTCCCCGAAGGAGGCGACGATCGCCGCCGCAAAAGCGCCCAACGCGATCGGAGCGGCGTAGAAGGTAAAGCCGATCACCAGCTCGATCACCAGCAGCCCGATTCCAAGCAGGAACCAGGCGAGCCAGTCGTCGAGTCCGAAGATCTCCATGCCGGGAATCTACCCGTTCCGCCGCCGGCAGCAGCGTTCATCCCCCGCGGTCAAGGCAGGGCACAGCGAGCGACGTGCCGTTCCCACACCGCTCGCTACGGGCCCTCCCCTGGTCTTAGGAGCTTGACTCGCTCTCGTCGTCCGCTGGATCCAGCGAGAGAGCGGCTGAGTTGATGCAGTACCGCTGCCCGGTCGGCTGTGGGCCGTCGTCGAAGACGTGGCCCAGGTGAGCGTCACAGTGGCTGCAGAGGACTTCGGTGCGGCGCATCAACAGGCTGTTGTCGGAGCGGGCCTCGACGGCTCCTTCGTCGGCCGGCTGGTGGAAGCTGGGCCAGCCCGTGCCGGAGTCGAATTTTGCCTGCGATTCGAACAGAGGCTCCGAGCAACAGACGCAGACGTAGGTGCCCTCCGCCTTCGTGTCCCAATGCTTGCCGCTGAACGCGCGTTCGGTGCCAGCCTTGCGAGTTACGTCGAACTGCTCGTCGTTGAGCTCGCGGCGCCACTCTGCATCTGACTTCTTGATCTTTTCCATGCTTCTCCAAACGTCGGTTTTCAACCCGAGCCTAGGCCCGCGGCCTTACCAACCCATGAATGAAATGTCTGCGCTGGCAGATCTGTGAACGGCAACCTTTGAGGAGACGACCCCCCGATCGTTCCTTGCCCCACGCCCGCAGCCCGGGCAGAAACCTACTCAAGAGAGAGGATACTGACCAGCGTGAGGGTGTCAAACAGCGAGATCGCGCCCGAGGCCTTCTACAGCTCAGATGGTCCTGACTTCGTGTCCAGCGAGCTGACGCGCGGCCCCTGGGATGCCGATAGCCAGCACGCGGGGCCGCCCTCGGCGCTGATCGCGCGGGCGATTGAGCGCTGCTCTGGACTCGGGGCCGAGGAGGGTCAGGCACCGGTCGTCGGCCGGATTACCTACGAGATTCTGCGGCCGGTGCCGATCGCCCCGCTTCGAGTCGAGGTCGAGGTCGAGAGGCCGGGTCGCCGCGTGGACCTCGTCGCCGCGTCGTTGCGCGAGTCCGACAGCGGCCGTGAACTGGTCAAGGCGCGCGCTTGGCGCCTGCGCAACGGCGAGGTCTCGATCCCACCCGGCCTAAGCAGCACCGATCCAGGTGCGCCCCCGGCGCACGCCGGGCGCCCAGGGGGCGAGCTCGGCCGGCCTCCGGGCCCCGAAACTCTGCCGGAGGCCGAGGCCTTCTTTCCGACCGGCTTCGACGTCGGCTACCACACGGGCGTGGAGTACCGGTTCCCGAGCGGCAGCTTCGTCGAGCCCGGGCCGGCCGTCTGCTGGCTGCGGATGCGGGTGCCGTTGATCGCGGGTGAGGAGCCGTCGCCCCTGCAGCGGGTGCTGGTTGCCGCCGATTCCGGCAACGGGATCAGCGCCACGCTGGACTTCAACCGCTATCTGTTCATCAACGTCGACCTCAGCGTTCACCTGCATCGGGTGCCCGCCGGGGAGTGGGTCTGCCTCGACTCGCTGACCATTCCTGAGCCGAACGGCCAGGGACTCGCCGACACGATGCTCTGGGACGAGCACGGTCCGCTGGGGCGTGCCTGCCAGACCCTGCTGATCGCCGAGCGCTGAGCCCTCGCCCCCGCTCAGCCCCGAGGCGTCGCCGCGACCAGCGCTCGCGCCAGCTTCGTGGAGCTGCTCGGCTCAAGCCCGAGATAGAGCTCGGGATCGATCAGTTCCAGCTCGATCACCCGCAGTGCGCCGTCCGGGTCGGCCAGCAGGTCAACCCGGGCATAGATCGGCTCGCCAGGGGCCAGGCGCAGTGCCTGGCGACTGATCTCCAGCGCCTCCACCGGAGCCTCCACAAGCTCCTGGCTGCCCCCGTAACCGCTCTGCGAGCGGAAGTCCCCGGCGGCGGGGCGCCGGCGCAGAGCGTGACTGGGCTCGCCCTCGATCAGGACCACGCTGAGCTCACCCTCGCGCTCGACCGAGGCTAGGAAGGGCTGCGCCATCCCCGGCTCGTCGAGGCTGCGGAGAATGCGGCCGACCATCGCCGCATCAGCCCGGGCCAGTCGGCGGGCGCCGGCATCGATCACCGGCTTGAGCACGACGTCGCCCCAACCCAACTCGGCGACGGCGGCCTCGATCTCGTCTTCGTTGCCGGGCTCGGTCCAGACCGTCGGGATCGTCGGCACGCCGCCCTCTTCGAGCTCTCGGAGATAGCGCTTGTCGAGGTTCCATTCGATCGTCTTGCGCGGGTTCAGCAGGGTCCCGGCCCGGTCAACCAGCTTCAGCCAGGCGCGGAAATCCTGCAGCCGCCGTGTGTGATCCCAGGTGGCGCTGAGCATGATCAGATCGAAGCCCTCCCAGTCCACCTTGGGATCCGACCAGGCAGGCGCTGTGACCTCCGCACCGCCGCGCCTCAGAACAGGCGCCAGGAAGTCGAAGTCCGCGTCGTGCGCGGTTGGCCGTTCGTAGCTGACGATCGCAAGCCTCACGGGCCTCAGGGTCGCACGCCCGGCGGGGCCAGGGTTGCGAGCACGGCCCGATGGTCGCTGCCGTCGATCGAAAACACCTCGTAGTCGACGGCCCGTAGGCGCTCGTCGTAGATCACATGATCGATCGCGACCGGAGGCGGCAGCAGCCCGAACGGGCCGTCGCTCGTCCAGGTCGGAGTCAGGCCCCGCCCAAGCTGCTCGCCGGCGTCGGCGAAGCCGCGCTCGAGCAGGTCCCGCAGGGCGGCGTGGTCCAGGGTCGCATTGAAGTCGCCGATCAGGATCGGCTTGTCCTCCCCCGCGGTCGCGGACGGCAGCGCCTTCAGGTAGCGCCCCAGCGTGCTGACCTGGGCGGGGCCGGTCGGCGGGGGCGGGTAGACCGCCAGCTGTTCACCCGCGAGGGCCCGCAGGCGCATACGCACCGCCGGCACGCCCGCCACCAGGGTTTTCTCGGCCGCGCTCGGGCGCGTCGCCGAATAAAGGCCCGAGCCCCAGGGAGCGGGCTCGGGATCAGTGATCGAGAACGGCAGCTGCTCAGCGATGGGCGAGGCGGCAATCGCGTCGGCGGCCTCGTCGGTCAGCTCCTGGACGCTGAGCAACTCGACCCGCTGACTCTCGACCAGCGCGGCGACCTGGTCGAGCTCAGCGCTACCGAACAAGAGGTTGACGCTCATCACGCGCAGGGTCGGCCCCGAGCTCTGGTCGGGCTCACTTGCGAAGCCGCGGGGAAGGACGGCCAGCCCGAGGGCCAGCGCCGCTGCCAGCGCTGCCAGAGCCGCCCCTCGCCGCCCTAGAAGCAGCGACCAGGCCACGGCCAGCGGCGCCAACAACGCGACCTATGGGGTGAAGGCCAGCAGCGGCACCGCCGGATAGCCGCGCTCGAGTCCGAGCGTCCGGACCAGCGCCCACAGCAGCAGCGGCGCCACCGCCGACCAGGCAGATCTCGGAGCGCAGCGACGCCTGGGCTTGCAAATTATTATCTGATCGAGTAATAATTGTGGGCAGAGAGTGGGAACTAACGCAGAGAGGTGGTAGTCGATGGAGGTAACCGGCGGTAGAGGCGTGACGAAAGGGGGCTTCGCGGCCCGCGGTCGCGAGCAGGACACCGAGGACGACGGAGCCTTGGCGACCCTGCTCGACGCGGACATCGATCGCGTGATGAGCGGACTCGATCGAATCATCGAAGCCGCTCCGTCCTACGAGAAGCTGTTCATGCGGTGGCAGCGCCAGCACTGGTCGACCGAGGACTTCGACTTCAGCGAGGACGCCCGGCAGTGGGCTGATCCAGATCTGATCGGCGAGGAGGAGCGCCGTTTTCTGATGTTCGGCTTCTCCGAGTTCTTCCTCGGTGAGGAGCGGGTCACAGTGGAGCTGCTGCCGTTCGCGATGGCCGCCCCGAATCTCGAGGCGCAGGCGTTCCTGACCACCCAGATCTCGGATGAGGCCAAACACATGGTCTTCTTCGACCGCTTCTATCGGGAGGTGCTGGGCCTCAGCGCCGACTCGCTCGGGGAGATGGTCGGCGCGCAGCGCTCTGTCGTCAACGACGAATGGATCAAGCTCTTCGAGGGGATCCTGCACGACTGCTCCGAGCGCTGCCGCAAGGATCCGACCGACCTCGAGGCGCTGATCCGAGGGATCACCGTCTACATGGTGGTGATCGAGGGAACGCTGGCCTTGACCGGCGCACGGTTCATCATCCGCAGCCTCAAGGAGCGCGGCTGGCTGCCCGGTTTCACCCAAGGGTTCACCGCGGTCAACCGCGACGAATCCCGCCACGTCGGCTTCGGGGTCAAGTTCCTCGCCGACTCGATCAAGGCCGACCCGGCCAACGCGTTGGTGATCCAGGACACCCTGAGGGAGGCGCTGCCGGTGGCGACGTTGGTCTTTGTGCCGCCCTGGGTCGACGACCCATACGACTTCGAGACTCCCTTCTACCATTCGTCGGAGATCTTCGAGTACGCGATGAAGGCGCTCTCGAAGAAGCTGGCGGCGATGGGGCTGGATCCCGCGATGCTGGCCGAGCCGGCGGCCTGAGCCGGCGCCTGCGTTGCCCGACGCGCTGCAGGAGAGGCCGAGGACCGGGCCTGGACGTCCACCCACGGGCGCTCGGCGGCGGATCCTCGACGCGGGCTACCGGGTGCTCGCCCGAGATGGATATGCAGGGATGACGATGGCTAAGGTCGCTGCGGAGGCCGGCCAGAATCAGGCTTTGATCGGCTACCACTTCGGTGGCAAGCAGGGGCTGGTCGCGGCCGTCGCCCGGCGAGTGACCGAGCGGATCACGTCCGAGGCGCTCGCGGCAGTGGCCGGTGCGGAGCGGATCGAGGCGATGGCCGGCGACGCTCTCGACGCGGTCTGGCATCTGATGGAGATGGACGAGGGGCTGCAGCGGGTCTACTTCGATCTCGCGGCGCAGTCCACGCTCGATCCCGATATCCAGGTTCTGATGGCCGAGGTGAAGGCCGGCTATCGGGAGATCCTCGCTGGGCGGATCGGTCTGCTCGCGCCGGCCCTGACCGCGGCCGAGCTCGAGGCCGCCGCGGTCTTCGTCATGGCCGGAATCGAGGGGCTGGCCTTGCAGCGCCTCGATCGCGGGGATACGAGCTCGCTGCTCGCTGCCCGTCAGATCTGGGTGCGGTCGGTCGGCGCAGCCCTGGACGACTGAGCTCAGGCAGTCTCGGCCCGCTACGCGGCCGCCCTGCGCGCGTTCTCTTCGATCAGATCGAGGTAGCGGGGGTATAGCGCCGGGGGCAGGTCGTGGCCCATCCCTTCGATGATCTCGAGTCGGGAGCCGGCGATCGCTGCGGCTGTCTCACGGCCGGCGGCGAGCGGCACCAGGCGGTCCGAGTCGCCGTGGATCACGATCGTTGGCGCCCTGACTTGGCTCAGTTCTTTGGTCCGGTTCCCGGAGGCCAGGATGGCCATCATCTGGCGGGCGAAGCCGGCCGGGCAGTAGGAACGCTCGTAGGAGTGCAGAATCATCTCTCGGAGTCGGTCGGTGTCCAGCGGGTAGGTGGGCGAGGAGATCGCCTGGAAGGTGTCGAGCTGAGCCTCGATCGCCTGCTCGGGCGTGTCGGCGGGGCGCCTCAGCAGCTTGCGCAGGACGCTCGGGCTCGCCGTTGTCTGCGGGCTCCGACGACCGGTCGCGGACATCATCGAGCAGAGCGAGAGAACGCGGTCAGGGCGGCGAGCGGCGAGCGTCTGGCCGATCATTGCTCCCATCGAGACCCCGACCACATGGGCAGCCTCGAGCCCCAAGTGGTCGATCAGGCCCGCCGTGTCGGCTGCCATGTCGCCGAGGTCGTAGACCGCCGACCCGGTCACCCCGACCAAGCCCGCCGGCAGGTTAACGCGGCCGCTGAACTTGGACGAGCGGCCGACATCGCGATTGTCGAAACGAACCACGTGGAAGCCCCGCGCGACCAGGCCCTCGCAGAAATCGGGATCCCAGCCCAGCATCTGAACCCCCAGGCCCATCACCAGCACGACCGTTTCGTCGGCCGGGTCGCCGAACTCCTCGTAGCAGAGCACGAGCTTGTTCAAGTCGGCGAGCTGCTCGCCCGCCGCCTCCGCGTCGATAGCCTCGGGGCTCATCGCGTTTACGCTAGCAGCGGGACTGAGCACGATGATCGCGCGGATCCGGAACTTCTATCTGACTCCGAGTCAGTACTACGTCGTCGCTGCCGTGGCGTTGGCGTCGCTCGTACTGATCGTCTTCACGGGTGCCGCGGTACGCCTCACCGGCTCGGGCCTGGGCTGTCCGGATTGGCCCAGGTGCTACGGCGGCATCGTCGCGCCGGTCGAGTTCCACGCGTTGATCGAATGGGGAAACCGGGTCCTGACCGGATTCGTTGGGTTGGCCGTGATCGCGGCCAGCGCGCTCGCCTGGCGCCGTCGCCCCTTCCGACCCCACCTCGCTGCGCTTGGCGCCCTGTTGCCGATCGGGGTGATCTGTCAAGCGGCGCTCGGCGCTCTGGTGGTCGAGTCTGAGCTCGCGCCCGAGTTGGTCATGGGGCACTTCATCCTCTCGATGCTGTTGCTGGATGCGGCCTTCGCGCTTTTCTGGCTTGCCCGCTATGAGCGAGACGAGCGCCCGCGCTCCCGGGACCGGACCGGCGTCTGGGCGGTCCGCGGCTTGATCCCGATGGGCCAGCTCACGATCATCGCCGGCACGATGAGCACCGGCGCCGGCCCTCACGCGGGCTCCTTCGAGGGCCAGCTCGTGCAGCGGTTCGACTTCCGTGGTGGCGAGACCCTGGAGTGGATGGTCGAGCGCCATTCGCTGATTGCCGCGATCTTCGGCCTCGCCGCGGTCGCGGTCCTGCTCTACCTGCGCCGCGATGGGGGCGACCGCAGAGCCCAGCGTCCGCTCCTGGTGGTGCTCGGCCTGCTCAGCACCCAAGGGGCCGTCGGCGGGATTCAGTGGGCGCTCGAGCTGCCTGCGGGGATCGTCTGGGTGCACGTCGCACTGGCGACCCTGACCTGGGTGGCAATGCTCTGGACGGTCGCGACCGCCGGCCGTCTGGTGCCGCGAGAGGCCGAGGCGCCCGCCCGCCCACCGGCCCACCCCGCGGGAGCCTGATCGCGCCGGCGCTCGGCCACCGCGAGCGGGTGCCTCTCGCGCTGCCGGGCTCCGAGATACGCTGAGTGGGTTGGAGGGAAGTGAGCTGACACCAAAGGTGCTCGTCGTCGAGGACGATCCGGGCTAGGGGCCGTTGATTCTGCGCATGCTGGTCGCGGGCGCCTGCGAGCCGACCCTCGCGCGGACCGCCGATCAAGCGCTGGCCGCCTGCGAAACGGTGACAGCTTCGAGTTGGCGATCTGCGACCTCGGCCTGCCCGGCAGCGACGGCCTCGAGCTGATCCCGCGGCTGCGCCGGCAGGCGCCTGAGATCGCGATCGTGGTCGCTACCGGCATCAGCGACACCCGCACGGCAGGCGCCGCCACCGAGCTCGGGGCCTTCGGCTGTCTGATCAAGCCGTTCGATCAGAACCAGCTCCTGATCACCGTCGAGAACGCGCTGCACCGGCGCCAGCTCGAGATCGGCGAGCGGCGCCGCCAGGACGAGCTCGAGGGGATGGTCGACGAGCGGGGAGCTACGGCGGACGGTCTCGGAGCTGCGCGAGTCGCGCCAGGAGACGATCGAGAAGCTGATGCGAGCGTTGCAGATGCGCGACGGGGCGACCGGCGCTCACGTCGAGAGGATCGGGCAGCTCGCTGAGGCGCTCTCACGTTGGGTCGGGATCGACCCCGAGCGGGCACGTTCGATCGGACTCGCGGCCCGCATGCACGACATCGGCAAGATCGGGGTGCCCGATCGTGTGCTGCTCAAGCCCGGTCCGATCGATCCGGAGGAGCGGCGTGAGATGGAGCGCCACCCGGCGATCGGCCTTGAGATCCTGCTCAACCCGAAGACGGAGCTGCCGCGGTTGGCGACAACGATCGCTGGTACCCACCACGAGCGCTTCGACGACAACGGCTACCCCGACGGGCTGGCCGGTGAGGGGATCCCGATCGAGGGCAGGATCGCCGCGATCGCCGCTGTCTTCGATGCCCCGCACTCCGAGCGCTCCTATCGGCCGGCGCTGCCGCCTGCCAAGGCGTTGGCGATCATGGAGGAGGGTCGGGGGGCCAGTTCGACCCGGCGATCCTCGAGGTCTTCCTCTCGCACTACTCGGAGGCGATAGCAGTCATCGGCCGCGGCTGAGCGGGGCCCGCCGCACCCGGTCGTAGCTACTAGAGGTTGCGGGGGTGGCGAGCCTTGTAGTTCTCGGAGGTGGAGCGCTTGTCC
>CAXMST010000035.1:0-3256 GCA_964196325.1 uncultured Acidimicrobiia bacterium
CGTCGAGGTAGATCGTGTCGCCGGTAAAGAGCAGCCGGTGCTCGTCTGTTTCCCAGAGGAAGGCGGTCGCCCCGCTCGTGTGCCCGGGAGTCGGGATCACCTCGAAGTCCTCGTCGAGCATGTGGCGCTCGGAGAACGTCCCCTCGACGGGGCGGCTCTCGGCGACCGAGCTGCGTTCGTTCTCGTGCACGAACAGCGGTGGACTGAGCCCCTCCGAGATGAACGCCGCCTCGTGCCGATGGTTCAGGTACTGGCGCGAGATGTCGCCGAGGTCTTCGAACATCGGCGAGTCTCCACCGAGGCCGCTCACGCTGTAGATGAGCAGGCTTCCTGGCTCGCGTCGAAGCCCGAACGCTCGGAGGTCATGCTCGGGGGCGAATCCGAGGGGCTCCGGCGCCGAGGCGTATAGGCCGCTGATCTCGGTGTCGATCTGCTCGCTCGCTGTCTTCCGTTGCGTCACGCGGCGCCTCCTTTGAGAATCGGATGGTCGGGATCGGGATGCACACTACAAGTTCAAGTGAACTTGAAGTCAAGCCCCGAGCGCGGTAGCCTCACGACGTGGCCGACCTGCTCACGATTGGCGAGGCGTCACGGCGCAGCGGGGTCGCCGCCTCGGCTCTGCGCTTCTACGAGGAGCGCGGCCTGATCGCCTCCGAGCGAGGCGGCTCGGGCCACCGCCGCTTTCCGCGCCCGGTCCTGCGACGGATCGCCTTCATCGTCTTTGCCCAGCGAGTCGGGCTAACTCTCGAGGAGATCGGCGGAGAGCTCGCCAAGCTTCCTCCCGACCGCGCGCCGACTCGTCGCGACTGGTCACGACTTTCGGCCACGTGGAAGACGCGGATCGACGATCGGATCGCCGAGCTGGAGGGACTCAGGGCCGGGCTTACCGAATGCATCGGCTGCGGCTGCCTGTCGCTCGAGCGATGCCGCCTGGCGAACCCGGAAGATCGCGCAGCGAGCCAGGGCCCCGGTCCGCGCTATTGGCTCGGCGACCGCCCGCTCAGTAGCTGACTCGCCGGCCCGCCCAGAGCTGACCGGCGACGCGGGGAGGCTCCGCCGCTTCCGGTTGGACGACCTGTGGTACCGACCCCGCGTGATGCGCGGCGTCCTGCGCTACCGCTTCGCGCCAAAAGCGACATTGCGGGCGGAGAGTGTCGGAACCCATGCGAAGGGAGCACGCCTCGCACGGCGGCCTCTCTCGGAAACTTCCCGGGGGCGAGCGGGTCGACGCGGGCGACATTTCGCCGGTCGGCTCAGGCAAGCAACTACGCGATGGAGCCAGCCGGGATCGAACCGGCGACCTCCTGCTTGCAAAGCAGGCGCTCTCCCAACTGAGCTATGGCCCCAGGGAAGCCCGATTCTAGGGCGGGATCGGACCTGCGGCCAACTCTTCACCACCGCGCCTAGCGTTGTGGGAGGATGCGGGGCAGCCGCGAGCTCTGGAGGAGACGGAAATGGCACCCAAGACAAAGGGCCCTGCCGGAACTGACAGCAGGTCCACCAACGGTGGGGATCCGCGCGCCGCCCGAGCCAAGATCTCCGACCTCGAGGTGGTCCACCACCATTTCAATTGGGCCTGGGACGAACTGGGGCTGCCCGACGACATCCGCCAGGTTTTTTGGGAGCCGTACCGCGAGGTCCGGGTCCAGATCCCGGTCAAGATGGCCGACGGTCACACCGAGCTCTTCCATGGATACCGAATCCAGCACAACGGTGCCCGCGGCCCTTACAAGGGTGGCATCCGCTTCCATCCGGAGGTCGACATCGACGAGGTCCGGGCGCTGGCCTCGATGATGACCTGGAAGACGGCGGTCGCCGGCGTCCCCTTCGGCGGCGCCAAGGGCGGCGTCAACGCGCCCGCCGACCAGATGGAGCGCAGCGAGGTGCAGCAGATCGCCCGCTCGTTCATGAGCAAGATCGAGAAGCTGCTCGGCCCGAACCGGGACATCCCCGCTCCCGATGTCAACACCAACGCCCAGGTGATGGCCTGGATGATGGACGAGTACGGGCGCCTGAACGGCCACACCCCGGCGATCGTGACCGGCAAGCCGATCGCGCTCGAGGGCTCGCACGGTCGCGCCTCGGCGACGGGGCGGGGCTGCGTCTACATGTTCCGCGAAGCGGCGCCGAAGCTCAACCTGACTGCAGCGGAGACATCGTTCGTGGTCCAGGGCTACGGCAACGTCGGTTCCTGGGCGGCGCGACTGATGCAGGAGCTGGGAGCAACGATGGTCGGCGCCTCCGACGCCTACGGCGCGATCCGCAACGACGGCGGCATCGATGCGGAGGCCCTGTACGAGCACCTGACCGAGGACGGCGGCACGCTCGCCGAGTTTCCGGGAGCGGAGGCGATCTCGGCCGGCGATCTCTACGAGATCCCCTGTGACGCCTTCTTCCCGGCGGCGCTCGGCGGCATGATCCACGAGGACAACGCCGACCTGATGCAGTGCAAGCTGATCATCGAGGGCGCCAACAACCCGACGACCTTCAACGCCGACGAGATCTTCGAGGACAAGAACATCATGGTGATCCCGGACCTGATGGCCAACGCCGGGGGGGTCGTCTGCTCCTACTTCGAGTGGGTCCAGAACATGCAGCACTTCCGCTGGGACGAGCGCGAGGTCAACGACAAGCTCGGAACCGTCATGCGCCGCGCCTATCGAGACGTAGCGAGCCGCGCGGAGAGCGAGAAGCTGTCTCTGCGCAAGACTGCGTTCAAGGTCGGGATCGAACGCGTCGTCGAGGCCAGCCGGACCCGCGGCTACATCGGCTAACGAGACCGACGAGGGGTCGGACGGCGCTCAGTCGTCGAAGTCGAAGTCCTTGGGCTCGCCCTGCTCGAACCAGAGTCGCTCACCCTCGGGCGCGTCCTGGAGGAAGTCCGGCGTCTCCTCGAGCAGGTCCTCGTCCTCATCGCCGTTCTCCTCGGTGAGGTCGAGGTCGAGATCGAACTCCTCCTCTTCCTCCTCCGAGTCGGCTTCGCGCCGCTCGCCCGCGGCCTCCTCTGGCTCTGACTCCGTGGCCGCGGCGGCCGGTGGCGCAAGGGAAGCGTCCTCTGGCTCGGGCTCTGCTTCTGCCTCTGGCTCGGGCTCTGCTTCTGCCTCTGGCTCGGGCTCTGCCTCTGCCTCTGGCTCGGGCTCTGCCTCTGCCTCTGGCTCGGGCTCTGCTTCTGCCTCTGGCTCGGGCTCTGCTTCTGCCTCTGCTTCTGCCTCTGCTTCTGCCTCTGGCTCGGGCTCTGCCTCTGCCTCTGGCTCGG
>CAXMST010000036.1:0-17592 GCA_964196325.1 uncultured Acidimicrobiia bacterium
CGATACACCGACGCCGGGGGCCGAAGCGCAGGGGACGCCCCCGAGCCCTGAGACGATCATGCAGCTGGGCTCGGCGTTCTGGGGATCAAAGACGCTGCTCAGCGCGATCGAGCTCGGCTTGTTCTCGCAGCTCGCAACCTCAGGACCGCTCGACGCCGAGGCGCTGCGCGAGCGCCTGGGCTTGCATGAGCGGAGCGCCCGGGACTTCTTCGACGCGCTCGTGGCCCTGGGCATGCTCGAGCGCGAGGACGGCGCCTATCGAAACACGCCTGCTACCGAGCTCTTCCTCGATCGTGCCAAGCCCTCCTACGCCGGCGGCATGCTCGAGATGATGAACGCCCGCCTATTCGGGTTCTGGGATTCACTGACCGAGGCTTTGCAGACCGGCAACCCGCAAAACGAGGCCAAGGCCGGCGGTGATCTGTTCGAGGCGATCTACTCCGATCCGGCCACGCTCGGCGGATTCCTCAAAGCGATGAGCGCGCTCAGTGCCGGCCCGGCAAGCGTGATCGCGACGGCCTTTCCATGGGAGCGTCACGAAACGGTGATTGACATCGGCTGCGCAGAGGGTGGCGCTTCGGTCCAGATTGCGCAGGCCCACGCGCACCTGAGCGGTGGCGGCTTCGACCTGCCGGCGGTTGGCCCGTTCTTCGACGAGCAGGTTGCGGCCGCCGGCCTCAGCGAGCGATTGCGCTTCTATCCCGGCGACTTCTTTGCCGAGGAGCTGCCGAGCGCCGACGTATTGATCATGGGCCACATCCTGCACGACTGGAACATGGACGAGAAGCGAGGGCTACTCGAAAAGGCACACAGGGCCCTCCCCGACGGCGGCGCGCTGATCGTCTACGAAGCGATCATCGACGACGATCGACGCGAGCAGGCGTTCGGGTTGCTGATGAGCCTCAACATGCTGATCGAGACCCCAGGGGGCTTCGACTACACGGGCGCCGACTGCCAACGGTGGATGCGCGACGCCGGCTTCGGCGAGACCTACGTGCAGCATCTGCTCGGGCCGGACTCAATGGTCGTCGCGATCAAGTAACAGGCGTCCTCCGCTCGAGCCAGCTCGACCACCTGATACGCCCCGGCGGGAGACGCCGCCGGGGCGGAGCGCCGGGGGGAGTTCGCGAGGCCCGTCGCGTGATGAGCTACAACGTTTGGGGCGGCGGGGCCAACAAGGACAAGCCAGTCGATGAGACGGTCGCCGCAATCGAGGCCGCCGATGCCGACATCGTCGGAATCCAGGAGAGCCGCCTGGAGGGATCGCCGTGCCCGGCGCGCAACTGCCCGCCGAGAGGCGACAGCGTCGCCGCCGAAATCGCCGCCGAGCTCGGCTGGGAGTACTACGAGCAGACGATCGAGAACGAGGCGCTGTGGGCGAACGCAATTCTCAGCCGCTACCCGATCGGCGAGCCGACGCCGAACGACACCGGAGTCGAGATCGATGTCGACGGACGTAGCGTCTCCATGTTCAACGTGCATCTTTCGGACTACCCCTACCAGCCCTATCAGTTGCTGGACATCGACTACGGCCGGGCGCCGACCGTGGCGACGGCCGAGGAGGCGATCGCCGCCGCCGAGGCTGCACGTGGCGCCGCGATCAACCTGCTGGTCGAAGACATGGAAGCGGTCGAGGGGGCAGACGCGACCTTCGTCACCGGCGACTTCAACGAGCCCTCCGGCCTCGACTGGACCGTGGAGGCCGCCGACGGCTACCAGCCGGCCGCGGTCGATTGGCCGAGCACCCGGGCGTTGACCGACCTCGGCTTCGTCGACACCTACCGTGAGATATGGCCTGACCCGGTGGCGAAGCCGGCCTTCACCTGGACGCCGACCGGCAACCCCGCCGGCCGTTTCGACCACCATGACCGGATCGACTTCGTGCTGGCCAAGGACGAGGATCTGACCTTCTCCGATGCGGCAATCGTCGGCGAGCGCTGGCCGTCAACCGACCTTGTCGTGGACCCATGGCCTTCGGACCATCGCGCCTCGCTGGCGGTCGTCGAGTTCTGAGCCGACGCGGGGAGTCCGCTTGGCTCCGGCGCCCGCCGGAGCGGCGGCCGGGGCTACTATCGGCCAATGACGGCAGCGGGCGAATCCCAGGGCGACGCAATCGACGTGCTTGAGGCCGAGCCGCCCGAGTTCACAGGGGCTGAGGCGGAAGAGATTGCCGCACGCAACTTCGGTTTCAGCGGTCGCGCCTCCGGCTTGGCAAGCGAGCGCGACCAGAACTTCCTGATCGAGAACGGAGCCGGCGACCGAGCCGTTCTCAAGATCTCCAGCGCCGCCGAACGGACGACCGTGATCGAGATGGAAGTCGCCGCCGCGCTGCATGCAAAACGCGTCGATCCCGACCTGCCCGTGGCCCTGCCATGGCCGGTCGAGGGCCCGTCCCAGCATGAGCCATCCAGTGCCGTCGACTATCTCGCCGACGTCGACGGGGACGCCGGCGCCCAGCACGGAGTCCGGATGTACGAGTTCATGACCGGCGAGTCCGGCGTTGACTCGTTCACGCTCGATCACGATGCCCTGTGGGACTTCGGACGCATCGCCGCGCGGCTCGGGCGGGCGCTTCGTGGCTTTTTCCACCCGGCTGCGGGACGGATGCTGCTCTGGGATGTCCAGTACGCCCCCCGCCTGCGACCACTTGCCCAGCAGATCCCCGACCCCGCGAGGCGGAAGCTGGTGAACCGTGTCCTTGACGGCTTCGAGGAACGCGTCGTGCCGCGTTGGCCGCTACTCCGCTCGCAGGTGATCCATGGCGACATCAGCCTCGACAACACGACGCTGGACGATCGGCAGCGCGTCACCGGCATCCTCGACTTCGGTGACATGAGCCACAGCGCGCTCGCGTGCGACATCTCTGCGGCCTGGGCTTCGGCCGTCTGGGAACGCCGCGGCGACGACCTCTACCGAGCGGCGGCCGCGCTCCTGGACGGCTACCAGGCCGTAACGCCCCTGGAGGAGATCGAGCTCTCGTTGCTCGCGGACCTATTCGCCGCCAGGGCCGCCGCGGCAGCCTCGATTACGGCGGTTCGCGCCGCGCGACACCCCGAGAACGAGTACATCGCCGATTTCGACACCGAGGCCTGGCCGTTGCTCGAGCTCTACGACGAGCTCGGGCCGGAGGAAGCCGCGCGACGCTTTGGGGCTCACTCGTTCTCGCGGACGGTGCCGATCGACGGGTTGCTCGGCCGCCGTCGGCGGAGTCTGGGATCGGCGCTCACGGCACCCAGCTATGAGCGTCCGCTTCACCTGGTCAAGGGAGACGGCGTCTGGATGTCCGACGCGGAGGGTCGCCGCTATCTCGACTGCTACAACAATGTCCCCGTCGTCGGCCACTCCCACCCGCGCGTGCTCGAAGCGACCAGCCGACAGGCCCGGGCCCTGAACACGAACATGCGCTACCTGCATGAGGCCGTGATCGAGTTGGGCGAGCGACTCGTCGCCTCGATGCCGGAGGGCTCGGGCCTCGACACCGTGATGATGGTCAACTCCGGCAGCGAGGCCAACGATCTGGCCTGGCGACTGGCCCGCTCATACACCGGCAACGCCGGCGGCCTCGCCTCCGAGTACGCCTACCACGGGATCACGACTGCGATCGCCGACCTCTCGCCCGAGGCATCAAGCGCGCCCAAGCCGGGCCACGTCGAGTGCTTCCCGCCCCCGCGCCGTGGCGATCCCGAATCGATCACAGCGTTCGCGGCCGCGGTCGAGCGGCTCAGCGGTCGGGGCATGGCGCCGGCAGCGGTGCTCGTCGACGGTGCCTTCACCAGCGACGGCATCCACCCCGCGGAGCGCGCCTATTTGGGCGGGATCGTCCGCCTCACCCACGAGGCCGGGGGGGTCTACGTCGCCGACGAGGTTCAGGCCGGACACGGGCGCGGCGGCGAGAACCTGTGGTCGTTTGCAGCGGCGGGGATCACGCCTGACATCGTCACGATGGGCAAACCGATGGGCAACGGCTACCCGGTCGCCGCACTCGTGACCCGGAGCGAGATCGTCGACCGCTTCGCCGGTGAGGGCGAGTTCTTCAGCACCTTTGGCGGCAACCCGCCCGGGGCCGTCGCCGCGCTAACGGTGCTTGACGTGATCGCGGACCAACAGCTGATCGAGCGCGCCGGCCGCGTCGGATCCGAGTTACGGGCCGGGATCGAGCGCCTCGCCGAGAGCACCCCGGTGATCGGCGATGTCCGGGGCCGCGGTCTGATGGTCGGGGTCGACCTTGTCATGAACGAGGGCTCCCCCCCTCGACCCGATCCGGCCCTCGCCGACCGGGTAAAGAACGGCCTGCGCGAGCGCGGCGTCCTCGTCGGGACCACTGGGCCCGACGACAACGTGCTCAAGATCCGGCCGCCGCTCGTGTTCGGCTCCCAGCATGTCGAGATCCTGCACAGCGCTCTGGCCGAGGTGCTACCCGACTAAAGCGGGCGCGTTCGGCGGCAACTCGGCGCCGTCAACCAGAACACGCGAACGTGCTCGCCCCCCGGTCGCGAGGCCTACGAAAGTGAACACCGCCGGGTACCAGACCGGCTCCGGGAACAGCCGACTACCCGAGCTCCGGTTGACGGGTAGGGTTGGAGCGTGGACGCAGCGGCCGCGATCGAGGGGTTGCTGAAACGATTCGGCATCTTCCGGCCTACTAGGCATCGACCCGGTCCGGCGGGTATGCTTACCCGGTGAGATACGGGTTAGTCGGCGCGGGGAACATAGCGGCCGCGTTCGTGCGCGGTCTGGACGAACCCGTCGGCATCATCGACGGCGGGTCGGGGCGAGCCAAGCAGTTGGCGGAGGAGGTTGGCGGCGCCGCTTGTGCGGATCTGGAGGAGCTCGCAGCGAGCAGCGACTTCCTGGTCTTGGCCCACAAGCCCTACCAACTCGAGCAGGTCGCAGGCCCGTTGAGGGAGGACGACACGCCGGTGCTCTCGCTGCTGGGACCCACGACCCTCGCCGAGCTGAGCGCGGCCTATCCGCAGCGCCCGGTGTTTCGAGCCCTGCCCAACCTCGCGATCAGCAGAGGCGAAGGTGTGACCGCGCTCGCCACAACCGAGGGTGAGCCCGCCGAGCTCGCTGAAGAAGTACGCAGCCTCTTCGGCTCCATGGGATGGGTATACGAGGTGGCCGAATCCATGATCCTCAAGGTGAACACGATCTCGGGAGTTGGCCCCGCCTATGCGGCCCTGTTCGTTGAGGCGCAGGTGGAGGCGGCGATCCGCCAGGGCATCCCGGCGCCGCTGGCGAACGAGCTTGCGATCCGCACCATGCGTGGCGCGGCCGGCCTGCTCGCCGACGACGACAACACCCTCGCCCTTCGCCGTCAGGTCGCATCGCCAGGAGGTTTGACGGCGCGGGGACTGGCCGCTCTGGAGCGGGGCGGGCTACGCGGTGCTTTTCACGACGCATCGGACGCGGTACTCAGCGCCTGAGAGGTCTGGCCGGCGCTCGCCGAACTCATCGCTGCACCTCAGCCCGCGCCGGATCGGGGTCTTCGACGCAGCAACCACCATCAACGTCAATCGAGAGCATCAGGCCCGTCTGCACCCGGGCGACGTCTTCTGGCGCCATCGCAATGATCGGCACAACCACGTCGTAGAGCTGGGCGCCGACCAGAGCGCCGGCCAGGAGAATTCCGTCGGAGTGCCCGGTGATGATCGCCGCCGGCGCCGTGCCGAGGCGAATCGCCTCGGCGAAGACGCTGGCGCTTGAGCTCGATCCCACCTCGCTCGGCATGACCAAGACGTGGTCGACGGCTCGCATGCCCCGTTGCGGGTGCCCCTCGGCAACGATCCTTCCTTCCGTCGCGGAGTAGCCACCCCAAAACGAGAGCGGCTGGTCAAGGGCGAGCACTGGGCCGACCGCGACCCCCGCGTGAAGGGGACGCCCCGAGAACCGATTACCAGAGCGCATCGTCTCTCCAGACCGCGCCGTCCCGCGCCGAGCGCAGACACTCCCACAGGCTTCCGAAAACGACCTCGACCCCGATGTTGGCGGGCGCATAGTGCGCCCATTTCGCGGAGTTGGTCATCACCGGGCCGTCGACCTCTCTCATGATCGGTGCGATGTAGGTGCAGGTGTCGACGACGATGTCGAAGCCGGCGCGCCGCAGGGTCTCAGCGACGCCGGCCTCCTCGGCCGCCTGCAACGCGTGGCGAGACGTGTTGATATAGGCGCCGACGCCTGCGGCGACCACGAGATCCTCGGCCTCGAGCAGGTCGGCGATCGTGCGCAGCTCGGCCGGCGATAGGTGCGGTGCGCCGAGGCTCACGGCTCCGATCTCGCCGCCAACGACCGTACACAGAGCATCCCGGGCCGAGCGCAGCATCTGAACCGAGACGCTGACGACTTCGGCCGCCTCGACGTCGCCGAGCGCGTCGGCAACCGTCTCCGCCTCCGGCGTCAGGCCGACCGCATGGAACATCCCTACCGAACCTGATGATGCGGCGGCAGCACCGAGGGCCCTGAGCTGGTCGTCAGTCGTATCTGCCGGAAGCCCCTCGATTACCGGGATGGCTCGCCCCGCCTCCTTCCCGACGAGGAAGCCGAGCACGGGGAAGAACGCGTCACTGACCGCCAGCTGCGGCGGCACGGACGTGACATCGAAGAGGATCTCGCCGACCCGCCCGTCGTCGGTGTGGAGCCCGGACATGGGTACCTTGCCGACCACGGCTGCGGCGAGATCGACGAAATCCCCGTATCGGTTCGTGCGCGCACCGAGCACAGAGTTCGCGTAGGCGATGGCATTGCTCTCCCCCCAAGCAATCTGCTCGCCGAGCTTGGGTCTGCTCGGCAACTGATACGGAGCGCACGTAAACGTCGGACGGCATCCCAGCTTGAGGTGGTCAGCCATGAGCCGCTCCGGCGCACGCCTGGCTCGGGCATCTCCTTGGAAGAGCTCCGGATGGACAAGATCGGCGCCGCCGACGTTAAGCGTCGTCGGCACCGCGACGCGGCAATCAAGCTCGAGCAGCCGGCCGGTGAAGTCGAGACCCACCTGGCCGTGATAGAGACAGCCGTCTACGTGAGCTTGAGAGATCGGCGTCAGCTCCTGCGCACCCTGGGAGTCGCCAAGGCCGACGATCAGCTCCATGCACATCTGCTTGCCCGCCCCGGTCTCGCCGGCAAGAGTGCGACGCTCCTCTTCGCTGAGGCTCAGCGCCATCGCAAGCTCCCGGAATCGCCCAGGTCTTTGGCGCGCAATTCCCTTGCGACCAGCAAGTCCCCCGGAGCCAGACCGAGCTCCGAGAGCTCAATTGCGGTCATCTCCGGATCCTCTCTCAGGTAACGAGCGCAGTCGGCGACCGATGCTTTCGGCTGTGTCACTTGCTCGGATCTGTCCTTTCCCGCTTCAATCATGGTCACCGGGGCGTTGGTCGCTAGCGCTCGAGGAGTGTCCCGACGCCGTCTCGCTCAGCACAATCGAGCACGAATCCCGCGAAAACCGCGTCAAGTACGCCCATCCCCTGGTTCGCGCAAACGATCACGCCCTCGGCCGGCCGGCAATCGAGGACCGCCTCGGGCACTGTGCGGTCAGGCTCCCGCCAGTTGGAGAACGTGCCGACGGCCTGCCGCATCCCGAAGTCGTCAGGGTCGTCGACGTAGAACGCTCCCGCACCATTGACGACATCAGCATCGAGCGAAGCGTCATCGTCGAGTGGCAGCACCAGTGCGGTCGGTGTCAACCAGCCGAATGCCACCGGCGGTTCGAGCTTTGTATCGAGCGGCATCCCGGTGATCACGACGTCGGCACCCTCGATCGCCGCCCGAGGGTTCTCAGCGGCCGACAACCGAGGATCGCCGGCCCCCAGGGGGCGCCGCGAGAACACCTGGAATGTCGCAGATGGGTTCAGCTTCGAGAGGGCCTCCACATGAGCCTTGGACTGGACGCCGTAGCCAATGATGCCGACAGTCGACCATCCCCTGGTTGCGAACGCTTCGACGCAGACCGCCGATACGGCGGCGGTACGCGCCGGGGTTATGGTCGAGCTGTCCATGACGGCGCGGGGAAGTCCAGTTCCGCTGTCGTTGATGATGATCAGGCCGGACCCATAGGGCAGGCCATGCTCCTCCCGGTTGGTGGGATAGTCGCTAATCCATTTGAGCGAGGTGATGTCCCGGTCGGCCACAAAGGCGGGCATTGCACGGACGAGCGCCCCCGGCCGCGGCGCGACCTCGGGGGCCGCCGGTGTGTCCGATCTCCCGTCCCTTGTCGCTCGGTAAGCCACCTCGACCAACGCAAACTGCTGCTCGAGATCCGGCATCAGCGCCTCGACGCTCGAGCTCGCGAGGTATCGGATTGGCGTTTGCAGAGTCGGAAGAGCGTTCATTGGTGCCGGGCGGCCTTTGGTGTGTGCTGAAACGTGTTTGCACCGCGATATTAGCAACAAACCGGCCCTCGAAGGCCGGCAGCCCTCACCGGCTTGCGGGCAGTCTCGCCGGCTGCACCTGGCTTCGCGGAACCGCGCCCGTGCGAATCCAGTCGAGGAGCATCGCAACGGCCGTCCGGCCGTGCGCAGCGCCGTCGAGGGCCGTAGCGCTGACCGGCGGGGCGATCAGACCAAGCACGTCGCCATCAGACGCAGACCCGGACCGGGACGGTGAGACCCGCCGATGCACATCTGCTTGCCCGCCCCGGTCTCGCCGCCAAGGGTGCGACGCTCCTCTTCGCTGAGGCTCAACGTCATCGCAAGCTCCCGGAATCGCCGAGGTCTTTGCCGAGCAACTCGCTTGCGACCAGCAAGTCCTCGAAGGCAACGCCAACCGACTTGAAGATCGTGATCTCCTCGGCATTCTCTCGGCCTAGGTTTCCGCGCGCCACATCGGCGAGCTCGGCGTAGATGCAGTCCGCGGACAGCGCACCCTGATCGATCGGGATCAACAGGTCGCCCGCTTCGGCCAGCGCCGCCTCGCGCGTCTCGACCACCACCTTGCTACGGCGGAGCGCCTCGAGATCGAGCTCCCGCATATCTGGCCGATAGGCGCCCATCGCGTTGACGTGGGAGCCGGCTTTGAGCAACTCCCCGCGCAATACCGGTTCCGTACTCGTCGTACAGCAGCAGACCAGGTCCGCGTCCTTGACTGCTTTGTCGCTCCCGACGCTCGCCTCCTTGCCGAGCCGACGTGCGCGCTCTGCGAGCTCCTCGGCTCGCTCTCGCGCCGGATCGATCACGGCGACGTGCTCGATCGGCCGCACGGCGCACATTGCCTCGAGGTGGGCCCAGCCCTGTCGGCCCGCGCCGAAGATCACGAGCTGCCTGGCGGCGGGGACAGCGAGGTGCTTCGTCGCGACCGCTGAGACGGCTGCGGTACGCAACGCCGTCAGGGCGGCTCCGTCAACGACAACCCTCGGTTGCTTGGTTTCGGCGTCGAAGAGGATGAAGACTCCGTGCAGGAGCGGCAGATTCCGCTCCCCGTTCCGCGGCTCTATCGTCATCACCTTGACCCCCACGCCCTGCTCACCCCAGGTAGGCATCAGCATAAGCTCGCCCCCGTTGGCCTGGTGCGCTGTCCGAGGCGGTGCGGTGGGGATCGGAGACCTGGAAAGACCCCGTTCGACCGCCCCGATCGCATCCTCGATCGACAGCGCCTTGCCGAGCGAGCGTGCGTCCACGAAGGGCAGCAGCTCATCGGGAGCCATGGCTTCCCTCTCCCGCGCTCAGCGTGAGCCCGGCGGCAACCGGCGGTGAGAGGGCCGTCACCTCGGGCCGACCGGCCCACTCACCTCGTGTATGACGCAGATGCCGGGTGACCAGGCTCTCCACCCTCTCGCCGTCGCCGCGCTCGGCGGCCTCAACAATCGACAGGTGCTCCGCGGCGGCCGACGCGAGCCGGCCGGCCTTCGCGAGCTCAGCCAAACCCGTCAGGCGCGTGTGCTCGCGCAGTCTCTTGACCTGGTCGCTCAGTCGCGCGTTTTCGAGCGGCTCGATCATCCCGAGATGCAAGGCGGTGTCGTCCCGCAGAAACGCCTCGATGTCTTGGCGCTCGACGTGTTCGCACATCCGTTCGGCCAGGGCCCGTAACCCGGTCAACCTGTCGGCGTCAAGGAGGGGGACGGCCCGCGCCGCAGCTGGAGGCTCCAGCATGACCCTGAGTTCGAAGATCTCATCCAAGTCGTGTTCAGAGAGGCCAACAACGCGGAACCCACGGTTCCGAACCGGCTCGACGAGACCCTCGTGGGCAATGTCCAGGAGCGCTTCCCGAACCGGCGTTGGCGAGACGTCGAGCTCGGCGGCAACCGCGCGCGCCGAGAGAATCACGTCCGGCTCGATCTCACCGGTCACGATCCGCGTCCTGATCGCGCTCCGTGCTTTCTCCCTCAGGTTGTCGGCCTGGATTGGAGTCAGCGGGCGCGCCACGGGCCACGGAGCGTAACACGGGTGCTATATCACATGCTAGCTTCGGCCCTACAAGCTGCCGCTAGGCTTTTCAAGTGGTTGCGGCCCGCCGCTGGGCGCCGGCCCCGCGCCCCGGAGCCGGCCGCGATGAGTCCCGCGTCCCGCGGCTGGGAACTCTCACAGGTGGCCCCTCGCCCCTCGCCCCTCGACCTCGGCCGCCGCCCGAGCGGCTGCACCGCCACCGGCGACCACGACCGCCGCGCTGAGGATCGCAGCCGTCGCAAGACTGTAGGCGAGGAGGGGTCCGCCGAGGCCGTAGGCGCCGCCGCCAAGCAGAGGGCCGACCGTGAAACCGAGCGCAAGGATCACGCTGAGGAATCCGAAGCCGTAGGCACGGTCGAGATCGCCGAAGGCGTCATCGAGCCAAGGGACCGAGCCCGCGAGCAGCGTGGTGACGCCAACGCTGAAGGCGGCCAGCCCGACCGCCAAGCCGGCGGTGCCGGGCAACAGAGCCAGCCCGAGCATCGAGCCCGCGGCCAGCAGCAGGCCGCCGAGGGCCACCGGCGACCGTCCAGCGCGATCGCTGGCGCGACCCGTAAACGGAGCCACGACAGCGTCGAAGGCGGCGGCCACCGCGAACAAGGCTCCGATCGCGGCCGCGGAGAGGCCAAGTCGCTCGTCGGCGTCAAGCGGAGCCACTACGTCGACGAGCCCAATCGCACCCGCACCGACGAGGGCGGTTCGGACCGCCGCCCGCACCGGCGGCGAAGCTACCAGCCGCAACAGCCCGGGCAGCCGCAGGGCCGGCCCGGAACGCTCGACGGCCGGGCCGGCAGGTATCGCCACGGCGGCGATTGCGGCGAACGCAGCAGCGAGACCCGCGACGAGCAGGAAGGGAAACTCGAAGCTGATCGAGCCGGTGAGACCACCGATGGCCGGGCCGGCGATCGCACCGACGCTGGCGGCGGCGAGCGCGAAGCCGATCGCCCGTCCCTTTTTGTCCGGAGGTGCGAAGTCTGAGACGAGTGTGAACGCGGCGATCCAACTCGCGGCGGTGCCGACACCCTGCAGGCCACGACCCGCGATCAGCGGCAACATCGACTCGAGGTCGCGATCACGACGGACCCGACCACGACCAGCAGCAGCCCCGCGACGAGAAGCGGCCGCCGGCCGATCGAATCGGCGAGCCGCCCGAGCGGAAGTGAGAAAAACAAGATCGGGATCTCGTGGGCGGCGAGCGCGAGTCCGAGCTCGAACTCGCCGGCGCCGGTGCGCCGCCCGAGCTCGGGCAGCAGCGGAACGATCAGGCCGGCTAGCGCCGAACCGCGACTACCGCGATCAGCACGGCCGCCCGCCGGCGCGGGCCGGTCGGCAGACTACCCGCGGGCCCCGGATCCCCCAACTCAGCGATCGGAGTCGGGGATGGTGCGCCGTCCACCCGAGCCGCCCATCCCTCCCCCGCCTCGGCTCATCGCTCGACCCTTCGGCGATCGCTGCCGTGTGCCGGCCGGAAGCCGAGTCTCCCCGGCCATACCGAGCGCTCGCTCGTTCTTCGTACCGGATCGATGACGACGTCGTTGCGCCCATCAGCCGATCGGCCGCCGGCGAGTCCGTAGCCGCCAAGCTGCTCGGTCCGCTGGGCCTGCACGGTCAACGTGACGTCGCGGTGGAAATGCCACTCGCTTCGCCCTCGACCTCGGCGTCGGTCGCCGGAGCGGCTGCACCGCCACCGGCGACCACAACCGCCACGCTGAGGATCGCAGCCGTCGCAAGACCGTAGGCGAGCACCGGCCCGCCGAGGTCATAGACACCACCGCCGAGCAGAGGGCCGACGGTGAAGCCGACCGCAAGGATGACATTGAGAAAGCCAAAGCCGTAGGCACGGTCGAGATCGCCGAAGGCCTCATCGAGCCAGGGGACCGAGCCCGCAAACAGCGCGCTGATGCCAACGCTGACGGCGACCAGGCCGACCGCCAGGCCGGCGGTGCCAGGCAACAGAGCCAGCGCGAGCATCGAGCCCGCAAGGACGACCAGGCCGAAGAGAGCCACAGGCTGCCGTCCGACTCGATCGCCGGCACGACCCGCGATCGGAGCGACGGCGGCATCGAAGGCAATCGCCACCGCGAACAGAGCGCCGATCGACGCGGCTGAGAGGCCCAGTCGCTGATCGGCGTCAAGCGGAGCCACTACGTCGACGAGCCCAAGCGCGCCCGCACCGGCGATCACGGCTAGGGCCGTCGCCCGCACCTCCGGCGAACCTACCAGCCGCACCAGCCCGGGCAGCCGCAGGACCGACCCGGAACGCTCGACGGCCACGCCGGCGGGTACCGCCACGGCGGCGGCGACCGCGACTGTGGCGGCAAGACCCGCGACCAGCAGGAAGGGGAACTCGAAGCTGATCGAATCGCCGGTGAGCCCGCCGATCGCCGGGCCGGCGATCGCACCGACGCTGGTCGCGGCAAGCGCGAAGCCAATCGCCTCTCCCTTTTTTTCCCGCGGTGCGAAGTCTGAGATCAGCGCGAGCGCGGCGATCCAACTCGCGGCGGAGCCGACACCCTGCACGCCACGACCCACGATCAGCGGCAGCAGCGAGGTTGAGACCGCGATCACAGCGGACCCGACCGCGATCAGCAGCAGCCCCGCGACAAGAACCGGCCGCCTGCCGACCGAATCGGCGAGCCGCCCGAGCGGGAGCGAGACAAACAGGATCGGGATCGCGTAGGCGGCGAGCGCGAGTCCGAGCTCGAACTCGCCGGCGCCGGTCCGCCGCTCGATCACCGGCAGCAGCGGAGCGATCAGGCCGAGTAGCGCCGAATCAAGGCCCATCGCGACAACCGCGATCAGCACGGCCGGGCGCCGGCGCGAGCCGGTCGGCAGACCACCCGCGGGCCCCGGATCCCCCAACTCAGAGATCGAAGTCGGCGTGGGAGCGCCACTCACGGGAACAGGCCATTCCTCCCCCGCCTTGGCTCATCGCGCGACGCTTCGGCGATCCGGCCGGATCGGCAACGTCGGCGTGGTTGACACCCATCCGGGTCGGCGCGGAGTCAGACGATCAGCCCTCATTCGGCCTCGAGTCCCTAGCGCCGCTCGTCGTCTGCCGACGCCGCCCGAAGCACATCGCCGGGGTCCCAGCCGATCCGAGGAATCGAGGCGATCAACATTTTCGTGTAGGGGTCGGCTGGGGAGTTGAGGACGTCAATCGTGGATCCTTCCTCGACCACGACCCCGCGGCGCATCACGATCATGCTCTCGCTGACCTGCCGAACGACGGCGAGATCGTGGGAGATGAAGATGGTGGTGAGCCCCGCGGATTCGCGCAGGTCACTGACAAGGTTCAGGATCTGGGCTTGAATCGAGACGTCAAGCGCCGCTACCGACTCATCGAAGACCATCACCTCGGGCTCAGCAGCAAGGGCCCGGGCGATCGCGACGCGCTGCCGCTGCCCGCCGGAAAGGACGCGCGGATAGAAGTCGGCGACTTCGCCGGACAGCCCGACGCGCTCGAGCAGGTCGAGAACCTCATCGTCGCGCTTCGACCCGTCCCGCACCCGATGGACGCGGAGCGCCTCATCGAGCGCCGCCCCGACCTGCTGTCGGGGGTCGAGGGACTGGTAGGGATCCTGGAAGACGAGCTGTATCTTCCGCGCCCGTCGACGGCGGGCTTTCGTGGATCCTTGCTTGCCGGTCCACCGCTCCCCGCATACCTCGATGCTGCCGCTCGTGGGCGCCTCCAAAGCCGCCAGACAGCGAGCCACCGTGGTCTTCCCGGAGCCCGACTCACCGACGATCGCCAGCGCCCCGCCACGCTGGACGGTGAAGCTGACGTCGCTGACCGCCCGCGTTTCAGCCTTTCTTCGGCCCGTCCCGACCCCGGGGAAGGTCTTGACCAACTCGCTGACGGTGACCACCGGGTCAGACACGCGAGTCCATCCCCCGCTCCAGGAGCTGCTCGGCGCGGAGACAGGCGACCTCGCCGCCCGCGAGCGGGTGCAGTCTCGGGTCCTGCGCCCGACACGACTCCTCAGCGAAGGCGCACCGTGGCTCGAACGCACAGCCGGCCGGCGCATCGGCCGCGGCGATCGGCCGGCCGTCGATGGTAAGCAGCCGGTCCGGCGCGGCCTCGAGGCTCGGGCGCGAACCGAGCAGGCCCACCGTATAGGGGTGTAGGGGCCGCTCGTGCAGGAGGGTGGACGGTTGCTGCTCCACGATCCTGCCGGCGTACATGACCGCGGTCCGATCGCCGGTCGCAGCCGCCAGCTCGAGGTCGTGGGTGATGAACATCATCGCCAGGTCGAACTCCTCGCGCAGCCGCCCCAGGATCGCCATTACCTCGGCCTGGGTGCTGACGTCGACCGCGGTGGTCGGCTCGTCCGCGAGCAGTAGCTCGGGCTCGCCCATAAGGGCGCCGGCGATCATCACCCGCTGCAGCATGCCGCCGGAGAGCTCGTGCGGGTAGCGATCCATGACCCACTTCGGATCGTCGATCAGGGCCGCCTCGAGCAGCTCCATGGCGCGGCTCCGCGCCGCCCCGCGCCGCATGCCGCCGATCGAGGTGGCGGCCTCGGTCAGGTAGTCGCCGATGCGGCGAACCGGATTGATGTAGGCGCGGGGGTCCTGGAAGATCATCGCCACCTTGTGCGCCCGGTAAGAGCGCAGCTCGTCGCGGGGCGCGTCAAGGATCGACGAGCCCGCGAACCGCACCGACCCGGTCGCCTCCGCCCCCTGGGGAAGCATCCCGAGCACCGCGCGGGCGGTTACCGACTTGCCCGACCCGGACTCCCCGACCACGCTCAGCACCTCCCCGACGCCGATCGAAAGACTCACCCCGCGCAGCAGCGGTCTCATCTGGGATCCATCGGGGACCGCCAGGCAGATGTCCTCGATCTCCAGCAGCGGCGCGCTCATCGGCGCCGCTCCGCGCGATCGGTCAGGTAGTCCCCGACAACGGAGACCGCGAGGATCAGGGTCACCAGACAGGCGCCCGCGTAGAGCGATTCCTGCGGATACCCCTCCAAGATGCCGACCTGTCCCTCCGCCACCATCGACCCCCAGTCGGCCGTCGGAGGCTGGACGCCGAGACCCAGGAACGAGATCGTGGCGATGTCGACAGTCGCGTAGGCGAACGAGAGCGTCAATTGCGCAAGGATCAACGGCATCAGGTTCGGCAGCAGGTGCTGCCAGCAGATCGCGCGAGTTGACTGTCCCTGCACCCAGAGCGCTTCGACGTAGGGCTGGCTGCGCTGACGGATCGCCTCCGAGCGCACGACCCGGGCCGTGTACGCCGTGTAGGAGATTGACAGCGCGAGCGCCGCGACCAACAGCGACGGTGTGAACACGGCCGCCGCCACGATCGCCAGCAGCAGGCCCGGGAAGGCGAAGGTGACGTCGATCGTGCGCGAGATCGCGGTATCGAGCCAGCCGCCCCTCCAGGCGGCGAGGATCGCCGCGCCGACGCCGATCGGCGTCGAGATCAGGACGACGATCAACGGGCCAATCAGGGCGGTGCGGCTGCCCACGATCAGGCGGGAGAGCAGATCCCTGCCGGAGACGTCGGTCCCGAGCAAGTGCGCGGAGGAGGGCGACTGGTACTGCTCGAGGATCGAGACCGCGTTCGGATCGGCCGGCGCCACCAGAGGCGCGAAGACAGCGACAAGCGCGATCACCGCGATCACCCCACCCGCGATGCTCGGTCCACGGGGGTGCCCGCTGAGGCGCGAGATGAACTTCGGCCTGCCCAACTTCGATGCGGCGTAGGCGCCTATCGCGGGCCTCCCGTCCGGATCCGGGGGTCGAGCAGCGCATAGCTGAGGTCGACGAGAATGTTGACGATCAGGAAGAAGGCGACGTAGATCATGCTCACCGCCTGGACCACCGCGAAGTCCTTGGAGGTGACCGAATCGACGAGCAGGGATCCGAGACCGTTGAGCGCGAACGCGGTCTCTACCACGATCGTCGCGGCGATCGTCCCGGCGATCGTCAGACCCGCGATCGTGGAGATCGGGATCATCGCGTTACGGAGCACGTGACGCCGGATGATCGCGGACTCGGGCAGACCGCGAGACCGCGCGGTCTCGACGTGTTCCCTGTCGGCCTCCGTGCGCACCGCGATCCGCGTGACCCTGGCGATCGACGACCACTGCACCATCGCGAGGGCGATCGCCGGGAGGATCAGGTGGTAGACCTGATCGGGGAGTCCGTCGCCCGAGCCGAACACCGGAAACCAGCCCAGCCCTACGGAGAAAATGGCGATCAGCACGATCGCCGCAACGAAGCTCGGGGTGGCGATCCCGACACTCGAGACCGCCCGCACACCCGCGTCCAGCCACTTCCCGCCCAGCCCTGCGGCCAGTCCGAGTCCGACGCCGACGACGACCATCAGGACTGATGCCATCGCCAGCAACAGCAGAGTTGAACTCAGACGTGGCCCGATCAGGGCACTGACATCCGCGTTTTGGAGAATCGAAGTGCCCATCTCCCCCTGAACGAGGTCGGTGAGCCAGCTCACATATCGGCTGAAGAACGGATCGTCGAGGTTGTACTGCTCGCGAAGCGCCGCCTCCGCCTCCGGCGTCAAGCCGCGGCCGGCCGACAGCACCTTGAGCGGGTCGCCGGGGGCGATGTAGAGCGCGGAGTGGACGACGAGTGACGAGACGAGCAGTGCCAGCGCGAAGGCAGCCACCTGCAGGCTGATGAGCCGCCCGGCCTTCACCCTGCTTTCGCTCCTTTCGTCGAGGACGTGATCAGCGCCGGCACCGGGCAGGCCTCACGTGCCGGCGCTGATCGTCTCACTCTGTCCGGTCCGCCAACCGTCAGCCTCCAGCGGCTCCCAGATCCGCGGCCCACGGGTAGTAGAGGTAGCTCGGCAGCGAGGCCGGGACGCCGGTCACGCGATTGCCGAGGTACAGGCGCTCGGCCAGGTTCGCGATGAACAGCGACGCGTAGTCCTCCCCGTAGGCGATGTCCTGGATCTCTCCGAGGAGGTTGGCACGGGTGTCATCGTCGTCGGTCTGTCGGGCCTCATCGATCAACTTGGTCACCTCCGGGTTGTCGTACCCGAAGTCGTTGAACAACCCGTCGGGCGTCAAACCCCAGATCACCCAGGTGAGCGGGTCCGCGACGTCGATATACCCGGTGCCGACGGTGAAGTCGTACTGCTTCTTCAGCTCCGGGTCGAACGCGACCGCGAGGGACTGGTTCGCCGGCAGCCCGACTACCTTGACCGGGATCCCGACCTCCTCTGCCTGGGACTCGATGTAGG
>CAXMST010000037.1:0-23658 GCA_964196325.1 uncultured Acidimicrobiia bacterium
GTCTCCGCCGCGGCCTCGGGCTCGGGGGCCGTCTCGGCCTCCGGCTCCTGCTCCGGCTCGGGCTCGGGCTCGGGGGTCGTCTCGGCCTGCTCGGGGGCCGCGTCCTCGGCGGCCTCGGGGCTCGCTACGGTCTCTGCCTCCGGGGCCTCCGGGGCCTCGGGGGTCTCGGCGGTCTCTGGGGTCTCGGGGGTCTCCGAAGCCTCCTGGGGCTCCTGGTCGTCGCTGGTGGTCAAGATCTCACCTCGAGAGGGCTCGGTTGCTGGGCTTCGTGCGGGTGCGCAGGACCCGCGTAGACCTTCAGCTTCAGCAGTTGCTTGCGAGCCAGCTTGTTGCGCGGAAACATGCCCTTGACCGCGCCTCGGATCACGTCCTCGGGCTGCCGCTCGAGCATCTCGGCGAGGGTTCGCGAGCGAATCCCGCCGGGGTAGCCGCTGTGGCGCCAGTAGCGCTTGTCCCGCAGCTTGTTCCCGGTCACCGTGATCTTCTCCGCGTTGACGACGACGACAAAGTCACCGGTGTCGGTGTGCGGGGTGTACTCGGGTTTGCGCTTACCGCGCAGCGTGTCGGCGATCTGGGTCGCCAGCCGACCGAGCGTATGCCCGGTCGCATCGACCACGTACCAAGTCCGGTCGCGGTTCGCAACTGTCGCTGTGTAGGTCTTCATCGCGTGAAAAACCGCGTCCGGCCGGGAGGCCGAGCGACGCGGGCGCTGGATGATAGGGGGTCCGCCCGAACTATGGCAAGGCCGGATCGCAAGAGCGACAGCGGCCGCGGCTCAATCGGGAACGAGCGGCGCTTGCGACGGTTCGCTCACAGAACTCATGGAACGGCTCGATTGTTAGCACCTTGTTGCAAATGTATTTATGTTGACCCCGCCGATCATCGGGATATACTGCCCCGCGACGACTACACCGCCGAATCCCGGGTTGCAAACGGCCCGGGGGCGGGGGAACCGGAGGGAGGGGTCGAATACCCCTCCCAAGGGGCGAATCGGAGGATTCTTCGTAGCGCTGCTCTTCGGCGCGAGCCCGTCAGCTAACCCCGTAGGCCGACAGGAAGAGGACGCAAGCGTGAACACCGGCAGATCCCGGGAGCGGGGTCGCAATCGCAAAGCAACGCTCATCGGCTCGGCTTCGATGACGCTGCTCGCGGTGGCCGGCGTCGCTCATGCCGGGGTCGGTGGGATCACCCCGCCGGAACCCCCGACGGTCGAGTCAGCGCGCTGCCTGGACCGCTGCCTGGACACGCACACCGTGACCGAGACCGGCGCGGTCGAGCTTGGAGGCAGCAACTTGAGCGAGGTGACCGGCGTGCGCCTCCCCGGTGACGACGGCAAGCTCACGGTCGAGCCGACGAAGACGAAGTCCACCCTGGTCCGCTTCAAGGTCCCCATGGGGGCGCAGTCGGGGCGGCCCACGGTGCTCGACGAGTTCGGCAACAAGGCTCGCTCCGAGCAGAAGCTCGAGGTCGTCGGCGAGGGCAGGATCGAGGACGTAGAGGGCTTCGAGGTCTCCGCGGCGAGCGCAAGCCCGACCAAAGCCTATTTCGACGGTAAGCGCCGCACGCGGATCGAGTACCTGTTCGAGGCCGAGGAGCCCACCGACATCCGCATCGACGTACTGAATGGCAGGAAGCTCGTCGACACGATCGTCCAGCGCGACCAGGATCCGTTCGCGACGCACAGCAAGCGCTGGGACGGCCTCGACGAGGACGGCAAGGTCGGTCCCAACGGCAAATACCACTTCGAGCTGAGCCAGCTCAGCGGCGGCGACCGGGCGGATGCCGGGTTCAGCTACTACGACCACAAGTTCCCGCTGCAAGGGAACCATGACTACGGCGACGGCCGCGGCGCCGGCCGCAACCACATGGGCCAAGACGTCTTCGCCCGCTGCGACAACGACGTCTACGCGGCGCGCGGCGGCCGCGTCCAGACCAGCTCCCAGCAGTCTGCGGCCGGCTACTACGTGGTCATCGACGGACGTAAGACCGGTATCGACTACTTCTACGCCCACCTCTCACGCAAAGGCCGCCCCAAGGAGGGGGAGCAGGTCAAGACCGGGCAGCGAATCGGCTTCAACGACGACACCGGCAACGCCACCGGCTGCCACGTTCACTTCGAGATGTGGTCGGCCCCAGGTTGGTTCGAGGGTGGCAAAGTGCTAAACCCGACCAAGCACCTGAAGCAATGGGACAAGTGGTCCTAGGGACCAGGGACCAGGTCCACAGTCCCTAGGGCCGAGCTCGGTAGCGCCTCTCGGCTACTCCCACTCGATCGTAGCCGGCGGCTTCGACGAGATGTCAAGCGCCACCCGGTTCACATGGGGAACCTCGTTGATGATCCGGCTCGAGACCCGCTCCAGAAGGTCGTAGGGCAGCCGCGCCCAATCGGCGGTCATCGCATCGTCGGATGTCACCGCCCTGATCACGATCGGATAGGCGTAGGTGCGCCCGTCACCCTGCACGCCGACCGAGCGCACAGCCGGCAGCACGCAGAAGCTCTGCCAGAGCTCGCGATAGAGCCCGGCCGCCCGGACCTCCTCCTGAAGGATCGCGTCGGCCTCGCGCAGGATCTCGAGGCGCTCGGCGCTGACCTCACCGCCGACGATCCGGATCGCCAGGCCCGGTCCTGGAAAGGGCTGGCGCCAGACCAACCGGTCGCTGAGACCGAGCTCGGCGGCAACCCGCCTGACCTCGTCCTTGAACAGCAGTCGGAGCGGCTCCACCAGCTCGAGGTCGAGGTCGTCAGGTAGGCCGCCGACATTGTGGTGGGACTTGATCGTCGCCGAGCCCTCCTCGCCTCCGGACTCGATCACGTCGGAGTAGAGCGTGCCCTGGACGAGATGGCTGACGTCGGGAAGCTTGGCCGCCTCCTCCTCGAACACACGGATGAACTCGGTGCCGATGATCTTGCGCTTGCGCTCAGGGTCGTCAACGCCGGCGAGGCGCTCGAGGAAGCGGTCGGCGGCGTCGACGTGGATCAGCTTGATGCCAAGGCCGTCGCGGAAGTTGGCAACGACCTGCTCGGCCTCGCCCTTGCGCAAGAGACCGTGATCGACCAGCACGCAGGTCAGCTGCTCGCCGACCGCGCGATGGACCAGGGCCGCCGCGGTGGCCGAGTCGACGCCACCCGAGAGCCCGCAGATCACGCCGCCGTCACCAACCTGCTCGCGGATCGCCTCGAGCTGCTCGTCGATCACCGAGGCCATCGTCCAGCGCTCCTCGCAGCCTGCGATCTCTCGCAGGAAGCGATCGAGGATCCCCTGCCCATGCGGCGTGTGCACGACCTCCGGGTGGAACTGGATCCCGTACAAACCGGCTTCGGAGTCCTCGCAGGCAGCGACCGGCGAGCCGGGGCTGGCGGCGAGCGCGGTGAATCCGGGCGGTGGCTCGAAGACGGAGTCGCGGTGCGACATCCAGCACTGCTGCTCGGAGGGCAGCCCGGCCAGGAGGCGGCCGCCGTCGGCGGCGAGGGTCAACGTTGTGCGGCCGAACTCACCGCGCTCGGCGCCCTCGACCTTGCCACCGAGCTCACGGACCATGGCCTGCATGCCGTAGCAGATCCCGAGGACCGGGATTCCCAGCTCCAGCAGCTCCGGCCGCAGTCGCGGCGCGCCCTTTTCATAGACCGAGGCCGGGCCGCCCGAGAGGATCAGCGCTCGCGGA
Source organism: uncultured Acidimicrobiia bacterium (assembly GCA_964196325.1). GTDB lineage: Bacteria > Actinomycetota > Thermoleophilia > Solirubrobacterales > 70-9 > CAXMST01. The sequence continues at coordinate 3,664 of CAXMST010000037.1, forward strand.
CGGCGAGCCTTGATCCGCTCCAGCGGAATCCCGTGCGGCAGCAGCTCCGCGAAGACGCCGCACTCGCGGATGCGGCGGGCGATCAGCTGCGAGTACTGCCCTCCGAAGTCGAGGACCAGTACCTCCTCGCGGTCGCTCGGCGACTCCGCACCGGCGACGGCGGCCTTGGCGGCTGCCGGCTCCGAAGGCACCGTGGCCTCAGTCATCCGCTATGCCGACTCCGTTCGAGACCGCGGAGTGGCCGTTCGAGCCCATGCCCACCGACTGTTCCCGCTGCAGCGACTTGCCCTCGGTCTGCAGGGCCGGCGCGACCATCACCTCCGCCCGGTGGAACGATGGGATGTCCTCGTAGCCCGTGGTAGCCATCGAGGTCCGCAACGCACCCATCAGGTTGAAGGTGCCGTCGTTGTCGCTGGCGGGGCCGAGCACGATCTGCTCGAGGGTGCCGTCCTGGCGAGTCGAGACCCGGGTGCCACGCGGCAGCGAGGGGTGGAAGGTCGCCATACCCCAGTGGTAGCCACGACCGGGCGCCTCTTTGGCGCGGGCCAGCGGGGAGCCCATCATCACCGCGTCGGCGCCGCAGGCTATGGCCTTGGAGATATCGCCCCCGGTCCGCATGCCGCCGTCGGCGATCACGTTGCAGTATTGGCCCGTCTCCAGCATGTGCTGGGAGCGGGCGGCGGCGACGTCGGCGATCGCGGTCGCCTGCGGGACGCCGACCCCGATCACACCGCGGGTGGTGCAGGCGGCGCCCGGCCCGACCCCGACCAACACGCCGACCGCACCGGTCCGCATCAGGTGTAGGCCCGTCAGGTAAGAGGCGCAGCCTCCGACGATGCACGGGACCGGCAGCTCGGCGATGAACTCCTTCAGGTTCAGCGGCTCGACCGACTGGCTCACGTGCTCGGCCGAGATCACGGTGCCCTGAATCACGAGGATGTCGAGGCCCGCCTCGAGCGCGACCTCGTGATGGTCCATGACCCTCTGCGGCGTCAGTGCGCCACAGGCGACCGCCCCTTGGGCCTTGATCTCCTCGATCCGCTGGGCGATCAGCTCCGGTTTGACCGGCTCGCTGTAGATCTCCTGCATGAGCCGGGTCGCAACCTCGGGCGGCGCCTTCGAGATCCGCTCGAGCTGCTCGTCGGCATTCTCGTAGCGGGACCAGATTCCCTCCAGGTTGAGGACGGCCAGGCCGCCGAGTCGGTTGATCTGAACGGCGGTCTCAGGACTGACGACTCCGTCCATCGCAGAAGCCAGCAACGGCAACTCGAAGCGGTAGGGCCCGAGGTTCAGGGTGATCTCGATGTCGTCGGGGTCTCGGGTTCGCCTCGACGGCACGATTGCGATCTCGTCGAACCCGTAGGCTCGGCGCCCCTTCTTACCCCGTCCGATCTCGACTTCCACCCGGCGGTCTCCTGACTTTTGATCTCAAGCTGAAGCCTTGATTGTAGGCGGGCGCTCGGCCGGGCCTGGGCGCGGCTTCCGGCGCTATTTGCGGACTCCCCGCGCGCTCGGCCCGAGTTCGGCCGCCCAAGCGCTCAGCTGACGCCCGCCGGAACCTCGCGCTCGCTGACCGAGACGCGCTCGAGCAGGGCCCCGACCTCGGCGGGATCGACTGTCCCTGCACCCAGGTGCTGAGTCGATTCGGCACCGCAGGCAACCGCGTTGGCCAGCGCTTCGGCCGCGGGGCGCCCGGCGCGGCGCGCCGATGCGAGCCCGGCCAGGAAGGCATCGCCGGCTCCTACTGCGGCGACGGGCTCCAGGGGCTCGATCGTGGCCTCGTACCGGCGCCGGTAGCTGCCGCTCCCGACGATCGCCACACAGCCGTCCGGGGTCGTGATCAGCGCCTCCTGCGCACCCATCTCGACCAGACTCGTCAGGGCCATGTCGAGGGCCTCGGCGTCGCCGAACTCATAGCCGACCGCCTCCTCGGCCTCGGCGACGTTCGGCGCGACGAGCGAGGGGTTGGCGCGCAGGCCCGCCCGCATCGGCTCGCCATCGGTATCGAGCAGCACCGGGACATCGCGCTCGGCCAGCCCGGCGATCAGGGTCGCGTAGAGATCGACCGGCGCGCCCGGCGGCAGGGAGCCGGCGATCACGCAGTAGCTTGCGCCGCTTGCCAGATACATCAGCCGGGCGACAAAGCGCTCGACCTCCTCCGAGCTGACCTCCGGGCCACGCTCGTTGATCTCGGTCTGCTCCCCCGAAGTTGGGTCGACGATCGCAATGTTGGTGCGCGACTCACCCGCCACATCGGTGAAGTCATGGAGCACGTGCTCGGAGCTCAGCAACTCGCGGATCCGAAGCCCAGTGGCGCCCCCGGCCAGCCCGGTTGCGATCACCGGCTGGCCCAGGCAGCTCAGCGCCCGCGCCACGTTGACGCCCTTGCCCCCCGGCGCCCGACGCGCCTCGACGGCCCGGTGGCGGCGCCCGAGGCGCACCCGCGGCACCGCGACGGTGCGGTCGAGGGCCGCGTTCAGGGTCACCGTTAAGATCACTGCCGCCCCCTTTCTCGTTGCTTGAGCCTCTGCTCGCGGCTTCGCACCCGGTCCTGGGGGGTGCGTTTTGCGGCGGCCCGCGAGGAGCCGCCCCGCCCTCGGCGAAGTCCGATGACCAGCACGACAAGGAGAAGGATAAGACCGGCGGCGCCGAGCAGCACAACGGGGGCGTCGAGACCCCCGAGCAGGCTCTTGCCGGCAACGTCGCGAGCGGCGAGCGCCGGAACGGTCGCGAACTGCGTTCCGTCGAGGCTGAGCGCAACCCGGCCGATCCGCTCACCCTCGGCGATCGGCCCCTCAAGCTCGGCGCCCACATCGAGCGTCAGCTCGATCTGCTGATCCTGCCGCGCCCTGACCCGCTCCGAGCGCCCGGCAACGAGCTCCAACGTCGAGCTCTCGTCGGCCAGGCTGGTCGTGCCCACCGCCTCCCCACGCTCGACCGCCCGGCGCTCGCTGTACAAGGAGAATCCGTAGTCGAGCAACTCCTCCGATCCCGCGTCCCGCTGCGCCTCACTCTCGGCGCCAAGTACCACCGCGACGAGCTCAACCCCCTTGCGCTCAGCCGAGGAGACGAGGACGTAGCCGGCGTCTCGGGTGCGGCCCGTCTTCACCCCGTCGACGGAGTCGTCGGCCCCAAGCAGGGTGTTGCGGGACTCCACCGAGCCCTTCTGGTCGCCACTCTTCAGCGACGCCTCGGACTTGCCGACGATGCGGCGAAAGCGCTCGTCATCGCGCAACTCAAGGATCAGGGCGGCGAGGTCGCGGGCGCTGGAGTAGTTGTCGGGATCGTCGAGCCCGATCGGGTTCGCATAGCTGGTGTCGTCGAGACCGAGCCGGGAGGCGGCGGCGTTCATCCGCCGCACGAACGCCTTGACCGAGCCGGAGATCTCGACCGCGAGCGCGTTGGCCGCATCATTGGCGCTGGGCAGCAGCATCGCGACCAGCAGATCGCGGACCGAGATGCGCTCACCCTTGCTGAGACCGAGCACCGATTCAGCCGGGCCGGCGTCGTAGGGCGGCGCTCCGATCACCTTGTCGAGCGGCAGCTCACGCAGCGCCAGATAGGCGGTCATCAACTTCGTCGTGCTCGCGATCGACTTGCGCTGACCGGCCGCCTGGGCGACCAGTTCCTCGCCGCTGCGAGCATCGACCAGGAGCCAGGCCGAGGCGTCGAGCTTCGGTGGCTTGGGATCGCTGGACCCCGACTGCGCCCAGGCGTTGCCGGCCGGCTGGGTGGCGATCAGCCCGACGACGGCGACCAGCAGCGGCGCAAATCGGAACCCGCGCCAAAGGTGGTTCATCGAGATCACCTGTGCAGCTGCAGCTCCTGGCCGGTACTCAGGGCGTTGGAATCGACGTCCTTGTTGAGCTTGACTAGTCGCTCCACCGGGATCTCGAACTGCTCGGCGATCTTCCCGAGCGAGTCCCCCGGCTGCACCGTGTAGGTCTTCGGAGGCCTGACCCGCTCTGCGCCGCCCTCCGCGGTGCGCGCCGTCTGCCCGCTCTCGTCGCCGCCGTCCTCGACCCCCTGCGAGCCCGTCACGACCACGACCAACGCGATCACGGCCACGACCAGCGCCAACGGCGCCAGGAAGCGCAACGGCGACCGCGACGCTTCGCCCGCAGCGGGCTCTGAGGACCCTTCTTGCACCGCACGATGGTAGGCGACGACCGCAGAGGTACGGCGCTTGGCGGGCGGCACCCAGCCCCCCGATCGCGGGCGACACCTATTCCGGGCTCAGGCGCCGGCGGCCCGGACCGTGATGCGGCGCCCGCGTCAACACCACTCCGGTCAGCCGCCGCTTCGGCAGGCGTGAGGCCAGCTCGGCGATCTCGGGCAGGCGGCTGACGCCGTATCGGGCGACGATCACGGACGCGCTGAACGTCCCCGCGATGAGCTCCGCGTCGGCTGCGGTCAGCATCGGGGGGGTGTCGAGGATCACCACATCGTAGGACTCCCCGAGACGCTCGATCAAGGCTGGAAAGGCGGAACCCGCGAGGAGCAGCCCGGGCTCGTCGCGTGCCCGCCCGGCCGCGATCGCGTCGAAGCTCGATTCTCCCCCCTGGCCCGACTCGGCGATCGAGACCGTGTCGATCACCAGCTCGGCGCCGACGGTGCCCGCCAGGTACCCGCGCAGGCCCGGACCCTCGCCCAGCCCCAGGGTGCGACCGAACCGAGGCCGCCGCAGATCCGTCTCGACGACCACGACGGCAGCTCCTGCCGCGGCCCAGGCCACGGCCAGACCGAGGGCTACGGCCGTCCGGCCCTCGGCTGGCGCCGGGCTGATGATCGCCAGCGTGTCGAACTCGGCCCGCCCCCGGAGCTGACGCCGGCGCAGCGCCGCCAGCAGCGCACCCATGCGGTCGCTACCGAGTTGCGTCGGCCGGACCCGCTTCGCCCCGAGCAGCTCGAGCGGGGTCGCGCCGGGGCCGAGCTGCGCCAGGACCGGGGCGCCGGCCGCGGCTTCGAGCTCCGCGGCCCGCCTCACAGGCAGGCGCCGAGCCTCTCGCGCGCCGACGAGGAATACCCCGAGGGCGGCGGCCAACAGGCCGCCGATCAACGCCGAGACCGCGACGGAACGATCCGAGGATGGCTCGCTCGGCAGCTCCGCCGCCGCGCCCCGCAGCAGCGAGGGCCCGAGCGCGTCGTCGGCGACCTCGACCAAGGCGGCCGCGAAGGCGTCGGCGGCGCCGGCGGCCAGATCCGGGATCTCCGCCGTGGAGCGAACCAGGATCACGCCGCCGTCCTCGACCGCAACGAACTCGGTCTGGGCGAGTAGGTCGGCCCCGGCCAGGTCGTCGCCGAGCCCGGCCGCCGCAAGTTGCGCGACCTCTTGGCCCCGGGCGAGCTCGAGTAGGCCCGCGACCGTCGCGGGCTCCTCGACGCCACCGTCCGTGACGACCACGCCGGCCGTTGCCAGGTAGGTGGGCTGATCCGCCAGACCCCAGGCGGCCCCGGCCAACGCCCCGGCGACGATCCCAACCAGCACCGGCCGCAGCGCCGACCGTAACGCCGCAGGGAGGGACCGCGCCACCCTGAGCGCTCGGCTCACATCTCCTCCGGGGCCTCGATGCCAAGCAGCCCGAGGACGGTCGCGATATTGGTCCGCGCCGCCGCGCAGAGAGCCAGCCGCTGACCACGCAGAGGCTCGGGAGCCTTGACCACGGGGCAGTCGCGGTAGAAGGCATGGAAGTCCCCGGCGATCTCGCGCGAGTAGGCACCCAGCGAATGTGGCTCGCGCCGCCGCTCAGCCCGCTCGATCTGGGCCGGCAACTCGAGCAGCCGACCGATCAGCGCCTTCTCGGCAGGCTGCGCGCCAAGCTCGATCTCCACCTCGGGCTCCCCTTCGCCCTCGTCGCTGCCCTCGCTCTCGGCCCGGCCGCCCCGGCCCGGCGCCCCTTCGGCCCGAGCGAAGATCTGGCAGATCCGCGCATGGGCGTACTGGACGTAGTAGACCGGGTTCTCATTGGATCGGCTCCGAGCCAGCTCGAGATCGAGATCGATCGGCGTCTCGTGCGATCGCTGGACCAGGAAGAAGCGGGCCGCGTCGACGCCGATGTCGTCGAGCAGCGAGTCGAGGCTGACGAACTCACCGCGACGCTTCGACATCGAGGTCCGCTCACCGCCCTCGACGATCTGGACCAGCTGCATGATCGGGGCCTCGAAGCCCTCCCCGTCCCCTCCGAGGGAGGCGACCGCGGCGCGCAACCGCGGCACATAGCCATGGTGATCAGCGCCGAGCACGTCAATCAGGCGCTGCCAGCCACGCTCCAGCTTGTCCCGGTGATATGCGATGTCGGCGGCGAAGTAGGTGGGCTCGCCGTCGGCCCGGCGCAGGACGCGATCCTTGTCGTCTCCCAGCGCGGTGGTCCGCATCCAGACAGCGCCGTCGCTCTCATAGATGATGCCCTGCTCGGTCAGCGCCGTCGTCGCGGCCTCCCGAGCGCCGTCCCGGACGAGCGCCAACTCCGAGCTCCAGCGGTCGAAGCTGACCCGGAACCGGGCCAGCGAGGCGGCGATCGACTCGAGCATCAACTCCACCCCACGCGCCGCCAGCCGATCGACCTCGCCGGCGCCGACGCCTTGGGAGCCCAGCTTTTCGGCCAGCTCGACGACGTAGTCCCCCCGATATCCGTCCTCAGGCACCTCGACCCCCTCGAGTCGGGCGGCGATCGACTCCCCAAACAGCTCGATCTGGCGGCCTGCATCGTTGACGTAGTACTCCCGGCCGACCTCGTGCCCTGCGAAGGACAGGATGCGAGCCAGCGAATCCCCGTACGCCGCGTGCCGGCCGCCGGCCACGGTGATCGGGCCGGTCGGGTTGGCGCTGACGAACTCGACCAGAATCCGCTCAGCGCGTTCGGAGGCGACCCCGGCGCCGAACTCCGAGCCGGCGGCGTTGATCTCCTCGACAGCGTCCCGAAACCAGTCCTCGGCCAAAAACAGGTTCAGAAATCCGGGCCCCGCGACCTCGACCCGATCGAGGGACGGGCCGAGCGCCTCGAGGACCAGGTCGCCGAGCTGCGCGGCGACCTCCCGCGGAGGCTGCTGCAGCAGCGGTGCGAGCAGCAGCGCAGCGTTCGTCGAGTAGTCACCGAGCTCGGGCTTGGGCGGGCGCTCCAGGGTCGGGCTGACCGCCGCCCCGGTCGCCAGCGCCGCGCAGGCATCGGCCAAGGCCGTCTTCAGGGCTGCGATCGGATCGTTCATCGAGGCCACTCTACGCAGCGGCGCGAGCTCTCAGCCGCCGCTGGCGGCCCAGACCTTCTTGCGCAGCTGCTCTGCGGCGACCGCGGGATCACCCGCCCCGACGACGCTGCGGGAGGCGGCGACCAACGCTGCCGCGGGGTCAGTCGCGAAGGCGTCGCCCACAGCATCGGGATCGCCGCCCTGGGAGCCGATCCCCGGCAGCAGGAAGATCGAACGCGGCATCAGCTCCCGCAGCCGCCGGATGAATCCGGGCTGCGTGGCGCCGACCACCGCGCCGGCGCCGCTGAGTCCGCACGACCCGACCAGCCGGGGGGCGAGCTCATCGACCAGCTCGGCGATCCGCTCATGCAGGGGTCGGCCCGCGGCATCGATATCGAGCAACTCCGAGGCGCCGGGGTTCGAGGTTCGGACCAGGGTGAAGATGCCGGCGCCAGAGCTCTCAGCGGCCTGGACCAGGGGCTCGAGCGAGTCCCGGCCGAGCAGCGGGTTGGCGGTGAACGCGTCGGCCCCGAGTCCGCCGACCGGGCCCCAGGGGGTCTCGGTCGTACCGACCAGTCCGGCGCCGTAGGCCTCGGCCGTGACCGGCACGTCGCCGCGCTTGCCGTCGGCGATCACCAACAGGCCGGCCTCCGAGGCGGCGGCGCAGACGGCCCCGAGCGCTTCCAGCCCCGGCGGGCCGAGGGCCTCGAAGCGCGCCAGTTGGGGCTTGACCGCTACGCAGGAGCCCGCGATCCGATCGATCAGGCCCAGGCACACTGACCGGGCCGCGTCCGCCGCCGCCGCCCGCGCGTCGGAGCCGAGCCCCGGGCCCACCGACGCCGAGCGCCAAGGCTCGGCGTCGAAGGCCGGGTCAAAGCCGACGCAGACCTGGCTGCGGCGCTCGTTGACGAGCGCCGCAAGCCGGTCGGCGAACGGTCTCGGCTGACTCAGGTCCTAACCCTTGACCGCGGCCTTCAGGCCGGCCCCCGCCGAGAACTTCGGCACTCTGCCGCCTGGGATCGTGATCCGCTCGCCGGTCCGCGGGTTCACACCCTGACGCGGCCCGCGCTCGTTGACGCTGAACTTGCCGAAACCGGTGAAGTTGACGTCCTCACCTCGCTTCAGCGAGTCGACAACCCCCTCCAACACGGCGTCGACGGCCTCTGCGGCAGCCTTCTTGCTGCCGAGGCGCTCGTCGGCGGCGACCTTCTCGATGAACTGAGCTTTCGTCATTTCTTGCCTCCTGTGGGTCTTGAGCGGCGCCAATCTAACAGTGATGGGGGACGAGACCGCGGTGCAGGCCGCATTCCGATGCGGTTCGGGCCTGGCGCGGACCTCCGAGAAGGCCGCTCCGATCAGTCGGGAAGTTCGGCGCCGTAGGCCTCGGCGATGCCTAGGCGCTGCACCTTGGTGGGGTGTGAGCCGAACAACAGCTGCGACCACTGGGGCGGGTCGGGGTCGCTGAGGTTGCGCTCCCCGGTGGTGGTCTGCAGCGCGACCAGGCCGTCGGGGTCGGCGGTCAACTCGAGCGCAAAACGGTCGGCCCGCTCCTCGACCGTACGCGAGAGCACGTTGCCGGCGATCCCCAGGGTGAAGGTCGCGACCGTGAGCGCCAACGCGTAGGCGGGCAGCGCCGCCACCTGGCCTGGGCCGGTGCCTGTGCGAGCGGCCAGGGCTGCCCCGGCCTCCCGCACAAACAGCATCCCGAAGGGAGCTACCAGCGCCACGAACAGGAGCCCTCGGGGGATGTCGTTCTGGGCGACATGGCCGAGCTCGTGGGCGACCACCGAGCGCAGAGCCGGCCCATCGGTCGCCTCGAGCAGGTTGTCGTAGAGCACGACCCGACGGGTCGAACCGACACCCGCGACGTAGGCGTTGAGCGAGGTCCTCCTGCTCGAGGCATCGACTCCGTAGACCTCGCCGACATCGACGTCCGCCCGCTCGGCCAAGTCGAGAACCTGCTCCCGCTCCGGGCCTTCGGGCAGGGGCTCGAAATCGTTGAAGATCGGCGCCAGCACGATCGGCGCGAGAAAGCTGACCGCGACCGCGAAGGTGAGCACGACGCCGGCGCCCGCCAGCCACCAGCCTCGTGGCAGCCGGCGCTGCAGAAAGACCAGGAGCAGGCCGCCCGCGGCGGCGTACAGGGCCCCGATCCCGATCCCGCGGACGCGATCGAAGAGCCAACCGCCGATGCTCTGAACCGAGAGTCCGACGTCAACCGCGAGCTCCAGCCGCCAGATCCCGAGCGGCAGAGCCGCTAACGCGAGGGTGGCCGACAGCAGGGCGCCCGCGGCCGCGGCCCCCAGCAGGGGCCGGGAGCCGAGCCGTTCGAGCAGAACCCGGAAACGACGTGGGCGCCCGGCCGCCAGGAGGCCGAGCACGGCGAACTCGACGACGATGCCGAGCAGGCCCAGCCAGCGGGTCTGGCTGCGGTAGTCACGGCCGCGGTCCAACGTCTCGGCGTCGAAATAGTCGCGCTCATCCGCGACCCCGGCCTCGGGGCCGGGCTGCTCCGGCGAGAGCACGACCACCGCCAGGGCCGCAACGACGAGCGCGGCCAGTCCCGCCGCTACTATCCGCGCGCGGCCCGATCGCGGTGAGGCCCGCCAGCTCATCCACGCCTACGATAGTCCGCCGCGTCCACGGTCTGAGGGCGGGATCCATGCAGGTAGCCGTACTCAGCGACATCCACGGGAACCTCCCGGCCCTCGAGGCCGTGCTTGACGATATTCGCAGCGCCGAGGTCGAGCAGCGCTGGTGCCTGGGCGACGTCGTGGGCTACGGCGCCAGCCCCGATGAGTGCGTCGAGCTGACCCGCGAACACTGCGAAACCTGCCTGGTCGGGAACCATGACCTGGCGGTACTCGGCGCGATCGACACCGCGACCTTCAGCGGCGCTGCCTCGGCGGCCGTCGATTGGACCCGAGAACGGATCAGCCCGCGCTCCCGCGACTACCTGGAGTCGCTCTCGCCGGCGCGCGCCAACGACCCCGTTGCCCTCTACCACGCCTCGCCCCGCGATCCGGTCTGGGAGTACGTGCTCTGGCCCGACCAAGCGGCGGCATGCCTCGCGGCCCAGGCGAGCAGAGTGAGCATGATCGGGCACTCCCACGTAGCCCTGTTCTTCAGCGTGCCAAGCGAGCCGCGACCCGGCCCGGAACCGCAGCCCCCCGCGAGCGGTTGGCAGGCGGGTGCCGGGACCCGGCTCGAGATCTCGGAGGGCCGCTGGCTGATCAATCCCGGCAGCGTCGGCCAGCCCCGTGACGGTGACCCGCGCGCAGCCTGGATCGAGCTCGACACCGAGAGCTGGGAGGCGACCTATCACCGGGTCGCCTACGACATCGAGCGCGCGGCCGCGGCAATCGAGGCAACCGAGCTGCCGGCCCATCTCGCCAAGCGCCTCTTCGTCGGGCGCTGAGGCCACGGCTAGACTCGGAGCGATGGCCGGCACCCGCTCACTAGGCGCGATCGCGGCCGCAGTCGTAGCGCTGGCCGTCGCCGGCTGCGCCGGCTCCGAGGACCCGATCCCCAACGGTGAGGCAGCGGCCCTGGTCGCGGACCTGGACGCGCTGCAGCTTCAGGTCAATGACGGGCTCTGCGTGAACGCCGACGACACCGTGCAGGTTCTCTTCCAGCGAGCCGCCGAGCTCCCGGGCGGGGATGTAAAGAAGAGCCTGAACACGCTGCTGCGCGAGCTCGACGGGCTCGTCGCCGAGCAATGCGACGAGTCGCTTCAGGACACCTCCACGACCGACTCGGCCAGCACCTCCTCGACAACCACGGAGTCGACCACGAGCGAGACGACCACCGACAGCTCAGACACGACCGACACCTCCACCACGACCGATAACACGGACACCACAACGGACCCGACAACGACCGGCGGCGACACCACGGACCCCGGCGACGGCGGCCTCACCCCGGAGGGCGGCTGATGAGCCCGGAGGCAATCGCCGATCGCTACCACCTCGAGGACCGGCTCGGCGCCGGGGGGATGTCGACCGTCTACAAGGCGACCGACCAGGTGCTCGAGCGGACCGTGGCGGTCAAGGTGCTTGCCGAGCACCTCTCCGACGACGAGAAGTTCGTCGCCCGGTTTCGGCGCGAGGCCCTCGCGGTGGCGAAGCTGGTCCACCCCAACATCGTCCAGGTCTACGACACCGGCGTCGACGCGGGCCGCCATTTCATCGTGATGGAGTTCGTCCAGGGCCGCTCCGGGGCCCAGCTGCTGCTCCGCTACGGCCAACTCTCCCCGCGGATCTCCGTGGAGATCGCCGCGGACGCCTGCGCCGGGCTCGATTACGCCCACAAGCAGGGCATCGTGCACCGGGACGTAAAGCCCGGGAATCTGATGGTGATCGGCGGGCCCGCGACGGACGCCGGAGACGAGCCGATGACCGTGAAGCTGGCCGACTTCGGGATCGCGCGGGCCGCGGAGCAGACTCGGCTGACCCAGGTCGGCTCGGTCGTCGGCACCGCCGCCTACCTCTCGCCCGAGCAGTCGCGCGGAGATGAGGCAACCGGAATCAGCGACGTCTACTCGCTCGGCGTAGTCACCTACCAGCTGCTCACCGGGCGCCTGCCCTACGCCGGCAACAGCCTCGCCGAGCTCGCGATACGCCGCGAGAACGAGCGACCGCTGCCGCCCACCAGCTACAAGCCGGACGTCGGAGAAGCGCTCTCGGCCGCGGTGCTCAAGGCGCTCGAGAACGAGCCCGCCGACCGCTACCCGGACGCGCTCGAGCTCGCCGCTGCCCTGCACGCGGGGCTCGACGGCCAGGCGCCGGCCTCCTCCTCGGCCGCAACTCGCAGGCTGGGCGCCGCCACGGCGGCAACCGCGGCGACCCGGGCGCTGCCGCGCGAGGAGCCCCGCACCCCGGTTGCCCCGGCGCCCGCCCGGCCCCGGCGGCGCCGGCAGGCGGCCCCCGCCCCAGCGCGCCCCCGCGCCCAGGCCCCCCAAAAGGGCAAGAACGGGCCCTCGATCTTCAGCAGGATCATGCGAACGATCGGTGGGATCCTGCTGATCGCGATCATCGCCGCGATTGTCGCGGCGGCGATCCTGCTGCTGACCAATGCCGGCGCCAACACCGACGCGGCCGACTTCATCCGCGACACCGCCAACGATCAGATCGACGCACTCCGGAACTTCATCGAAGAGAACAGGGCTAACTGAGCGCGGCCGCCTCCCAGGGGGTGGCCCCGGCGAGGATCGCGTCGCGATAGGAGCCGAAGGTTCCGCTCGCGATCGCCGCCCGAGCGTCGCTGACGATCGACTCCGTGTAGACCAGGTTGTGCAGGGTCACGAGCCGCGCCCCCGTCAGCTCTCGGGCGCGGGAGAGGTAGTGCACGTAGCCGCGGCTCAGGGTCGTGCAGGCGGGGCAGGGACAACCCTCGACCAGCGGGCCGCTCAGCTCAGCCTCCTTGCCTGCGCGGACGTTGAAGCGGAAGCGATTCTCGGGCCGCGGCGCCAGCGCCATCCCGTGGCGGCCGAGGCGGGTCGGAACCGCACAGTCAAAGCTGTCGATCCCCTGGGCGATGCCCTCGACCAGGTCGTCGGGCTCACCGATCCCGAGCAGGTGCTTGGGCGCGTCCTCGGGCAGTCGCGCCAGGGTCATCCCGACCACGCCGCGCATCTCGGGCTTGTCGCGACCGAGGCTGCCGCCGATCGCGATCCCGTCGACCGCGGCGGCGGCGATCGCCTCGGCCGAGGCGTGCCGCAGGTCCTCGTAGGTCCCCCCCTGGATGATCCCAAACACCGCCTGCGCGGGCGGGCCGTGCTCGGCGTGCCAGTCGAGGCAGCGCTGAAGCCAGCGGTGGGTGCGCTCGGTGGAGCGGGCGGTGTAGTCGCGGTCGACTCGATAGGGGGTGCACTCGTCGAAGACGAGGGCGATGTCCGAGCCCAGCGCCGCCTGCACCTGCATCGAGCGCTCGGGCGAGAGAAACTGCTCGCTGCCGTCGATGTAGGACCGGAAGCGCACGCCCTCCTCACCGATCTCCAGGACGCCCCCGTCCAGCGCCGGGCGTCCCCGGCGGCCCTTGACCTCATCGGCGACGTTGCCGTGGGCGAGAGAGAACACCTGGAAGCCACCCGAGTCGGTGATGATCGCGCGCTCCCAGCCCATGAACGAGTGCAGCCCGCCAAGCCGGGCGATGCGCTCGGAGCCCGGTGAGAGCATCAGGTGGTAGGTGTTGCCAAGCACCATCTCGTAGCCGAGCTCGGCAACCTCAGGGGCGAGCAGGCTCTTGACCGATCCCCGCGTCGCCAGGGGCACGAAGGCGGGCGTCGCAATCTCCCCGTGCGGGGTCCGTAGCCGCCCCGCCCGTGCGTGGCCGTCTCGAGCGTCGATCGAAAAGCTGAGCCGCTCGGGATCGGCGCGCATCCGGCAGCGCTCGTCTAGTCGCTCTGGATCAGGCTGGCGCCGGTCATCCCGGCGGGCTGGCGGATCCCCAGCAGCGCCAGCGCCGTGGGTGAGACGTCGGCGAGGATTCCGCCGGCCCGCAGCTCCAGCCCGGGCACGGTGACGATCAGCGGCACCGGGTTGGTCGTGTGCGCGGTGTTCGGCGATCCGTCCGCGTTCAGCATGAAGTCCGCGTTGCCGTGATCGGCAGTGACAACGCAGGCGCCGCCGCCGCGGTGGACGGCCGATACGACCTCGGCGAGCTCTCTGTCGGCGGTCTCGACGGCGGTGACGGCCGCCGGGATGTCGCCGGTGTGCCCAACCATGTCGGGGTTGGCGAAGTTGATGATCCCGAAGCGGAAGCCGTCGCCGGCCGCGGCGCGCTCATCCCACGCCGTGCAGAACGCCGCGGCGGCCGCCGCGGCGCTCATTTCCGGCTTCTGATCGTAGGTCGGAACGTCGCGCGGCGAATCGACCAGGCGCCGCTGCTCGCCCCCCCACTCCTGCTCGCGACCGCCGTTGAAGAAGTAGGTGACGTGGGCGTACTTCTCGGTCTCGGCGACGTGCAACTGGCTGCCGCCGGCCTCGGCCACCACCTCGGCCATCGTCGTCTCAGGCTCGCGGGGCGAGTAGGCAATCGGGTAGGGCCAGCCACCTCGATACTCGGTCATCGTGGTCAGGTCGAAGGGTCCGGCACCGCGATCGAATTCCCCGAACTCAGCCGCACCGAGCGCGGCCCCGATCTGGCGCATGCGATCGGGGCGGAAGTTGAAGGCGAGGAAGACGTCGTCGTCGCCGACGCCGTCGTAGCGACCGATCACGGTGGGCTTGATGAACTCGTCTGTCTCCCCCGCCTCGTAGGAGTCGCGGATCGCGATGAGCGCGTCCTCGGCACGGGCGCCGCGACCGTGAACGATCGCGTCGAAGGCAAGCTTGGTGCGCTCCCAGCGGTGATCGCGATCCATCCCGTAGTAGCGCCCGGAGACGGTGCCCACCCGGCCGGCGCTGCGCAGCCAGCGCTCGACCTCCTCCATATAGGCGGAGCCGCCGGTCGGGCTGGTGTCGCGGCCGTCGGTGAGCGCGTGCACGATCAGGTCCGGCACACCCTCGCGCGCCGCCAGCTCGATGCAGGCCTCGATCTGCGTCCAGCCGGAATGCACGCCGCCGTCGGAGACCAACCCGATCAGATGCAGACGGCCGCTCGAGCTCGCCCGGGCGCGCTCACAGGCGGCAAGCAGGACCTCGTTCTCGAAGAAGCTGCCGTCGGCGACAGCGTCGTCGATCCGGGCCAGGTCTTGCTTGATCACGGAGCCGGCACCGAGGTTCATGTGGCCGACCTCCGAGTTGCCCATCTGCCCGTCCGGCAGGCCGACATCGCGACCTGAGGCCGAGAGCTGCGTATGGGGATAGCGCTCCCAGAGCGCGTCGAACACCGGGGTCTCGGCCAAGGAGATGGCGTTGCCCGGCCCGGGCTCGGCCAACCCCCAACCGTCGAGGATGAGCAGCGCCGCCGAAGACGCCGGAAGGCCCTCGGCCCCGGCCGGCAGCGCGGGCTCGCCGTCGCTGCCCGCGCTCATCGCCTAGGCCGCCGCGACGATCGTGGCGAAGTCGTCGGGGTCGAGGCTCGCTCCGCCGACCAGCGCGCCGTCGATCTGCTCGCGCCCGAGCAGATCCGCGGCGTTCGCCGGCTTGACCGAGCCGCCGTAGAGGATCCGGATGCGCGCCGCGGCCGCCTCGTTGCGATCGGCGAGCAGCGAGCGGATGAAGCCGCATGCGTCGGCGGCCTGCTCCGGGGTGGCGGTGCGGCCGGTGCCGATCGCCCAGATCGGCTCGTAGGCGATCACCACCTCGACGAGCCGCTCATCCGCCACGCTGATCAGGTCGGCCTCGATCTGACCCCGGAGCACCTGCTCCATCTGCCCGGAGTCGCGCTGATCCTCGGTCTCTCCGCAGCAGAGGATCGGCTGCAGGCCGGCCCGCAGTGCGGCGGGAAGCTTGTGGGAGATGGCCAGGTCGGTCTCGCCGAACAACTGGCGGCGCTCCGAGTGGCCCACCAGCACGGCCCCGACGCCCGCATCGAGCAGCATCGCGGCTGAGACCTCACCCGTGAAGGCGCCCTCGGACTCGTAGTACATGTTCTGGGCGGCGACCGCGACCGGCGCCGCTCCGCAGAGCCCAGCGACGCGCGCCAGCGCCAGGTAGGGCGGGCAGATGACCACCTCCACCTCTGAGCCGCCCTGGGCCTCAGCCAGCCTCGGGAGCAGCGCCTCGCAGAAGGCCTCCGCCTCGGCCACCGTCTTGTTCATCTTCCAGTTGGCCGCGATCACCGGGACTCGGCCCTGCTGCTCTGGGCTCATCCGGGCTCACCGTCCAGCAGCGCCTCGACCCCGGGCAACGGAGCGCCCTCGACCAGCTCGAGGGAGGCGCCACCGCCGGTCGAGAGCCAGCTCACCCGGTCGGCCAATCCGAACTGGGCCAGGGCGGCGCCGGAATCGCCGCCGCCGACGACGGTGATCCCGTCGCTGCGGGCGACGGCTTCGGCGACGGCCCGGGTCCCGGCCGCGAACGGGGGCAGCTCGAAGGCGCCCATCGGGCCGTTCCAAAAGACCGTGCCGGCCGCGGCGATCGCCTCCGAGTAGCGCGCTGCGGTGGCGGGGCCGATGTCGAGGCCGATCATGCCCGCCGGCACATCGATCCCCTCCAGCGGAACCGCCTCGGCGGCGGCGGAGAACGACTCCCCGAGCACCAGGTCGGTGGGCAGCATCAGCTCGCAGTCCGAGCCCTGGGCGCGATCCAGAACGCCCTTGGCGAGCTCGATTCCCTGCTCCTCGACCAGCGAGTTGCCGGTCTCGTGGCCCTGGGCGCGGAAGATGCTGAAGCACATCGCCCCGCCGATCATCACCTGGTCGGCAAGCTCGAGGAAGCGATCGATTACCCCGATCTTGTCCGAGACCTTGGCCCCACCGAGGAGCACCGCGAGGGGCCGATCGGGGTCGTCGAGCACGGAGGTCAACTCGCGCACCTCGCGCTCCAGCAGCAGGCCCGCGTAGGCCGGAAGGTGGGCGGCGACACCGGCGGTCGAGGCGTGGGCGCGATGGGCGGCGCCGAAGGCGTCGTTGACGTAGAGGTCCGCGAGCGCCGCCAACGCCTCACCGAGGCTCGCCTCGTTGGCCGTCTCACCCGCCTCGAAGCGCGTGTTCTCCAGCAGCAGGACCTCGCCTGAATCGAGTCCGGCGGCCAGCGCCTCGACCTCCTCGCCGACGACGGCCGGAGCGACCGCGACGAAGGTTCCGAGTAGCTCGGCAAGACGGGCCGCCACAGGCGCCATCGAAAGGTCTGGGTCGATCCCCTCCGGCCGACCCAGGTGCGAACAGAGCACCACCGCGGCACCCTCTGCGCGAAGCAATTCGATCGTCGGCACTGCCGCCTTGATCCGGGTGTCGTCGACGACCGCGCCCCCGACGAGCGGCACGTTGAGGTCGGCGCGCACCAGAACCCGTTTGCCCGCGACCTCCGCCGCGCGGACCGAGCACTTCTCGAATCGGCCCCGCTGCGCCTGGCCCTCGGCCGCCTGCATCGTCGTGGTCTCCCGCCCGGACTCGACCGGCCCTAGGCCAGGACCTTCTCCGCCAGCTCCACCACGCGACTCGAGTAGCCCCACTCGTTGTCGTACCAGGCGAAGACCTTGACCAGCGTCCCGTCCATAACCATCGTCTGGCCGGCGTCGAAGATCGAGCTGTGCGGATCCTTGACGATGTCGGTGGAGACGATCGGGTCCTCGGTGTAGGCGAGGATTCCGGCGAGCTCGCCCTCGGCGGCCGCCTTGACCGCGGCGTTGATCTCCTCGGCCGAGGTCTCGCGTGAAACCTCGGCGGTGAGGTCGACCACCGACCCGGTGGCAACCGGGGCCCGCACGGCCATGCCGTTGAGGCGGCCGCTGAGCTCGGGCAGAACCAGGGCCACCGCCTTCGCCGCGCCGGTGGTCGTCGGGATCAGATTGAGTGCCGCCGCTCGGGCCCGGCGAGGATCCTTATGCGGCATGTCCTGAAGGCGCTGGTCGGCCGTATAAGCGTGGATCGTGGTCATCAAGCCGCGCTCGATTCCGACGGCCTCGTGCAGCACCTTGGCGACCGGAGCCAAGCAGTTGGTCGTGCAGGAGGCGTTGGAGATGATGTGGTGGTTGGCGGGGTCGTAGGCGTCGAAGTTGACCCCAAGCGCGACGGTCACGTCCGGATCGGACGCCGGCGCCGAGATGATCACCTTCTTGGCACCCGCGGCGAGGTGCTTGGCGGCGTCCTCGCGCTTCGTGAAAAAGCCGGTCGACTCGATCACGACCTCGACCCCGAGGTCAGCCCAGGGCAGCGCCGCTGGATCGCGCTCCGAGAGCACCTTGATCTCGGTCCCGTCGACGACGATCGCCCCGTCGGCCGCTTCCACGTGGCCCGGAAAGCGGCCGAGAATCGAGTCGTACTTGAGCAGGTAGGCGAGCGTCGCCGAGTCGGTGAGGTCATTGACCGCGACGATCTCGAGATCGGCGCCGGACTCGTGGGCTGCTCGATAGAGGTTGCGACCGATTCGGCCGAAGCCATTGATGCCCACTCTCACTGCCATGCTTTTGCTCCTCGTTGCGGTTGAAACTTGTAGCCCCGACAGGCAGCACCCAAGCTAACGCGTCGGGGTCGCAGGCGCGGAGTGGGCTGCCGCTCAGTCGCCGGCCGGGCTCCAGCGGAACCAGCGCAGCGCGATCAGCCCGCCGGCCACGCCCCAGAGGGCGACGAAGGCGAGCTGTCCCCACTCGAACCCGGCGCCCGTGGTAGCCGGATCGAAGGCTGCGAACAGCGCCTCGAAGAAGTGCCGGATCGGGAACAGGTCGGCGATCTTGAGCACCCCGTCGGGGATCTCCGTCTCGGGCACGAACACGCCGGAGATGAAGTACAGCGGCAGCACGGCCGCGTTGGTGATCGCCGGGGCCGCATCCTCGCTCGGGATCACCGCGCTCAGCGCGAAGCCGAGCGAGCAGAATGCAAACGCTCCGACCAGCAGCGAGACGAGCATTGCCGGGGCGGTTCGAGTTGGCACCTCGACCCCGAAGAGAATTGCCCCCAAGCCCGTGACCAGCACGACCATCAGCAGGGCGATCACGACGGAGTTGCCGATCCGGCTCGCAATGAAGGCCCAGGCCGGCAGCGGGGTGCTTCGGACCCGCTTCAGTCGGCCCGCCTCGCGTGCGACGACGAGGTTCATCGCGAGGCTGACCAACGTCGCGGAGACGACGGCGAGCGTGATGATCCCCGGCACGTAGTAGGTCTCCGCATCGACCCCGAGGGCGTCGATTGTCTGGTCCCCGAAAAGCCCGGCAAACAGCAGCAGCAGGATCACCGGGAAGATCACCGTGAAGAACACGGAGGCTGGATTTCGCCAGAAGATCCGCTGGTCGTAGCGGAACTGGTGCAGGACCTGTGCGGCGGCGCTCACTGCTCACCCGTGAGCTCGAGATAGATGTCCTCGAGGCTGGGCCGGCGGACCTCGAGCCGGCTCAGCTCGACCCCCCGCTCGAGCGCCCACCCGGTGAGTCGGTTCAGGGCCTGCGTGGGATCGCCGCTGCGCAGCACGATCCGGCCGTTGGTCGCGGCAGCGTCGGCGCCGACGCCCTCGGGCAGCTGATCGAGCCCGACCCCGGGCGGCAGCTGGAAGCTGATCTCGCTCGCAGCCTGCTCGCGGCCGCCGAGCTGATCGGGGCTGCCCTCACCGACGATCTCGCCCCGAGCGATCACCGCAACCCGGTCGGCCAACGCCTGCGCCTCGTCCATGTAGTGGGTCGTCAGAAACACGGTCTTGCCCAGCGCCCTCATACCCAGGACCACATCCCAGAAATGGCGCCGCGCCGAGGGGTCGAAACCCGTCGTCGGCTCGTCCAGGAAGAGCAGCTCGGCGTCGCCGACCAGGGCAACCCCGACATCGAGGCGGCGTTGCTGACCCCCCGAGAGGCGACCGGCGCGCTCCTCGGCCGAGGCTGCGAGCCCCACCAACTCGATCGTTTCCTCGACGTCACGCGGGTTGCGGTAGTAGCCGGCGTACATGCGCAGCGTCTCCCGGACGGTCAGCTTCGGCTCCATCCGGCACTCCTGCAGGACGATCCCCACCCGCTCGCGCCAGGCCCGGTCCGCTTTCGCCGGATCGCGGCCGAGCACCGTGACCTCGCCGGCTCCTCGATCACGGTAGCCCTCGAGGATCTCGACCGTGGTCGTCTTGCCGGCCCCATTGGGTCCGAGGAAGGCGAAAACCTCACCGCGATCTACCTCCAGGCTGATCCCCCTGACCGCCTCGTTTGATCCGTAGGCCTTGCGCAGCCCACGGATGCTGATCACCGCTTCACTCATTGCCGGTGATTATGGGGAAGCTGGCGCGGGGG
>CAXMST010000038.1:0-30460 GCA_964196325.1 uncultured Acidimicrobiia bacterium
AGGAGCTCGAGCAGCGGGCGCCAGGTGTCGGCGCTATCGGCGAAACCATGCAGGAGCAGGAACGGGGGGCCCTCGCCATCGACGGCGAGGCGCCGCGTGGCGACCCCGCCCAGGCGCGTCCGTTCCTCGGTGAGCGCGATCTGGCGGGGTGCGTCGGCGGGTGACACGTGAACATTGATATCGCGGCGCTCGGGCGTCCAATGGCCCGAGGTCGCCCGCAGCAAACAGTTTGCGAGGACATCGTGAGGGTTTGCTAACGTTGCAACCGATGCGGAAAGATGCCCCTGAGCGGGGAAAGAGCGAGGGCGCGGACTCGGCGCCGCCAGTCGTACTTGAGCTCGGTGACGGCTCGCGGCTGGTTTTGGAAGACGTCTCGGCTTCACCGCTGATCGCGACCGTCGGGCCTGGGGCGGGAGAACGCATCTCGCTCGAGGACGCGACCCGTGGCTGCGGGCAGCCGTTCGCCGGCTATCGCCGCCTCAAGGACTGACGCCCAAAGCTCGCGAGAGTGCGTTGGATCCGGTCTGGCCGGACCAAACGACACCGAAGCCCGAGGGCCGCGTCCGCTCAGCCCGAGCGCAGGTGGTACAGCCCGCCTGAGAGGCTGGTCACGTAGAGCTGCCCCCGGCGCCCGTTGGCGAACGACGTCGGGCTGTTGAGCTGGAGGCCGACCGCGCCCTCGTCGCGTGCGCCGTCTGAGCCGGGAATCAGGCTGCGCAGATCGGCCGTGCAGAAGTCAGCGAACACGTAGCGACCGTAAAGGCTGCTCAGCTGCTTGTCCTCGACCACGGTGCCGCCGGTGATCGAGCAGCCGGTGTGCCCCTCGCCGTCGTGGCCGTACTGGTGAATCGGCCCCTGGTGATCGCTCTGGTCAGGCGCCCCGTCGTCGTTGCCGCAGCCCGCTGTCTCGGTTCCCTCGAAGCGATTCCAGCCGAAGTTGGCGCCGCGCGCATCCGCCAGCGCCAGGTAGTTGATCTCCTCCACCGCTGACTGCCCGACATCCGCGATCGCGATCGCACCGTTGCGCTCGTCGAACGAGAAGCGGTACGGATTACGGAGGCCGACGGAATAGATCTCGTCCCGGGCGGATTCCCCGACGAACGGGTTGTCGCTGGGAATTCGGTAGCCGCGCTGGCGCTTGGGGTCGATGCGCAGCAGCTTGCCGAGCAGCGAGTCGCCGTTCTGGGCGTTCCCGGGGCTGTCGCAGGCGCCGCCGCCGTCGCCGGTCGCCAGGTACATGTAGCCATCGGGCCCGAAGGCCACGGTGCCGCCGTTGTGGTTGGCGGCCCCGTGGTGCGGGATTTCGATCACCTTGCGGGCACGGCTCTTGGCCTCGATCCGCGAGTCCTTCTCGCGGCGGAATTGGGAGACCCTGATGTCGCCCTCCGAGTCGGTGTAGTAGGCATAGAGACGGCGGTTGTCGACGTAGTCGGGGTCGAAGGCGATCGAGAGCAGACCCCGCTCGCCGTCGGCCTCGGTCATCTTGCTGATGTCGAGGAAGGGCTTGCGTAGGGTCCGGTTGTCGTTGCGGACGCGGACGATCCCGCCCTGCTCGACCACGAACAGGAGCTTTCGGTTGGCGCGCCCCGGCGCCGTCGTCGCGTAGACGGGGCTCTCGAACGTGTCGACCTGCTTGAGCTCGACCCCACCCTCACCATCGCCGGTGCTCGGCACCCCGGCGTTCGCGCTACCGCCGACGAGCGCGGTTGCCACTACGACCGCGACCGCGATCCCAAGTAGGGCCTGCAGCTGTCCTCTCCCTGCCATCCGCCCACGGAGCATAGCTACGGCGCTAGGCGGCCCAGCGAGAAAATGGGCTCTCGCCCGCCCCGTCGTCGTGGCCCCTCACGCAGCCGCTTTGATCCGAAACAGTTCGCCGTTGATCGAGGTCGAGTAAAGGCGTCCGGCCGGGGTCCCTGCGATCGAGGTCGGGATGCCGATGTTGAGGCCGGTGTCGCGCTCGTCGAGCCCCCCGAC
Organism: uncultured Acidimicrobiia bacterium; assembly: GCA_964196325.1. Taxonomy (GTDB): domain Bacteria; phylum Actinomycetota; class Thermoleophilia; order Solirubrobacterales; family 70-9; genus CAXMST01. The sequence continues at coordinate 1,978 of CAXMST010000038.1, forward strand.
GGCGTCCGGATCGAGGCTGCGGAGCTCGCCGTCGCAGAAGTCGGAGTAGACGTAGCGGCCGTCGAGGCTGGGAAGCTTCGGGCTGCGCACGATCAGGCCGCCGGTCACCGCGCAGCCACTCTGCCCCTCGCCCTCATGCGGGTACTCATGCAGCGGTGGGTCGTGGCGGTCGGGAGTCGGGGTCGGAATCACGGCCCCGAGGCAGCCGAGCTCGCGGTTGAGCGGCTCGCTGCCCTCGAACGCCGCCCAGCCGAAGTTGGCGCCGCGCGCCGCATCGAGGGTCAGCAGGTTGATCTCCTCGAAGCTGTTCTGCCCGACGTCACCGATCGCGATCGTGCTCGATTCAGCATCGATCGAGAAGCGGAAGGGATTGCGCAGCCCCAGTGCGTAGATCTCGGGGCTCGCCGCCGGACTGGAGGGATCGATGCCTGGGTTATCGGCGGGAATCGAGTAGCCGCGCCCGGCCTCGGGATCGATTCGCAGCAGCTTGCCGAGCAGCGATTCCGCGCTCTGGGCATTGCCGGTCGGGTCGCAGGCCGAGCCGCCGTCGCCCGTGCTCGCGTAGAGGTGTCCGTCGGGGCGCTGGCCTCGAATGCATCCCAGCCGAAGTTCGCGCCTGCCGCTCCCCGCAGGCTCAGGAGGTTGATCTCCTCGTAGTCCTCCTGGCCGACGTCGCCGATCGCGATCGTCTCGGACCGCTGGTCGATCGAGAAGCGGAACGGGTTGCGTAGGCCGACGGCGTAGATCTCGCCGCGCGTGCCGTCGCCGGCCGCGACGAACGGGTTGTCGGCCGGGATCTCGTACCCGCCTCTGGGGCGGGGATCGATCGGCAGCAGCTTGCCGAGCAGGGAGCGGGGATCCCGGGCGCGCTCCTTGCGGTCGCAGGCGGGACCACCGTCCCCGGTCGCGAGATACAGGTAGCCGCCGGGACCGAAGCTGACGGTGCCGCCGTAGTGGATCGCCGAGTCGCGATGTCGAATCTCGAGCACGTCCCTGCCGGTCGGCTCAGCCCTCAGCTTCGACTGCTTCGAGCGGCGGTACGCAGAGACGCGTATGTCGCCCTGTGGGTCGCTGAAGTAGGCATAAAAGCGACGGTTCTTCCGGTATTCGGGATCGAATGCGATTGAGAGCAGCCCGCCCTCCGCCTCGGTAGCGACCTGCTCGCGGATATCGAGGAACGGCTGCCGCCTGAGCTCGCCGTCCTTGATCACCTTGACCGTGCCGCGCCGCTCGACTACGAAGAGCAGCTTGCGGTTGGCGGGATCCGGGGCGGCGGCGACGTAGGCCGGCTCGACGAACTCGCCGATCGTCTTCAGCCCAGCTCGCCGGCCTCTCCGGCTGAGGCTGCCGGCGCGACATCGCCGCCGGCGGACTCTGCGCTGAGCGCTGCCAGGGCGACGGCGCCTGCCACAGCCAAGACCGGCAGCAGCAGCCGTTTGTCTCCCCTCAAGATCCCGCCCGCCATCGAGGCGAGAGTACCACTCAGCCCGAGGGCGCCAGCCGGTAGACGGGCCCGTCCAGGGAGGTTGCGTAGATCCGGCCGGCATTGTCTTCGCCGAAGCTCGAGAGGTTCGCGACCTGGAGCCCGAGCTCGCGATCGGCGCGCGCGGGTTGGCCCGGGCGGGCGAGGAAGCTGCGCAGTTGCCCAAGGCAGAAGTCGCCGTATACGTAGCGGCCGTAGAGTGAGGTCAGCTCGGGGTCGCGGACGACGTAGCCGCCGGTCACCGAGCAGTTGCCGCCGCTGGTCGGATAGGCGAGCACCGGAGGCACCGCATCCGTCGCCGTCTGGTCGGCGTTGAACTCCTGGTCGGCCTCGAACGCTGACCAGCCGAAGTTCGCCCCAGCGCCGTCCCCGCGCGCGACGAGGTCGACTTCCTCGCGAGTGTTCTGGCCGACGTCGCCGATCGAGAGCGCGCCGCTCTCGCGGTCGAACGAATACCGCCAGGGATTTCGCAGCCCGTAGGAGTAGATCTCGGGCCGGCCGCCGCCGCCGGCGAACGGGTTGTCACCCGGAATCCCATAGGGCTCCCCACCCGATGGGGTCGGCTCGATTCGCAGCAGCTTGCCGAGCAACGAGTCGAGGCTGAGCGCGTTGCGTTGCGGATCGTCGGCCGAGCCGCCGTCTCCGGTACCGATGTAGAGGAGCCCGTCGGGGCCGAACTGCAGCAGACCCCCGTTGTGGTTCGAGAAGGGTTGCTCGATCGCCAGCACGTCGCGGCGGGTGGAGGTATCCACCTGACGCCCGTCATCGGAGCGGTACTCCACGATCCGGGTATCTCCGGCGGGGTCGGTGAAATCGACGTAGAGGCGCCCCGAGGTGCCAAAGTCGGGTGCGAAGGCGGCCGAGAGCAGTCCGCGCTCGCCGCCGGAGGAGATCTCGCCGTTGATGTCGAGGAACGTCGACGGCGACCCGTCGCCCTCGACGCGGATGATCCGGCCCCCCTGCTCGACCACATAGAGCGCCTCGTCCTCGCCCGCGGGTTGGGTCACGTACAGCGGTGCCGAGAAGTCGCCGATCTGCTCCAAGTCGACCCCGCCGCGCCCGTCGCCGAGCGCCGGCTGATCCTCGAGCGGCGCATCTGAATCGGTAGCCGCTCCCCCGTTCGGGCCGGTTTGCGGCGTGCTGGGCGCAGCCGCGCCCTCGTCTGGGCCGTCATCACCGCCGCCACATCCGGCGCCCACCAGGGCGAGCAGCAAGACGATCGTGAGCACGGCCGCCGCCGTGCGCCGCCGCTCAGCTCTCGGTGACGACCTTGCCCTCGTTGTTGACGCGCTGCTTCGGAGGCTCATCGGTGATCTCCACTATGAACTCCCCCCTGACCTCCTCGCCATCCGCGGTCACGGCCCGGGCCTTACCCGTCAGCCCCGCCTCGACGATGAACGTGAGCGTGTAGACCCCGGACTCCACGGGGCTGACCCTCCAGATCATCTCCTTGGTCTCGTCCGGCTCGAGCTCGCCGAAGCCGAAGGTGTTGGTCTGGGCGCGGAAGCCGCCGGAGAGGCCCTTGGGCGGCGGCTGGCCGACGAAGCGCGGGTACTTGTTCTCGAGCACCCATACCGGCCGATTGGGGTTCGCGAGGCCGGGCTGATCCGAACGGATGTTGAAGGAGCCGTTGGCCGTACCGTCATCGACGAACACCGTCAGGCTCAGCTCGGGCACGGTCTCCTCGCCGGTGTTCTCGAGCCCGATCACCAGATCGTGATTCCCAGCCAGCGCCTGCTTGGTCGGGAACTTCGCCTCGGTCACCTCGACCTCGAAGTCGCCCTCCGGCTCGTTCGCGTCCTGGCGCTCTCCGGAGCCGCAGGCTGCGAGCGCGACTGCTGCTGCGGCGAGCGCGGGCAAGGGTGCGAGTCGGCGACGAGCTGACATGGAATCCGCCTTCAGGTCTCTCCCCCAAGGCGCCCCGAAGATACCACGCGTCGGCCCCTGTGAAAGCGACGCCGCTGGTGCCCCGGGCTCCGATGGACTAAGTTTCATCAAGCCTGGTCGTGAGGAGCCTGGCACTCCGGAGGAGAGAATGGTAAGAGCAGTAGCCGACAGGGCCTTTCTACCCGCCAAGGGATTGTTCGAGCAGGTCGGGAACATGATGATCCTGACCGGCAAGACGATCACGGCTACGGTCAGGCCGCCGTACCCCTACGGCGGCGAGTTCATTTCGCAGTTCCTGTTCGCCCTGCAGCTCTGCTGGTTCCCGTTGCTGATCAGCACCGTGGCGTTCGGGTTCGGCGCGCCCGGGCTGCAGGCCGCCAACTTCCTCAGCCTGTTCGGTGCGCTCGACCGGCTCGGCGGCTTCTTCATCCTCGCCTCGGTGCGTGAGTTCGCACCGTTCGTGACCGCGGTGGTCGTCGCCGGCGTCGCGGGGACCGCGATCACGGCTGACCTCGGCGCCCGCAAGATCCGCGAGGAGCTCGATGCCCTGATGGTGCTCGGCGTCGATCCGATCAAGAATTTGGTCGTGCCGCGGTTCCTGAGCCTGATGATCATCACCGGGCTGCTCAACATCTATGCGCTGCTGTTCGGGATCAGCGGCGGGATCTTCGCCACGCTTGCCTATGGCGAGCCGCTCGGCGGCTTCTTCGCGACGTTGTTCGCGAACGCCTCGGTGACCGACCTGTGGGGCTCGGTCCTGAAGACGACCCTGTTCGGCGCGATCATCGCGATCGTCTGCAGCTACAAAGGGATGAATGCGTCCGGAGGCGCCCAAGGGGTGGGGACCGCCGTCAATGAGGCTGTGGTGATCGCCTTCATGGGCGTGTTTGCGTTCAACTACGTCTTCACGCAAACCCTGCTCGCCACCCACCCAGAGATCAGCACGATCAGGTAGCTGATGGGCTGGCTCGCCGTACCCAGGGATTGGCTCTCTGCACTCGGAGAGATCTCCCGCTTCTGCGTGCGGGTGATGGGCCTGGTCTTCTCGGGCCGGGTCTTCCTGTTCTTCGGGGAGGCGCTGCGCCAAGCCGGGATCCTGATCCTCGGCTCGACGATCGTGATCTGGGGGCTCGTCTTCATCCTCGGGCTGACCTGCGGGATCGAGGGCGCCTACTTCAACCGCTCGGTCGGCTCACCCGCCTACGCGGGGGTGTTCGCCGCCTGGTGCGATCTGCGCGAGGTGATCCCCTACGCCTTCGGTTACATGATGGCCGCGAAGGTCGGCACCGGGATCGTTGCCGAGCTTGGCGCGATGCGGATCAGCGACGAGATCGATGCCTTGGAGGTGATGGGCATTCCGCCGGTCACGTTCCTGGCCGCGACCCGCCTGCTGGCCGCCTGGATGGTGCTGCCGTTCGTCTACCTGGCAGCGATCGGGGTCGGCTTCTTCGCCTCCTGGCTGGCGGTCGTCCAGCAGATCGGCGAGGTCTCCTCCGGTGGCTACTTATTGATCTTCTGGATGTTTCAAAATCCACCCGATCTCGTATTCAGCGTGATCAAGGCGATGAGTATGGCGACCGTGATCGTGCTGGTCGGCTGCTACTACGGCTATACGGCGTCGGGGGGACCGGTCGGCGTTGGTACCGCGACAGCGAAATCGATGGTGCTGAATATCGTCTTAGTGCACATCATTGGAATGATGGGCACCCTGGTGTTCTGGGGGGCTAATCCCAGGGCACCGATAGGTGGCTGACGGAGCGCTCCCACGCTCTGCCCAAGGTAGTCGAGCAGGAAGGACCGAGATGGAGTCGTCGGAGGGATCAGAGGGGGCCGAGACCTCGGAGCCGGAGGGCGCCGAGAGCGCTGATGCCGAGGTCGCCTACGCACCCGGCAGCGGTGCGCTCGCGAGCCGCGACCCGGATCTGACCGCTCCGGAGCTCGGCAAGCTGAACAAGGACTACACGATCCCGGGCGTTGGGTCCGACGACACCGACCCCTACCGCTGGCATACCGGAAGCAAACGCGACCACGGCGGCAAGGATGCGATCGAGGTGATCGACCTCGTCAAGCAGTTCGGTAACACGAGGATCCTGAACGGGCTCAACCTCGGCCTGCCCGACGACGAGGTCTCGATGGTGCTGGGCCCATCCGGTACCGGCAAGTCGGTGTTGATCAAGCTGATCGTAGGGCTGCTCTATCCCGACTCCGGCGACATCCTCGTGCACGGCGAGTCGGTTCCGAACATGACCGACGATGAGCTCTTCGATATGCGTAAGAAATTCGGCCTCCTGTTCCAGGACGGCGCCCTGTTCGGCTCGATGAACATCTACGACAACACCGCGTTCCCACTGCGTCAGCACACCGACAAGGGCGAGGACCAGATTGCCGAGATCGTCAACCGGCGATTGGGTGAGGTCGGCCTGACCGAGGCTCATTACAAGATGCCGAACGAGCTCTCCGGCGGAATGCGCAAGCGGGCGGGTTTCGCCCGCGCCCTGGTGCTCGACCCCGCGATCGTCTTCTTCGACGAGCCGGACTCCGGCCTCGACCCGGTGCGGACGGCGCTGCTCTGCGAGTTGATCCGCGAGATCCACGAGGAAAATGGCGGCTGCTATCTGGTGATCAGCCACGACCTCGGCACCGCCCGGCGGATCGCCGACTTCATCGCCGTGCTCTGGAAGGGCCGGATCGTAGAGAGCGGCCCGAGCGAGGAGCTGTTCGACAGCCCGAACGACTTCGTGCGGCAGTTCCTCAACGCCGAGGTCGTGGGTCCGCTGGCGATGGACTAGATGAATGATTCCTATTCCCGCACCCACGGCTGACGCAGCTGACGGCTGCGCCGGATCACCACCCACGACCTTGCCCGTAGCTCCGCTACGGGCTGCGGCCGCGCCTGGCGCCCGGCTTGGTCAGCCGCGCCCCCGTGGGCACGGTCATTCGGGATCAGTCATCTAGCCGGCCCTTTTGGGCGGTAGACAGGGGGCCGATCCGGTAGGGCCGCAGGGCCGCGGGCCGGGCCTTTCTAAGCTTGTGGGCGTGAGAGGGATTCTGGGCAGGGTCAGCGAGTGGTCGGTGACCAATCCGACCCAGTCGCTGACCGCTGTGGTCGCGATCGTCGCAATGGTCGGGTTGATCGGGGTTCTGCGGCTGACTCCGGACGCAGATACCGACAAGCTGTTCGACACCGGCTCGGACGCCTACGCGGGGACGGTGGAGTTGCGCGACCGCTTCGGCGACGACGCGATCGTGGTGCTCGCCCAGCAGGACCTCCGTCAACTCGTCCTCACCGACGACATCCGCCAACTGCTCAAGCTGGAGACCTGTCTCTCGGGCAATGCGCCGCCCGACGATCCCGACTTCCCGGAGGTCTGCAGGGAGATAGCTGACCTGGAGGCGACGCGGGTGGTGTTCGGCCCGGCCACCTTCCTGAACCAGACCGGCTCACAGGCGGCATCGTTTGTAACCAGCGCGGCAGGCGCGACGCTCACGGACGCTCAGCAGGCCGCCGACCGGGCCGCTCAGCGTGCGCGGCGGCAGGGCCTAAGCGAGGTACGTCAGCAGGAGTTGGCGACGGAGGCTTTCAACGACGCGTTAGGCGGCGCCGTTGGCGGGTTCGCGGAGCTGTTGGCCGGGCTCGGGGAGGGGGGCATCCCGGGTCTCGACAATCCGGAGCCGGTCGTGTTCGATTCGCGGCTCCCCGAGGGCACGCCGAAGGCCCGCTTCGGATATTTGTTCCCCTCTTCCGAGGGCGCGCTCGTATCGGTCCGCCTCCAGCCCAACCTCAGCGACGACACCCGGCGCCGGGCGACCGAGCTGATTCGTCAGGCGACGGCCGACGAAGCATTCGCGCTGGCCGGCGGCGGCAGCTACGAGATCAGCGGCGTTCCGGTTGTGGTCGAGGGTCTCGCCGACGAGCTCGGCTCCGAGTTGTTCTTGCTGCTCGGGGTCGCCCTGGTGGTCATGGCGATGACCCTGATCATCTCCTTTGGGCCGCCACTGCGGCTCCTGCCGTTGTTCGTGGCGCTCGGCGCCGCGGCCATGGCCTTTGGTCTGCTCTCGATCGTCGGTGGCTCGCTGACGATGGCGTCGGTCGCCGTCTTGCCGGTGGTGATCGGCCTCGGCGTCGACTACGCAATCCAACTCCAATCCCGCTTCCGGGAGGCGATCGCCGTCGGTGAGCGGCCCGCCGCCGCCGCGGTGATCGCCGCCGTGAGAGGCGGCCCCGTGATCGCCACGGCCGCGCTGGCGACTGCCGTGGGTTTCATGGCCCTGGTGCTCTCGCCGATCCCGATGGTGCGCGAGTTCGCGCTGGCCCTGGTGGTCGGCATCATCGCCGCCCTCGCGATCGCGGTTACCGCCGGGCTGGCCGCGCTGTCGCTGATCGATCAGCGCCCAGCGGGTCGGCGCTGGAGCCCTGCCGGGCTGGTCTGGCCGCTGCCTTCCGCCCGGCTCGCGGGCGGCCTGAGTTGGCTGCGGCGCCGCGTCGATGGCGGCCGTCGGCGAGCCCTCAGCTTCGGCAGCGCATCGCTGGCCACGGCGATCTCGCGGCCCGGCATCGTGCTCGTTGCGGCGCTTCTGCTCGCCGCCGGCGGCTGGGCCGCCTCGACCCGGACCGAGGTTGTCTCGGACATCGACGAGCTGGTCCCCGCCGACCTCCCCGCCCTGCAGTCGGTCGAGGCTCTGGAATCGGCCACCGGCGTCTCCGGCGAACTCGATGTGATCGTGCGTGGCGAGGACGTGACGACCCCGGAGGCGCTGAGCTGGATGCGCGATTTCAAGCAGCGCGTTCTCGAGCAGCACGGCTTTGCGGGCCGGTTCCCCGATTGTCGTGCTGAGGGGACCGACCTCTGCCCGGGGCCGGCGCTGCCCGACCTGGTCCTCGCCGACAATCCCTCACAGGAGCGCATAGACGGGATCCTCGAGATCGTGCCCGAGTACTTCCTCCAGGCGATGCTGTCCAGACCCGAGGCGGGCGAGCAGGTCGCAAACCTCGCCTTCTTGATTCCCGTCCAGCCGCTCGACGAGCAGGAGGCGTTGATCGAGGAGATCCGCGCCGAGCTCGATCCCCCGCCCGGACTCAGCGCCGAGGTCGTTGGCTTGCCGGTGCTCGCGGCCGATGCCAACGCCGAGCTCTCCGGCTCCCGCTACTGGCTCACTCTGGTCGGCCTGGTTGCCGTCGGCGCGGTCCTGATGGCCGTCTACCGGAGCCCGCGTCGCGCGCTCGTCCCCCTGATCCCGATTGCGCTGGCGACCGGCTGGTCGGCACTGGTGCTGGCCCTGATGGGTATTGCCCTGAACCCGATGTCTGCGACGCTCGGGGTGCTCGTGATTGCCGTGACCACCGAGTTCAGCGTGATCCTCGCGGCCCGTTACCACGAGGAGCGCGCTCGGGGCCTCTCGGTCGGCGAGGCCCTGCGGGTGACCTATGCGCGCACCGGCGCCGCGGTGCTGATCTCCGGGATCACCTCGATCGCCGGCTTTGGCGTCTTGATCGCCAGTGGGATCACGATGCTCCGTGACTTCGGACTCGTCACGGTCGTCGACCTCAGCGTCGCCCTGATCGGGGTGATGATCGTCCTGCCGGCGAGCCTGGTCTGGGCCGAGGGGGGCTTCAGGCCCCTGCCCGTCCGGCGGCGCCGTGGGAGGCGGCCCGCGTCCCCCGCCTCGAAGCCATCCGACGCGGCGGCCTGAGCGACGATGAGCGAGCGGGGCAGCGGCTGGTGGCCTGATCAGGAGCGTCCGCCCGCGGGGCGCAGGGGGAAGCCGGCTGAGGGGACCGAGGCGGGATCGGGCAAGGATCGCGGCCGACCGCCGCATGGACTCCCGTCGCGAGGGCGCCCGAAGGTGGTGTCACGTTATTCGCTGTTCGTCGGGCTGGTTTTTGCCGCGCTCGCGGGGATTGCGATCATCACCGCGATCCAAACTGACGACGGGGGCCTGGCGGGCGCCGACCCCGACGCCAACCGCGGTCTGCCGCTTCTCGAGTTCGCCGCCCCCGATGCGCTCTCGGGGCCCGAGGCAGATGCCAACATCGCCCAGGACGACTGCGAGAGCTCCCGTAACCCCTGCCCGGCCGACGAGGTCCGCGAGCCTGCCTGCGAGGTCGGTACCGAGGGCGCGATTCGAGTCTGCGACCTGTTCGACCGCCCGCTGGCGATCTCCTTCTGGTTCACACGGGGAGGGGATTGCCTGCCGAGCCAGGACGCCTTCGACGAGGTTGCCGAGCGCAGGGCGGACGAACTCAACTTCCTCTCGGTCAACGTGCTCGATGATCGCCGGGACGTGGCCGAGATCGTCCGCGAGCGCGGCTGGCAGGTCCCGGTTGCCCATGATGCCGATGGCGCGGTGTCGAACATCTTCGGCGTCGGCATCTGCCCGACGATCCTGCTCGCCTACCCGGGTGGCATTCAGCATGCGGCTGAGATCAGGCCCACCGACGACAACTTCACCCCCGCCCAGATCGAGGAGTTGCTCGACGAGCTGCTGGACGCGAGCGCGGCCCGGGAGCCCAGATGAGACCCGACGGAGAGCTGCAGATCGAGTCCGGCTTCATCGACCGCGGGCTCGCTGAGGAGCTGCCCGGGCTGGCGCTGCGTTACACCGGGGTGGAGCGGGGCTCGGGACGCAGCAGCCCGGCGCTGAAACAGCGGCTGCGCACGCTCTCGAACCGCTTTGCCGGCCCACAGGCGGTGCAGCTGCGTCAGCGTCCGATCCCCTGGGCGTACAGGGCTTTCTATCGCCAAATCGGACTCGACCCGGACGAGCAGCCGACCCCGGTCGAGGCAATCGCTCTCGAGCGGATGAAGAAGGGTGCGTTCGTCTCCCAGAACCTGCTCGACGATGCGCTTACGCTCGCGATCATGGATTCCGGCGTCGCTCTGCGTGCGTTCGATGCCGATCGAGTCGAGCCGCCGCTGGGACTCCGGCCCAGCGGCGCCGACGAGCAGCTCGAGGGCCGGCCCGCTGGGCTGCCGCCGGGCACCCTCGTCGTCGCCGACCAACAACGGCCGATCGCCCTGCTGTTCGGGGCAATCGCGAGCGGCCGCGGCGTTCGCCCCAAGACCGGCCGCATGGTTGTGTGCTCGTTTCAGGTCCAGGGCGTCCCTGACATCGCCGCTGAGGAGGCACTGTGGCTGGCGGTCGAGGCCTTGGCCGCAGGGTAGATCCTGCTTGCTGAGGCTTTCGGCGATCGTGCAGCGGCGCTACACTGTCTCGGTCCGCGAGCAGGAAGGGGACAGGCAGATTCTCGAGCTTCTAGAACCAGAGCCGCGATCGGCGCGCCCGCCCTGGGTCCCGCCGGGGCCGACGGCACCCGGGGCGGTTGCAGAGCGAGCTGCCCGCGACGAGTTGCGTCGTCAGATTGCCAGACTCGAACGTGAGTTGGGGGAGCTCTTCGCAGCTACCTTCCCGCGCCGCGGGATCGACTGGAGCGTTGCTCCCGGTGGCGGCCCAAGGGTCCTCGGAGTGGCCGAGCTCGAGCGCATACGCGATCGGTTCGTCACGCGGCTGGTCGAGGCAAAGGCCGAGATCGCCCGGCGGGCAGACGCCGAGGAGGCCTCCCGCGGACTGGTCGAGCGGATGATCGCCGACCCCGACGAGTACCGGTGGGTGCAGGTCTCCAACGATGATGTCGGCGAGCCCGGCTGCAAGCATTGGCACTCGCGCCCCCGCTTCGGGATCATCGGAATGCTGCTCGGCTGGTGGCGCGTCAAGCTCTCCTCCGGTTGTCCGTTAGCCACCGGGCGCGGCTGACGCCGCGACCCGCCCCAAACCCCTAGCCACCGGTGGCCTCGAAGTCGAAGAAGCGACGCCGCAAGCGTCGCCACCGTCCCGAGCAAGGGGACCGTCAGCAACCGCGGCAGCCGGGGTCCCCCGAGCAACAAGCGGCGGCGCCAGAGCCGGAACGTGTGAGGCCGCGACGCCGCCGGACCGGTGAGGATGCGCCGCCGGCGCCCTGGGGCAGCTTCCCGATGGTCGAGATCTGGGTGCTGGCCGGAATCGTGATGCTGATCCTCGGGTTCGTGGCGGTCAGCGGCGACGCCGGCGTCGTCCTCATCGTCGGGGGTCTGGGCCTGGCCTCTCTCGGTGGGCTGGAGCTCTCGATCCGCGAGCACTTCGCCGGCTACCGGTCGCACACCCTGGTGCTTGCCGGAGTGCCCGCAGTCGCGTTTCTGGCCCTGCTCTCGGTTGCCGATCCCGGCTGGCTGCCGCCCGTCGGGCGGGTGCTGATCGCCGCCGCGATCCTCGCGGCCGCGGCGTATCTATTGACGCGGGTATTCAGTCGTCGCTCCGGCGGCTACGCCTTCCGGCTCAGCGGCCTCTGGCGGCGCTGACTCAGACCCGGGTCTTGTCCTCGAGAGCGACCGCGAGCAGGTCGCGTTGGCGTTGGGTCAGGCGGCCCAGCCGACGATTCTCGCTGACCGCGAGAGGGAGGAGGAACTTGCGGGTCCGGGTACGGCCCCAGCGGCTCTGGCTGCGCAGCAGCTCCGACACCGACATCGTCTCCGCTTCCCAGGGGCATTCACGCACGACCTCGTGGGCCTGCAGCTCACCGGCGCAGATCGCTCGCTTGAGGGCGGCCCGGGCAAGCCTGACCCGGTTTGCACGCTCCAGTGCTTCCAGGTGTTGTGGGACAGCGGCGGGTACAGCGGTGGCAGCTTCCATACTCACTCCTCCTCGTGCGGGATCCGGGCGGTGACTTCAGTTTCTTGCACCGACGTTCAGGCCGACGCTTGGGTCGGATTCGAGCTCTTGCCGGGAATCCCGGCCTCTCCTTATGAGCTCCCTGCTCCGTTCGCACGGTGCCCTTGCAACCTAGCGACTGGCGCCCCGCGAGCGCGCCTGTGAACGAGATGTTTCCGCCCCGAGGTTCGCTAACAGCAGGTTTTTTCGGTCGCTGGAAGCCCGAAATAGCCTTGTAGCGATGTGGACAAGGGAAAACTACCCAACCAGGGGTAGCAACAGACTGCCCGGATTCATAAATACGGAAATCTAAGTCGGGAGAAGTGGAGCCCTAACAGAGGAAGGCCCCGAGACCAGCACAGGGAAGACCCAGCTAGCTTGACTAGCTTCGAGGCAGGTCTGGGAACTGCGGGAGCACCGAGGCGAAGATCTCAAGGGCGCGATCGAGATCCGCACGATCATGGGTTGCCATCACGCTCGTCCTGAGCAGCGCTCCCGCCGGCGGCACCGCCGGATGCAGGGCCACGTTCGTATAGACGCCAGCCTCGTAGAGGGCCTTCCAGAGCATCGCCGCCATCACGTCGTCGCCAACGATCACCGGCACGATCGGCGTCAGCGCTCGGCTCCCGTCGGGCATCACCGTGGGCTCGACGACGCGCAGGCCGAGCTCGGTCAGCCCGCGGTGCAGGTAGGTCGCGTTGTCGAGCAGCCGCGCCATCAGCTCAGGCCCGTCGGAGCGGATGATCCGTAGTGAGGCGAGGGCGGCGCCAACCGCCGCGGGGACCCCGGCCGCGCTGAACAGGAAGGCCCGCGCGGCGATCCGCAGGTAGCCGATCACGTCGGCGGGGCCGGCGATGAAACCGCCGCAGGAGGCGAAGCTCTTCGAGAAGGTTCCCATTCGAAGGTCGACGCTTGACTCGAGGCCGAACAACTCGGAGACGCCGGCGCCCCGGGCGCCGATCGCACCAACACCGTGCGCCTCGTCGACCATCAGTCGGGCCCCGTATCCCTGGCAGAGGTCGACGATCGGAGGTAGGTCACAGATGTCGCCCTCCATCGAGAAAACGCCGTCGACGACCACCAAGACGCCGCCGCCGTCTCCGGTCGCGCGGTCCAGCATGCGCTCGAGCTTGTCCATCCGGTTATGGCGGAAGGGGCGCAGCTTCGCCCCCGATAGCCGACAGCCGTCGAGGATCGAGGCGTGGTTTCCGGAGTCGCAGATAACCGTGTCACTCGCGCTGAGGATCGTTCCGATCGCGCCGACGTTGGCCTGGTAGCCGGTGGTGAACACGATCGCGTCGTCGGTTCCCATCCAATCAGCCAGCTCGCGCTCGAGGTCAACGTGCAGCGGAATCGTGCCGTTCAGAAGCCGCGATCCCGTCAGTGCGGTTCCGTAGTCGTCGAGGGCGGCCCGCGCCGCACGCTTGACCCGCTCGTCCCCGGTCAGGCCGAGGTAGTTGTTGGAGCCGAGCATGATCGTCTCGCGGCCCTCCATCTCGACCACCGGGCCGGCCTGGGAGGTGAGCAGCCGGAAGTACGGCATCAGCCCTTCGCGCTCGGCGAGCTCCAGGGCCTCTACCCGGCTGTGGTTACGGGCTTTGTCGAAGACATCGGCCTGGGCATGAGGTATTGCGCCTGCTTCCATCGGGGGAAGTGTTCCAGACACCGACCCGTCGGCGTCGCCGCGTAGAGTGGGGGGCGTGAGTGAAGAGGTGCTCGAGGCGGATGCTGTGGAGGAGCCGGTAGTGGCCGGGACAACCGGAGCCCAGGACGTGCGGCCGCTGCCGTTGCGGCGCAACCCGGCTCAGCTTGATGCCTGGAGGGGCGAGGTCAAGGTGGTCGCAATGGCCGCCGTCGGTGGGGTCGCCGTCGGTGCGGCGACCGTTGCCGCCGTCAAGGCGGTACGCAACCGGGCCGAGCGCAAGCAGCCGACTCGGGTGCTCAGACGCGGGCGCAAGCGCGAGAGCGTGCTCGCGAGCCGTTCGTTCCTGGTCGACGTGCACCTGCTCGACCGCCGCTGATGGCAGGGACCAGCGCCGTCGGCTCCGGCCTCCGCGCCGAGCTCACTCCGCCCTGGCCGTTCCGGCTTCCCGCGCGGGGTGGGCCCGACTCGGTCTCCCGGGTGCGCGCCGGCATATTCGAGCGCTTCCTTCACGTCGATGGGCGCCCGATCTTGATCCGCGCGTGGGAGCGTCCGCGCGAGCGTGGCGTGAGGATCGCTGCAATCCCGATCGAGGCGGCGTGGCTGCAGGCCGGCTCGGCGGCGGTTGCGGCTCGGATGCCTCGAGCGGCCGCCCGGGCGCGCGGTGGTAGGGCTGAGCCGACCCGGGTCCGCCCGCACGGAAGCGGCCCGGCGGCGGGGCCCGAGCAACTCGAGCGGGCGATCGAGCGGGCTCGCAACGCGCTCGGGGTCGACGACGACTACGGCGAGTTCTATGCCCGCTTCAAACGCGACCCGCTGCTCGGGCCGGCGATCAGGCGGATGCCGTGGCTGCGCGGGCGTCGCTGTATGTGGCCCTGGGAGTCGCTCGCGTGGGCTCTGACCGAGCAGTTGATCGAGGTTCAGCGCGCCCACCTGATCCAGCGGCGGATCATCGCCCGCTGGGGTGCGGCCGCACTGCCCCCGGACCGCGAGCGGCCGCTGCGCGATGTGCCGTCCGCGGCGGTGATCGCCGCCCTCGCTCCGGCCGAGCTGGTCGCCCTTGATCTGGCCCCGAAGCGGGCGCTGGCGCTGGTCAAGGTCGCCAAGCAGGTCGCGTCCGGCCGGATCGAGCTGGACCGCCCTGAGGCCGACCGGCGGCTGCTCGCGGTCTCTGAGATCGGCCCCTGGACGGTGCAGATGCTCGGCCGCAAGGGACGCGGCGACCCCGACGCCCTGCCGGCCGGCGATCTCGCTTACCTGAAGGTGGTGCCGCGGTTGCTGGGAATGGATCGAAGGGCCACCGTCGGGGAGGTCGAAGAGTTCTTTGCTCCCTATGCCCCATTTCGCGGCTGGGCAGGCCTGTTCGCTCTGGCAGGCGGCAAGCGAGAGGGTGCCGCCGGCAAGCCGCTCCGCTACCACCCGCCGCGCCCCGAGCTGGAGGCGGCCTGAGGAAGCTCCTGGGGAGGGAGCATCTCCAGGCCGCAGTGCACGCGCCCGCAAGCACGGTCGCGCTCAGGCGAGTGACCGGGGGTGGCTGGCGGTGAACGGCCTCCGCCCGCATGCCGGTTGGCATGTGGGCGGGGGCCGGGTGCCGTCAGGCGCGTCCGGACGCCGCGTGAGGGTGATCGTATTGGCGGATGGGTGTACTAGCACTCGGGTTACTCGGGGATCTCGCCCGGCAGCAGCTCGTCGGTGAGCAGCTCGTCGGGGCTGAGCGCTGCCGAGATCTGTCCTTCCGCAGCGAGGAACGCAGCGAACCTGCCCCACTCGCCGGCATTCATGTCGCCGAAGGGTCGCTCGCCGCCCGGGAAGAACAGAGGCAGGGTCGCCGCCACCTCGGCTCTGGTCAGGCGCGGATCGAGCTCCGGCGAAGCCTCGAGCAGGGCCTGCACCGCCAGCCCCGGGCTCTCGCGGGCGTCCTCGGTTCCGCGCTCGAGCGCCGCAATGAACAGCCGGACCGCCTCCGGATCGTCGGCCAGCCGCTCACCGTTGGCGACCAGGACGAGCTCGTTGTAGGTAGGGATCCCGAGCTCGTTGACGGGAACGACAGACGGGTCCTTGCCGTCCAGCTCCAGCTGTACCCCCTCGACGTTGCGGAAACCTCCGAACATCGCGTCGGCGCGCCCGCTGAGCACCGGCTGCAGAAGGTTGAGGCCGACGTCGATCTGCTCGACGTCGCCGGGGTCGACGCCGTTGTCGGCGAGGATCGTTTCCAGGTAGGCGGTCTGGTACGGGATCCCGGCGGTGACGACGGTCTTCCCGCGTAGGTCGGACGGGTCCTCGATCTCTGCCTCGGGCAGCGAAATCAGCGAGGTCAGCGGCTCCTGCACGACCGCGGCGACGGCGACCACGTCAAGGCCTTGGTCCCGCGCGAGCATCACCTCCGGCTCGTAGGAGATCGCCAGATCGACGCGGCCGGCGGCCACCTGCTTGATCGGAGCCGCGGGATCCGCGGGCACGCGTGGACGCAGATCGAGACCGGCATCAGCGAAGTAGCCGCGCTCGAGCGCCGTGTAGATCCCGGCGTGGTCGGCGTTGATGAAGAAGTCGAGCGCCAGGTCGAAGCGCTCGCTTTGCGCCACGCCTGCATCCTCGGCCTTCTCACCGCAGCCGACTGCGGCGACCCCGGTTGCAATCGCCAGCGCCGCGGCGACGGTCAGCTTCCTCAGTAGTCCTCTCTTGCTCAATGTTCCTCCTGGTTGGTCTCTGTAAATGAATCAAGCCGTCCCGATCCGGGCTCCCCCCACCAGGCGAGCCGGCGCTCGGTCACCGCGAGCAGCATGAACATTGCGATCGCGATCGCTGAGAGCACCGCGATCGCGGCGAACATGCGGGGTATCTCGAGCTGGGCGTTGTCGACCAGCATCAGGTGGCCGAGCCCGGAGCCGGAGCCGCTCCACTCCCCGAAGACGGCGCCGATTACCGCCACCGCGACCGCGATCTTCGCGCCGCTGAACAGATAGGGGAGCGCGGTGGGGGCCTCGAGCCGGGCGAAGGTCTGAAGCGGCCTGGCCCCGAGGGTCCGCATCAGTTTGCGTTGCTCGGGATCGACGGTACTGAGCCCGTCGAGCGTGTTTACCGTGATCGGAAAGAAGCAGATCAGCGCGATCACAGCGAGGATCGGCCCGATCCCGAACCCGAACCAGACGACGAAGATGGGGGCAATCACGATCACGGGAACCGTCTGCGAGGCGACGACCAGCGGGTAGAAGGCCCGTCTCAGCAGCGGCGAGAGGTGCATGACGGTGGCGACCCCGACGCCAAGCATCAGCGCGACGCCGAACCCACCGATCACCTCGCGGAGGGTGACCCAGGCGTTCTCGGCCAGCAGCGCGCGGTCGACCCAGAGCGAGTCGGCGATCTCGCTTGGTGCAGGGATCAGGAACGGCTCGAGGCCGAGCAGATCCGCGATGGTGTCCTGTTGAACGGCCAGCTCCCAGAGGCCGAGCAGGATCAACACGACGGATGCCGGCGCGGCGATGTCGAGCGCCCGCTTCACGCTCCACGCTCTCCTGAAAGTGCGAGCAGCGCTCGCTCCCTCGCGGCGACGAACTCGCGCCGGGTGACCGCCTCGGCCCGGGTCCGCCCTGCGGAGAGCGGGGCGCGCTCGGAGGCGACGACGCGGGCCGGCCGGGGTGAGAGCACCAGGGCCCGGTTGGCGACGAACAGGGCCTCCTCGACGTCGTGGGTGACAAGCAGCGTGGTTCTTGGCTCCGCGCGCAGCGCGTCGAGCAGCCATACCTGCAGATCCGCCCGGGTGATCGCGTCAAGCCCGGCGAAGGGCTCGTCCAGAAGCAGCAGCGGCTTGCCGGAGAGCAGGGTTCGGGCGAAGGCAACGCGCTGACGCATTCCCCCAGAGAGCTCGTGGGGTCGCGCGCTCTCGAAGCCGGCCAGCCCGAGTCGCTCGAAAAGTGGGGCCGCCTCGGCCCGCGCGCTCTTGCGGCTCGCCCCGCCGAGCCTCGGGCTCAGGGCGGCGTTGTCGATGGCCGAGAGCCAGGGCAGGAGCAGATCGCGCTGCGGCATGTAGGCGCAGCGGGCGAGCCGCTCGTCGGCCTCCCGGCGGCCCTCCACCGAGACGTTTCCCGAGCTCGGCTCGGCCAACCCGGCGACGAGCTCCAGCAAGGTCGACTTTCCGCAACCTGAGGGTCCGACGATCGCCACCGTCTCCCCGCGCTTCAGGCTCAGGTCGAGCGCCGCGATCACCCGCACGGCGCCGATCGAGTGGCCGACCTGGGTCAAGCTCAACTCGGGGCCCGTTGTCGGGCTGACGGCGCCCTTTGGTGCTAGAGCCGACTCGGCCAGTGTTGGGTCCATGCTCCCTCCGCGCGCATTACCGCACAGGTTCAAAGGGTCAGCACCTGGCCGGTCGTCGGAGGGCGCTATCTCAGCCCGCTTGCCTGCGAGCACCCCTGTTTCCGGGCAAGTCTAACGCGCGGCTGCGTTGGCGGCGCCTACTCGGGGGCCTCGGCCCGACCCGCGATCGCATCGACGAACTCCTCCAGATGCTTGGTTGTCCAGCACTCGAACGCCCGGGTGACGAACGGCTCGTAGGCCGCCATCACCGAGTCGCCGTAGTTCCAGTAGAGCCGGGGCTCGGGGTTCAGCCAGAAGGTGCGCCCGGCACGCTCGGTGACCCTGGCGAAGGCCTCTGGATGAGGGTTGCGGCCGTTGGTGCGAGCGTCGCCCAGCACGATTACGGTCGAGCGCGGATCCAGGTCGCCACTGATCTCGCCCAGGAACTCGTTCCAGACGCGCCCATAGTCCGTGTAACCGGAGACGTCGGCGACCCCTCCGTCGCGGCTGATCGCCTCGCTGATCTTGCGGAAGTCCCGTTCGCCGTCGAAGGTCTCGGTGACCTCGCTGATCCGCTCGATGAACACGAAGCTGCGCAACTTGCGGAACGAGTCGTGCAACGCGTGCAGGACGCTGAGGAAGAAGACGCTGGCGGAGGTGACCGACGTTGAGACGTCACAGAGCACGTAGATCTCCGGTCGTCGCGGCCGCTTCGGCCGGTAGCGCAGATGCAGAGGCACGCCACCGGTCTCGAGCGAGCTGCGCATCGTCCTGCGAATGTCCACGACCCGGCCGCGCCGGCGCCCGCGTTGCTCGTGCCCGAGCGTCGCCAGGCGTCGCTTGAGCTGGGCCACGGCCCGGTGTACGGCTGCGAGGTCCTGGGTCGGGCTCGTCGGCAGCGCCCGATCGAGCTCGGCCAGCGGCCGGGACGGCGGCAGGCTCTGGTTGCGCTCGATCAGGCCGCGCTCGAGCTCCCGCCGGAGATGGCCCTCGAAGTGGCGCAGGCTCTCGCGATCCAGGGGAAGCACGTCGTCGCTGCCGAGCTCGTCGGTGGGGGGCTGCTGACCCGGCTGTAGCCCGAGCGCGCGGCGAATCCGCTGCACGTCTACCCCGACCACGCCGGATCCCTCACCCTGGCGTCCGAAGGCGGCGACGGCGAGGCGGGCCATGTCGCGCATCTGCCCCTCGGCCCCGTCTGCGATCGCCTGGCGAACGAGCTCGCGCAGCTCGTCCAGGTCGACACGCTCGCCGCCGTTGAAGCGTTGCTCGCCCTCCGCGATCCCTCGCTCCAGGGCCTCGCGCTCGGCCGCGCGGAAGAAGAATCGGTCAAAGATCAGCTCGAAGGTGCGGCGGTCGTCGGGCGACTTGGCCAGGGTCGCGGCGAGCGCCTCCCGAAATCCCTCGCGATCGTCCCAGGGAATCTCGGACAGTGCCTCGAAGGCATCGAGAATCTCCGACGTCCCGATCGCGACATCCTCTTGGCGCAGCTCCTCGCAGAAGCTGATGATTCTCGGCGCCAGCCCGGGGGGGAGCGGCGGCGGCTCGGCCATCGGGGCTAGCTGCCCGTGGCCTGCTCGGGGAGCGGTTTGGAGAGCCGCGCCCCGACGCGCTCGGCGACGAGGTCGATGTCGGTGCGGTGCTTGACGATCACGCTCATGGTCTGCTCGAACAGCTCAGCGTCGATCTCATCGGCACCGAGCAGCAGCAGTGCCCGGGCCCAGTCGATCGATTCAGCGATCGAGGGGGGCTTCTTCAGGTCGAGCTCCCTGACCATCCGCACGACCTCGACCAGCCTCCTGGCAAGGGTCTCGTCGAGCTCGGGGACATGGAGCCGGACGATCTCCATCTCCCGCTCGAGCTCCGGGTAGTCGAGCCACAGGTACAGGCAGCGGCGCTTGAGGGCCTCGGTCAACTCACGGGAGTTGTTGGAGGTAAGCACCACGATTGGATGGCTGATCGCCTCGACCACACCGAGCTCCGGGATCGAGATCTGAAAGTCGGAGAGCACCTCCAGCAACATTGCCTCGAACTCCTGGTCCGTCTTGTCGATCTCATCGATCAGCAGAACCACCGGGTGCTCCGACGCGATCGCCGTCAGCAGGGGACGGGTCAGGAGGAACTCCTCGGTAAAGATCTGATCGAAGGAGGATTCCTTTGTCCCCTCCTCGAGGGGTCGCTCCGGCTCGGTCGCCTCGGCCTGGATCCGGAGAAGCTGCTTCCGATAGTTCCACTCGTACAGCGCCTTGGCCTCGTCTAGGCCCTCGTAGCACTGGAGCCGAATCAGCTCGCGTCCGCTGGCCCGCGCGAGCGCCTTCGCAAGCTCTGTCTTGCCGACTCCGGCGGGCCCCTCGACGAGCACCGGCTTGCCGAGACGCTGCGCGAGATGAGAGACCAGGGCAGCCGAGGTGTCGGCCAGGTAACCGACTTCGCGAAGCGCCTTGCGGGTCTCGTCAACGGTCGCGGGGCCGCTCTCGAACGGTTGTGAGTGCTCGGCCATCTACCCGCCTGATGATAATGCTGGGGTGCTCGCCCTCGTCCTCGCCGACCTGTTGCCCGACTCGTCCCTGTATTACGGCCTCCTGATCGGCGTTGGCTTCCTACTCGGCGTCTATGCGCATGCGGCTCGGATGCCGCGGCTCGTGGCCTTCTCGATCATGCTCGTGTTCCTGGCCACCTTGCTGACTATGGTCGCGGCGCGCTCGACCGGTGGCGGTGGCGGCGGGGTGCCGCTGCCGTGAGCAGCCCGGCAGGGCGAATGCGGCTAGGGTCGCTGCCCGGACCGAGAAGATTGGAGGCGCCACGGTGACGGACGAGCCGGATCCATACGAGGACGAGCCAGCGGCCGGTACCGGCCACACGCTGGCTGCTCGCGCCGTCAACGGGGTCGCAGACGCGATCGAAGAGGCACGGCACGATGGCATCGACGCGCTCGCCGAGGAGGTGCGCCGAATCTCGGCTGAGGCCCGGGAGGCCTCGCTGCGGGCGGCCGAGGCGGAGCGGGAGGCGAGGGCTGCCCTTGATGCCCGCGAGGCGGCTGAGCGTCGGGCCGAGGAGGCCGAGGATCGGGCCCAGGAGGCTGAACAGGCCGCGGTGGCCGCGGCGGAGCGCGCGGCCCAGCGCTACGAGCAGCGTTTGAGCGAGACCCGGGACCGTCTCCGCGAGCGGGCTGAGCAGAAGCTCGCGGCTGCGGCAGCCAAGCTTCAGGAGCAGGCTTCGACCCGGATCCGGGAGCGGGTGGAGGCCGGTCTGGCCGATCGGCGCGAGCAGCTCGAGACGCAGATCCGCCAGCGTCAGGAGCAGTTCGATACCGAGGGCGAAGCGCTACGCGTCAACGTCGAGCACGAGATCTCGAACCGAACGGCAGCCGCCGAGCAGCGTGCGTCGGAGGCGGAGAAGCTAGGGGAGGAGGCCGACCGCCGACTGGTGGAGGCCGAGGAGAAGCTGATCCGCGTCACCGGTGAGCTCGCCTCCGAGCGTGAAGCCCAGGCGCGGCTGGAAGCCGAGGAGCGGCTGCTGGCCGAGGCCGAACGGCTGCGCCGAGGAGTCGATGCCGATGCCAAGCGGGAGCGGGAGCGGGCGGAGCGCGAGGCCGAGGCCCACCTGAAGCGGCGTCTGGCCCAGGAGCAGCGCCGGCTGCACGAGGAGGCGACCAAGCGCGCCGACGCGGAAGCGGCACGCCGCGTCGAGGTGATCGAGCGCCAGATCCGCAAGCAGGTCGATCGTGAGGCGAGCGAAGCAACCCAACGGGCGGAGGAGGTAGCCCAGCGCCGCCGCGATCAACTCGAGCGCGAGCTGGCCGAGCGCGCCGACCAGGAAGCGCGCCAGGTCGGCGAGCGCACCCGCAGGGAGATCCTCGGCGAACCTGAGGGCGGGCGCGACGGGGCCGAGGGGCCCCAGCGCCCGACCGGCTAACTGCACGCCGCCGGCTCCTCCTAGAGCCGGCTCTACTTAGGCCTCAGCGCCTTCGGCCGGGAGCCCGGGCGATGCCCGGCCCTGGGGAACGAATCCTGCGCACGGCCCGCATCTCCTCGACGGCGGCTTCCGGCGGTGCCTGGGCGGCGCTGATCGGCCGAGACGGGAGCTTCCGCTCGATCACGCCGCCCTGCCCGTCCGACTCGATCCGGAACGCTTGCGAGCTCTCACGCGAGCTCACCGCCTCGACCAGCTTGCCGTCTTTGAACAGCGCGGCCGCGTGGTCGTCGAGCGCCAGCCCGGCGCTGATCTCGCCTGAGGCGACCAGCTTCCTGTAGGCGCCGCGTCGCGCCGGATCCTGGCTGTAGTGGACGCAGTGGCTGCCCTCGAGCAAGCCCAGACCCTCGGCGCAGACGGGCCGGCCGACCCCGGTCGAAACGCCGGCCTCGAACCAACACATCGAGCCGGCGCTATAGCCACAGAGGACCGCGCCGCGCTCATGGGCCTGGCGCAGTGTCCGGTCGAGGCCATGTTCACGCCAGAGCGCCATCAGGTTGACCATGTTGCCGCCGGTGACGTAGATCACGTCAACCGCCTCGAGGTGCTCCTCGAGCTCGAGGTCCGACTCCGCGAGTCGGAAGAGCGAGACCGAAGAAGCCACGCAGACCCTGCGGTCCATCGCCGCATGAAAGGAACTGATCTGGTGCTGAGGGTCGCCGCTCGCGGTTGGCAGCAGGCAGATCCGGGGCATCGCGGCGGGTGCGAGGGCCAGGACGTAGTCGTGTAGAGCCTCGTTCTCGGGACGCATCACGAACTCAGTGCCACCCATCGCGACTATCGGCCCGCTCACGAACTCACACCCATGTCGTCACGCTACCGCGCTGGGGTCTGCGCTCCCTGTCCCGCCGTCGGGCCCTGGTCCCAGGCCGCGGTAGGTTCGGACATCACCGTGCAAGGACGTGCCACCCTCGGCGGCCCGGGGGCGGGCTGACATCGCTGTCAGCCCGCCCCTTGCCGGGTCCGTCTTGGTGCTCTAGCTGGAGGGCATCTCAGTTCCCTCGTGCGCTTGGAGGACGTCCTTGCCCTCCTCGCCGGTTCGAATGCGTACCGCTTCCTCGACCGGAATGACGAAGATCTTGCCGTCACCGACAGATCCAGTCCGAGCGTGGCGGAGGATGGTCTCAACCACCATCTCCTTCTCGGCGTCATCGACTACACACTCGATCTTGAGCTTCGGCCGCACGTTGACGGTCAGGCTCGCACCTCGATAGTGCTCGACGACACCCTTCTGACGTCCCGAGCCCTTGACCTCGATGATCGAGAGCGACGGGATGCCCCGCTCGAGCAGCTCCTGACGGATCGGCTCGAACGCCTCATGGCGGATGAATGCCTCTACTTTCTTCATTTGCGCGCCTCCTTCCTACGAATCGCTCGAGCCGGACGCGGCTGTCGCCACGGGGCTCGCAATTGGGGTTCCGGCAACGTTCGGCTCGAACCTACCGGCCGGGTATTCCTCCTCAGGGATGAACGCCTCGGGGTATCCGTACATCCCGTGTGTGGAGATGTCGAGACCCGCGAGCTCCTCCTCTGGGGAGACCCTAATGCCGATCGTCGTCTTGAGCGCCGCGAACACGATGTACGACAGGATCAGCACGAGCGCGAAGATCGCGACCACGCCAACCGCCTGCACGCCGAGCTGACCCAGGGTGGCACCGAACGGCTCATCGCCGAAGATGCCGTACCAGAGGCCGGCCGCAGCTCCGTCGTCCGCCAGCGTCAGACGCGGGGAGACGAACAGGCCGACGGCCACGGTGCCCCAGATGCCGGCCAGACCGTGCGCGGACAACGCGCCGACCGGATCGTCCAGGTACTTCTCGATGGTGAGCACGCCGTAGACCACGACGACACCGGCAACTGCACCGATGATCGGGGCGGCCCAGAACTCGACGAAGCCGGATCCGGCGGTGATCCCCACCAGGCCCGCGATCGCTCCGTTGCCGGCCATGCCGACATCGATCGATTTCGTCTTCACGTACACCGTCAGCATCGCGAACAGGACGCCTGCCGCGGCCGCGAGCTGCGTGTTCAGCGCCACCTCCGCGAAGAAGTTGTCCGTGGTGCCAAGCGTCGAGCCGGCGTTGAACCCGTACCAGCCGACCCAGAGGATCAGCACCCCGAGTCCGGCGATCGGCATCGAGTGCCCGGGGATCGCCCGCGGCTTGCCGTCAGCCCCGTACTTGCCGATCCGCGGGCCGAGCAGCAGCAGTGCTGCGAGACCGCCGACAGCGCCGGTCAGGTGCACGACCGAGGAGCCGGCGAAGTCCATCACCGGCTTGCCGCCGACGTCGGCGAGCAGACCGCCGCCGTAGACGCCGTGGGCGACCAGCGGATAGATGATCGCCGCGAAGATCGCCGCGTAGATCACATAGGCGCTGAACTTGATCCGCTCCAGGGTCGTGCCCCAGACGATCGCCAGCGAGACGGCGCAAAACAACATCCCGAACAACATCCCGGCGGCATCAGCGCCGCCGACGATGGTTCCGGCTATGTCTTGGCCGTGGCTGAAGAAAAAGCCATCGGTTCCGAAGATCTTGTTCCCGCCCGAGGCGATGCCGAATCCGACGGCCCACCAGGCGATAGTTGCGATCCCGAGATTGACGAGAATCTTCGCCACCCCTGCACCGACGTTCTTCTGCCGCGAGAACCCGATCTCGAGGAACAGGAACCCGGCCTGCATGAACAGGACAAGGACGGCCGAGACGATGATCCAAGTGACATCCAGCTCACTCTTCACAACATCGGCAGCGACCTCGTCCTGGGCTGCCGCGAGCGCCGGCAGAGCCAGCGACACGACGAACGCCATCAGGGCTGCGAGGCTGAGCCTCTTGGTCATTTGCGTGTTTCCTCCTAATCGCGGCACGGGTGTGCTGCGGTCGCAGTTTCGGACCCCAGCAGTGTCGGGCGCCGCTAACCGCGCGTGTTTGGACCGGGGTCGAAAATTCAGCCGGCGACTTTGTACACGGGGTCAGGCGATGCGTGGAGCTGAGCCCGCGCCCTTGGCCTGGCGCAGCGCGCCGACGTCGCTGGCCCGATCCGGCAGACCGGAGCCGTTCTCGCCGCCGACGATCAGCTCCTCACGCTCTCGGGCGATCTCGATGGCGCCGGCTTCTCCGCCCAGCTCGGCCCATATCTCGCGGGCTGTGCGATGCAGGTCGTCGAGAAAGCCGTCGGTGTGCAGCGGGTCATGGTGAAAGAGCAAGGTCCGCTTCGCTCCGACCCGCTTGGCGAACGTAAGCGCGTCGGTGATCCGAGAGTGCCCCCAGCCCTCGTGGCCCGGATACTCGTCGTCGGTGTACTGGCAGTCGTGGATCAGCAGGTCAGCGTCTCGGGCGAGGTTGTAGCCCGAGAGCCACTCGGGCTCGAGGTCGTCCAGGGGTGCGCCGAGCCCGGGTTCATGGTCGGAGATGTAGCAGAGGGTCGTGTCGCCGTCGGTGATTCTGAAGCCAAGCGTCGGCCCGCGGTGGGTCACCGCCTCGGCCCGCACCGTGGCGCCGCCGATCTCCCACTCGGTCGCCGGCGCGTCGACGAACGAGACGTCGCAGGGCAGCTCCCGGATCTCAACCGGCGAGAGCGGCGCCGAGATATACCGTGCGATCCGCGACTCGAGGCTGGCCTCCGGGGAGCTCGGCCCCCAGATCCTGATCGTCGACTCGGCCCGGAAACAGGGCGGGAAGAACATCAGCCCCTGGATGTGATCGAGGTGCAGGTGGGTGAGCAGGATGTTGATCCGCGGCATGTCGGGCGGCAGGGCGAAGCCCAGGGTGCGGATCCCGGTGCCGGCGTCGATGATCAGGGTCTCGCCGCTGCTCAGGGTGACCTCGACGCAGGAGGTGTTGCCGCCGTAGCGGTTCATCTCCGGGCCGGGAGCGGGAATCGACCCGCGGGCGCCCCAGACCTTGACCCTCACGGCTCGACCGTCCGATGCCGGCCGGTGCTGAGCTCACGCGCCCGCTGCACATCGACGGGCCAGAAGAAGATGATCGCGCCCGAGGCGGGGCCGGCGTTGCCGACGATCGGCATCCCGCTCGCCTCGATCTCGTGCGACTCGCCGGCCCGATCACGGATCACGAAGCGAGCGTGTGCCGGGCGTCCGTCACGCAGAGCCACGGTCAGCGCCGAGTCCTCGATTGCGATCGGGTTGCCCTCGGCATCGAAGGGTCCGAAGGTGCCGATCCACTGATCCGCGCCGACCGCGCCGACCTCTTCGAAGGGCACACCCAGTAGGGCCCCGGCAGCCTCGTTGTAGAACAGCATCGAGCCGTCGCGCGCAACGAGGAACGCGGGCGTCCCGATGCTGGTCACCAGGTTCCTGGCGAGGATCAACTCCAGCGGTTTCTGCGGGCCCTTCATCGCAACTGGCGAACATTCTTCCACCCCGTGCGCCAAACCTGGCCTGAAGGGGAGAAATCTGGTGGCGAGGCTGCGGTCCCGGTGCTTTGCTGGACTGGCTCAAGGGGGAGCCGCCCGGGGTCGATAGGTTCCTTGAATGGGCATTCGACCCAAACGCAGCGAAGGCGTGGACAGCCAGCTCGCCGAAGCGAGGCGGCGGATCGCCGAGCTCGAGGCCGATCTCGCCGCGAGCTCTCGGCGCGACCAGCTCACCCAGACGCTTTTGACCTTGCGCGCGTTTCAGACGCAGCTGCAGATCGAGATCGAACGGGCCGAGCGCTACGGGCACGCGCTCAGCGTGATCGCACTCGACATCGTCGATTTCCGCGCCTTGAACGCGGAGCATGGCTATGCGGTCGGGGACCGCGTGTTGGTCGAGCTCGGGCGACTGATGTGGGCGACGACGCGGTCGCACGATCTGGTCTGCCGGGTGGGGGGCGACGGTTTCGCGATCCTGCTGTCGGAGACCGGTGCCGAGGGGGCCGGCTGCGTCTGCAAGCGGCTCACGCAGGGCTTGGCCGACCTGGAGGTCGAGCCCTGCGGCGGGGTTTCCGTCTCGATCGGGGTTGCGGTGCTGAGTTCGGGGCAGGGCACGGACGAGCTTCTCGCGGCGGCTCACGGCGCTCTCGACGTGGCTCGCCGGCAGGGCGGTGGGTCTGTCTTCGCCGAGGTCGAGGGCGATTCAGGCACCGCCCCGGCGACTGATTAGCCAGGGTTGGACGGCGCCCGAAACGGGCGCCGTCACCGGGCGCCGCTGACGGCCGGGATCTGTGGTTCGCCTGTCGCTCGCCGCCGGGGCGAGCTCCTAGAGCTTTCCGATCTTGAAGATCTTCGTGCCGCAGTCTGGGCAGGTGCCCTTGATCGCCGGCCGTCCGTTCTTCATCGTCACCTGCTCTGGGTCCTTCATTTCCACCTTCTTGCGTTCCTTGACGCAATAGCCCTCGGTCATGCTGCTCTCCTTCCGGGCGCTGAGGCGCCTCTAGCACGGTAATCGTGCGATTCAGCACAACTACCCGTGCCTGGAACCTAACGCGATTGGCGGACGGCAAGCGTCGCCACCGCCGGCCGCTTAGCAGCGGACTCGACTCGCCCGCCTGAGCAGACGCTCGGCCACCCCGCGCAGCGTCGTCTTGCCGTAGCCGTGCGAGCGGTTGTGCTCGCTCAGGATCGAGAGGCCGATCCGGCAACGACCGCGCCGCAACAGGGCGCTCTGGTGGTCGACGGTGCCGGGGCCGCTGCTGTCGCCGATTCCCCAGCCACCCTTGAACATCAGCCTCCAACCTCCCGGCCGGGCCTCGGCCACGCCCCAACGCTGGCTGGGAGCGATCCCCGCGAGCAGGTCGGTCGCGAACCGCCGGTGGCGGTCAGGCAAGTAGCGCTCGATCGAGTGGAAGAAGCGGGCCTGGTCGCGGGCGCTGATCCGGCTCAGCCCGCCCGCGAACCCGATTGATCCGTAGAAAGATGAGTCCCGCATCCCAGCTTCGTTCACCAGTCCGGTGATCGCCTCGGAGCCCGCCCACTGGCGCACGGTGATCGCCGCCGGATCGTCGGAGACGCGGATCATCCGGCCGACCACGTCGCGCTCGGAGGCGCTCAGGGACCGGTCGCGCACCGAGGGACGGCGCAGGAAAGCGGCCATCAGGATCGGTTTGGTCAGGCTTGCCGCGGGCATCGTCACGGTGCTTCGGTAGCCGCTCTGGCGACCGTTGGGCTCGATCACTGAGAAGCTGACCGGCACCTCGCGACTGCGGGCATAGCGTCGTGCGGCGCCGAGGTCGGGTCGCCACAGCGGTGCCACGCGTCGGCCGTCGGTGTCGCGGCCGAGGCCGTAGCCCAGGGCCCGCACCCGAGCCGATGCCGCGAGCTTGCAAGCCCTGTAGGTGACGCAGAGTCGCTGCGCCCGTGAGATCTCGGCGCTCAGCTCCAGGCCACGCCCGCCGGCGGCAACTGTGCGCACCCGCGTCCAGCTCCGCAGCACCCGCCTGCCGGCCGGCCTCCGCCCGATCAGTCGCAGGCGCAGACGTACCTGCACTCGATCACGAGCGCTGAGCGCGAGGCCGGCGATGAAGCTCCCGGAGCGCTTTCGGAGCGTCAGCCCCAATGGCCCGGCACGGGGGCGGACTCGGGCCTCGTCG
>CAXMST010000039.1:0-8873 GCA_964196325.1 uncultured Acidimicrobiia bacterium
GCCAGCATGAAGGCGAGAAAGCTCTGCACCTCGGGGAAGCCCGGAAGGTCGACGGCCCGACCCGCGCCGGCGCTCTGGATCGCGAGCAGCAGCGTTGGGAAGAGGATCAGCGGGGCCATCAGCTGCGGCCGCCGCAGCGTCTGTTTTGTGGAGCGGCCGCCGAGCGCCACCACAGTACGCCAGGCGTGGCGGCTGAGCAGGCTCTCGGACGTCACTCCGCCGCCGCGGCCTCGAGAGCCTCTGCCGCCGCGCCATCGGTGGACGCCTCGTCGGCGCCCTCGAGGTGCTGGCCGGTCTTCTCGACGAACACGTCGTCGAGGGTCGGCTCGACCAGCTCCAGTGACTCGACCAGGATTCCATGCTGATCCAGGGCGCGGACCACGGGGGCTATCTCGGCAGCGCCATGCGCGAGCTCTACTACGAGCGTGCCCTCCTTCGCCGGCAACAGCTCGCCGAAGGCGGCGAGTACGTCTGAGCAGGCCTCGGGTGAGCCTTCCGCAACTGAGACCTCCAGGCGCGGCTTGCCGACCTCCGCCTTGAGCGAGGCTGGGGTGCCCTCGGCGACGATCTTGCCGGCGGCGATGATCGCGACACGGTCGGCGAGCTGATCGGCCTCCTCCAGGTACTGGGTTGTGAGGAAGACCGTGGTGCCTTCGTCGTTCAGCTTGCGGACCTCCTCCCAGATCGTCATCCGGGAGACCGGGTCGAGCCCCGTGGTGGGCTCATCGAGAAAGAGGACCCTGGGCTTGTGGACGAGGGCCGAGGCGAGGTCCAGCCGACGTTGCATGCCCCCCGAGTAGGTGCCGACGCGCCGCTCGGCCGCCTCGGTCAGTCCGACCCGATTCAGCAGGGCATCGGCCCGATCCTTGACCTGATCCGGCGGCAGGCCGTGAAGTGTCGCCTGGAGCTGGATCAGCTCGCGTCCCGTCATCAGCGGGTCCAGGGCGGCCTCTTGGAGGGCGACGCCGATCGTGCGCCGCACCGCGGCGGGGTCCGCGACCACATCGTGGCCGGCGACATGAGCGGTGCCGCCGGTCGGGCGCAGCAGGGTGGTCAGCATTCGCACGATCGTCGTCTTGCCCGCACCGTTGGGCCCCAGGAACGAGAAGATCTCGCCCTCGGCCACGTCCAGGTCGACGCCGTCGACGGCGACCACGCCGCCGTCGAAGCGCCGTTGCAGGTCCCGGACCACAATCGCGCCTGATTCCATCGGCTCAGTCTATTCGGGTCGGGCCCGCGCTCATGGCGATAGTGGGCGATCCTCTGTCAGGTGCCGGCGCAGCCGCTTGTCGGGGACCGATCGTGCCTAGACTCCAGGGTGGAGCGAGCCCGTGGAGCGCAACTAGCGGGCGCCGGCAGTGTTCGCTTCTCTGGATGCAGCAAATCGCAGCCACAAAGCCAATCCAGGTTCTAGCGATCGCCGTGGCGACGCTGGGCGCAGCGCTGGCCGCCGGGCTCGCGGTCAGCTCAGGCGTCGCCGGCGGCGCCAACACCAAGGCCGAGATCATCGGTCCGGTCACGGACCGCGCCAAGTCGAGTTGCCCCGGGAAGGACTGCAGCGCCTTCGGTCACGTGACCGGTTACCAGATGCGGACCGCCAACCAGACCGGGGTCCACAAGGTCCGCAGTGACGGGCACGTCGTCGCCTGGAGTGTTGACCTCGGCACCATCGGCGACGAAGCGACGCTGGAGTTCTTCGAGACCAACCTCGAGGACGCGACGTTCGATCGCTACGGCGGCTCTCCTGTGGCGAACCTCGCGGTGCTCAAGGACAAGGGCAAGGGCAAGTTCAAGCTCGCCAAGCAAAGCCCGATCGTCGAGCTCGAGAATCACCTGGGCGGCAAGCCGATCTTCACCCTGCGTAAGCCGCTGAAGGTCAAGAAGGGCCAGATCCTGGCGCTGAGCACGCCGACCTGGGTTCCCAACTTCGCCGAGGATCGAACCAACGGAAAGAGCCTGGGCGCCGACAACAAGTGGCGGGCCAGCCGCCGGGCGAGCCGCTGCGAGGCCGAGGATCTCGACGACAATGGGAAGATCGACGGCACGAAGGAGATCCGCAACCTGACGACCCGCAGCAAGCCCCAGGTCAAGAAGGGCGACACCCGACGCTACGGCTGCGTCTACACCGCGGCGCAGATCCTCTACTGGGGCTACATGGTCCCGGACAAGACCGACGAAGAGGCCTAGGCCGGCCGGCGCCTAGCGGCGGCCCGGGAACCTCAACCGCACTGGTTCGGGTTCTCCTCGCAGAACGCCTCGAAGGCTTCCTCGGCCGCCTCCTCGGACTCCCTCTTGGAGCCGCCGTCGTCGGTGGTCGTCGTCGAGGTCGTCTCGGACGTCGAGGTGGTCTCGGTGGTGGTGGTCGAGGTCGAGCTGTCGGTCGAGGTGGAGGAGGTCGAGGTCGTGGTGGTCGAGCTCGTCAGCTCGCTCGCGGTCGACGCCGCGGGGGACGTGTCGGTCGTCGATTCGTCATCGCCGCATGCGCCGAGCGTCAGCCCGAGAGCGCCGGCGACGAGCAGCAGTGCGGCTGCCCGCCGGATCACGAGCCGCCGCCGATTGCTTCCTGGCGCAGCCCGCAGTAGGGGCAGTCGCTCACGTCGAGGCCGATCAGCTGCTCGCAGCGGCTGCACTGGCGCAGGTTCTCCGGGCTCCGCAGCAGCCTGGAGCTGGAGGGGGCCAGGGGCAGCGTCCTGGTAACCGGTTGCAGCTCCTCGCCGGTCTCGCGGTCGACGTAGACGCCGCCGGGCTCGACCGTGACGAAGGCTTCCCGACCGGAGGCCGCGGCCCGGAGGCGATAGGTCTGTTTCTCGTTCATCGGGGCGAAACCATATCCGGTGAGGCAGCGATGATGGCGCCATCCGCGTCCTGATCTTCCACGGCTACTTGCTGCGCGGCACCGGCAGCAACGTGTACACGGCGAGTCTGGCCCGGGCGCTGGCTGACCTCGGGCACGATGTTCATCTTCTCTGCCAGGATCGCGAGGCTTGCTCGCTGGCGTGGATCGATGCCGTCGGGCGCTGGCGCGAGGGCGCGCTCGAGGTCAAGCCGAACGCCACCGACGGCAGTCCGGGCGCGGGCAGCATCACCGCCTATCTGCCGGAGATCGGCGGGCTGCTTCCCGTCTACGTCGAGGATCGCTACGCGGGTTTTCGGGCCAAGACCTTCCCAGAGCTCAGCCCCGCGGAGCTCGAGCGCTACGTCGAGGCCAACGTCGCCGGCGTCAGGGAGGTCGTGGCGCGGGTTGGCGGGGTCCAGGCCGCGCTCGCCAACCACCTGATCGTGGGCCCGGCGGTGCTCGCCCGGGCCGACCTGCGCTTCGCCGCCAAGGTCCACGGCAGCGCCCTCTCCTACACCGTGCGCCCACACCCACGTTTTCTGCCGCTCGCCCGGGAGGGAATCGCGGCTGCCGAGGCCGTGCTGGTCGGCTCTCGCCACACCGCCGCCAGCCTCTGGGAGGTACTGCCGGAGCTCCGGCTCGAGGCGAAGACGCGGCTCGGTCCGCCCGGGGTCGATCTCCAGCGTTTCCGCCCGCTGCAGCCCGGGGGCGAGGCGGCCGCCCCGTTGCTCGCTGCCGCCGAGCGCCTGGAGCAAGGAGGGGGAGGGGGCGAGACGGCGGCCGGGGACTCCTTCGATCGCGACACCGGCGAGGCGGCGGCCGCCCTGCGTGAGTTCGCCCGCGGGCAGGGCCCTCGGGCGGTGTTCGTCGGCAAGCTGATCGTCTCCAAGGGCTGCGATCTGCTGCTGGCGGCCTGGCCCCTCGTGCTCGCGCGCGAGCCTGCCGCGAGGCTGTTGATCGCCGGTTTCGGCGCCTACCGCCCGTCGCTCGAGCGGCTCTGGTCGGCGATCTGTGGGGGCGAGCTCGAAACGGCTCGACGGATCGCCGCCGCGGGCTGGGAACTGGAGGGCGGCGACCGCCGTCCGCTGCCGATCCTCTCGGCCTTCCTCGCCGAGCCGCATGCCGGCTGGCTGCGAGCCGCAACCGCCGCCGGGACCCACGAGAGCGTCAGCTTCAGCGGGCGCCTCGAGCACGGCGAGGTGGCTGAGCTGCTGCGCGGCAGCGACGCGATCGTGGTGCCCAGCACCTTCCCCGAGGCCTTCGGGATGGTCGCTGCCGAGGCCGCCGCAACCGGCTCGCTGCCGATCTGCGCCGACCATTCCGGGCTCGCCGAAGTGGCCGCCGACCTCGACGCCTGCCTGCCGCCCGCGGCGCGCGGGCTGACGGCCTACCCGCTCGGCCCTGGAGCCATCGAGGCGATCGCCGAGCGGCTCCTGCGCTGGTTCGCGCTGCCGGAGCGGGACCGGAGCGCGGCCGAGGCGGCGCTGCGTGAGACCGTCGCTCGCCTATGGAGCTGGGAACGGGTCGCGCTCGGCGTCCTCGCCGCGTCCAGCGGCCGCCTCGAGGAACTGCAGGTGATCGGGCCCCAGCCTCCTGGGGGGTGACTCCCCAAGGCGGGATCGGGCACTGCCGGGGGCGGCCGGACGCGGTGGCCCCCGATCTCCCGATCCCCTCATGTTGAGCCATTTGGCACTAGCTCGGAGGCGGCACCGCGCGCCGCCGCGCACGCAATAGAATGGCCAGCGTCGGATGAAGGACATGACCCTGACAACGTTCCTGCGCCTGACGGCAGCCACCGTCGTGCTGACCGCAGTGACCAGCGTGATCATGTTGATCCCGAACTGGAACGGCCTCCAGGGGTCCGCCGAGGCGGATGACATCGACACCCTGCTCGACGTGATGATCGTGCTCAGCTCGCTGGTCTTTAGCGTCGTCATCGTGATGATGGTCTACGCGATCTGGAAGTACCGTGCCAAGCCCGGCGACGAGTCCGACGGCGAGCCGATTCACGGCAACACCAAGCTCGAGGTGATCTGGACCACGATCCCGACGCTGATCGTGATCTTCGCGGCGGTCTACGCCACGGTCGTGCTCAACGACATCGAGGCTGAGGCCGCCGACTCGCTCCGGGTCGACGTCACCGCCCAGCAGTACGCCTGGCGCTTCGACTATCCCGATACGGGCAGGACCTCCACGGAGTTGCACGCGCCCTCGGGCACACAGCTCGAGCTTCATCTTCAGTCCCTCGACGTCCTGCATTCGTTCTGGGTGCCCGAGTGGCGGATCAAGCGGGACCTCGTTCCCGGCGCCAGCCTCGACGATCCCGCGGGCGACCAGGACATCGACAACGTGGTCCGCGTAACCCCCGACGTCGAGGGCACCTACTCGGTGATCTGCACCGAGCTCTGCGGCTTTGGGCACTCGACGATGCGGGCCGTCGCGGTGGTCGAGTCAGATCAGCAGTTCGAAACCTGGCTTGCGGAGCAAAAGGACGTTGAGGGTCTCGACGGCCAGGTTGGCAACGGGGCGGCCGGAGGGATCGGGGCCGGGAGCCTCGCGGAGGGTGATTCGGGTGAGTAGACAGCCGGCGAAACCACCAGGAGGTAGCAGTTGCCCGTGGCGCTAAGACAAGCAGGGTGGACCCGAGGGCTGCTCGGCGCGATGATCGGGTGGGGGTTCGGGTTCGGCTTGGTCGTGGCCCTGCGCGCGATCAGCGGTCTCGAGATCTTTCAGACCGAGCAGACCGGCTACCCGCACCTGATCGTTCCCGCGGTTACCGCACCGTTCGGCTTTCTGATCGGGTTCGGGGCCTTCGACTACTGGTTCCGCTGGGCGGCGGGCAAGCCGACGATCCCCGACGATCACTCGAGCCACGGCGCCTACAGCTGGAAGGACTACTTCAAGTTCAACACCGATCACAAGGTGATCGGGATCCAGTACATCGTCACCACCTTCTTCTTCTTCCTGCTCGGCGGTCTGCTGGCGATGGTCATGCGGGCCGAGCTCGCCCAGCCCGGCACACAGGTCGTGGATCCCCAGGTCTTCAACGGCCTGTTCTCGACCCACGCCGCCTTCATGATCTTCCTGTTCATCGTCCCGATCTTCGCCGGGATCGCGAACTACGTGCTGCCGCTGATGATCGGCGCGCCCGACATGGCCTTCCCGCGGCTGAACGCGCTCAGCTTCTGGCTGCTGCCGATGGGCGGGCTCCTGTTCATGGCCTCCTACGTGGTCCCCGGCGGCGCCTTCGACGCCGGCTGGACCGGCTACGCGCCCCTCTCTACCGGGGCCCCCTTAGGGCAGTCCTTCTTCAATCTGGGAGTCCAGTTCGCCGGTGCCTCGTCGATCGCAACGGCGCTCAACTTCCTGGTCACGATCGTCACCATGCGTGCGCCCGGGATGAGCTTCTGGCGCATGCCCCTGCTCGTTTGGGCGAACCTCTCGACCTCGCTGTTGGTCGTCGGCGCCACCCCGTTCATCGCCGGCGCCCAGTTCATGGTCCTCTTCGACCGCGTGCTCGGCACCAACTTCTTCCAGGCGGCAGCCGGCGGCGACGTGATCAGCTACCAGCACATCTTCTGGTTCTATTCCCACCCGGCGGTCTACATCATGATGCTGCCGGGCTTCGGGATCGTCAGCGAGGTGATCTCCACCCACGCCCGCAAGACGATCTTCGGCTACCGCTTGATGGCCCTGGCGCTGTTAGGCATCGTTGTGCTCGCCTTCGCGGTCTGGGCGCACCACATGTTCGTCGCCGGCATGTTCGCCTGGCTGCGGGTGCCGATGATGATCACGACCCTGCTGATCGCGGTCCCGACCGGAATCAAGATATTCAGCTGGCTGGGCACGCTGTTCGACTCGAAGTTACATATCCAGAGCACATCGATGCTGTTCTCGTTGGGCTTCATCGTCACCTTCGTGATCGGCGGCATCTCAGGCGTGATGCTGGGCATGATCCCGATCGACATCCACGTCTCCGACACCTACTTCATCGTCGCCCACATCCATTTCGTGCTGTTCGGGGGCTCGGTGTTCACGATCTTCGCCGGGATCTACCACTGGTTCCCGAAGATGACCGGGCGAATGTACGACGAGCGTCTCGGGCACTGGCATTTCTGGTTGACCCTGGTCGCGATGCTGGGCACGTTCATCCCGATGCACTGGATCGGCATGGACGGGATGCCGCGCCGGGTCGCCGACTACGCCGCGCAGTTCGGGGACTGGAACCTGATCATCAGCGTCTTCAGCTTCATCCTCGGGGCCGCGCAACTGATCTTCATCTACAACATGATCGTCTCCTGGCGCTATGGGCCCAAGGCGGGCGACAACCCCTGGCGGGCGAAGACGATCGAATGGCTGGTCTCCTCACCGCCGCCGGTGTTCAACTTCGACGAGATCCCGAGGGTGGTTGGCGGTCCCTACGAGTTCGGCGTGCACGGTGCCAAGCACGCGATCCTCTCCAGTGATCACGAAGGCGCCGAGGTGACCGGACCGGAGCCCGCTGTGGCCGGTGCGGCCGGACCGGATTCCGGGGGTAGCGGCTAGTGGCCGTGCAGGAGCGCCCCTCTGGAACCGTTCTCGCCTTCCTGAACGAGGTGGCGGGCGGACGCAAGCTGCTCGGCGCGTTGCGCGAGCGCGTCGATGGCGGCGCCGAGCACGTGGTGCTCGCCGCTCCCCAGAACGTCCCCGCCGCGGGCCAGATCGTCGATGTCAACGAGGTTCGCGACGCTGCGCTGAGTCGGGTCGAGGTGACCCAGCGGGTTCTCCATGACTTCGGCATCGAGTCCAGCGGGGTCGTGCTCGACCCCGACCCGCTGCTGGCGCTGGACGATGCGGTGCGGGCCTTCACTCCGGACGAGGTCCTGATCTCCTGTCTGCCCGAGAGTCGCTACGGCCTGCTTCGCAAGGACCTGATCGAGTGGGCCCGAGCCCGATTCGCGGCGCCGGTCGAGCACATCCCGGTGCGGATCGAGGACGACGCGATCCGCTGGGACGTGACCCACACCCTGGTCGTCGCGACCCAGACGGTCAACGCGCCTGATCTGGTCGCGCGCCTGATCGAGCGCAACGCCGAGCACGCCCATCGCTACACCTTCGTCTGCCCGCGCTCCGGGGAGACGCCGCGCGAGGAGGTCTGCGAGCGCCTCGCCGCGACCCTCGCCGCGATCTACCGCAAGGAGATCGACGGCACCGGCCAGCCGATGAGCCCCGAGCCCTTCGCCGCGGTTCAGAACGCGATCGAGCACTACCGCGTCGACGAGGTGTTGATCTCGACCTTCGGCGGCCACAGCTCGAAGTGGCTCGAGGATGGCCTGATCGACCAGGTACGAGCTCTGACCGACATCCCCGTGGAACACTTCGAGTCCGACCCGGGTGCGGTTCGCGAGCCCGCCGGCGCCGCAACCGCTGTCGCTGGGGGGGCGGGCTGATGGAGTCCGCGTCAATCTCCGTCGGCGGCGCCCACGAGCACGAGCACCACGGCCCGCCCGAGGCCCACGCCTCCTCGAGGATCGATCGGCAGACCCTGGGGATCCTGCTGTTCATCGTCAGCGAGGTGATGCTGTTCGGTGCCTTCTTCGCCTCCTACTTCTTCATCCGGGCCGTCGCCAACGACGGCCCCTGGCCGCCCGAGCCGTTCGAGCTCCCGGTCCTGATCGCGGGCATCAACACGGTGATCCTGGTCAGCTCCTCGTTCACGATCCACTGGGCGCTGGAGGGCATCCGCCGCGGCAACCGCAACGCGCTCAAGGCAGGCTTGGCGATCACCTGGCTGCTTGGCGCGACCTTCCTGTTCATCCAGATGAACGAGTACGTCCACATCGGCTTCAGCGGGCGCGACGGTGCCTTCGGCTCGATCTTCTACGGGCTCACGGGCCTGCACGGGGCGCACGTCTTCATCGGCCTGCTGCTCCTCACCTTCGCCAACATCCGCGCCTGGCGCGGTCACTTCGGCCCGGCGGCCAAGGACCACCTCGGGGTCGAGGTGCCGGGCATCTACTGGCACTTCGTGGACGTGATGTGGATCATCGTCTACGCC
>CAXMST010000040.1:0-16145 GCA_964196325.1 uncultured Acidimicrobiia bacterium
GCCGATGCCTGGCCACGCCTGTCGGGAGGTTTACGCGACACCCTCCATGGAAAGGAGCACTCCGGTCCCCGCTGCTGCTCTTGGCGCAAAGCGGGAGTTGGGATCTGAGCCCGTCCTCTGCCATCTCGCTCCGTCTTCACGCGGCACGCAGCAGGATAGGATCGGCATCGATAGGATCGGCATCGCAAGGCGCGAAAACGGAACGCACGTGGGTCGAGCGCGCGCTCGAAGCCGAATTCCCGAACCAGCGGACCTCCCGCAAACGGGTCCGACGACAGCGGTTAACGAAAAGGAGGAAGC
This sequence comes from uncultured Acidimicrobiia bacterium, assembly GCA_964196325.1. GTDB lineage: Bacteria > Actinomycetota > Thermoleophilia > Solirubrobacterales > 70-9 > CAXMST01. Next base: position 301 of record CAXMST010000040.1, read on the forward strand.
GTGCTGTCCAACTATGACGTGGTAGTCACCGGGGGCCGGGTCATCGACCCCGGGACCGGGCTCGATGCGGGGCGCAATGTCGCCATCAAGGGCGACAAGATCGCCGCTGTTACCGAGCAGGAGATCGAAGGCGTTGTGACAATCGACGCCACCGGCCACGTGGTGTGCCCCGGCTTCATCGACATGCATAACCACAATGCCGCAGTGCCCTTCGGAGAGAAGCTGGCACTACGCGATGGCGTGACAACTCCCCTGGAGCTCGAGGCCGGGGTGTATCCGGTGGACGAATGGTATGCGGGCGTCGAGGGGAAGTGCCGCACCAACTACGGCGCTTCGGTGGGAACGATCCCGGTTCGCGAGCACATCCTCAACCCGGCGTACAAGACGACATTCGCGGGCGACTTTATCTACGACATCATGGCGGATCCGAAGAATTCGCACACCACGATGAAGTGGTCCACGCAGTTGGCAAGCTCGGACCAAATCGAGCAGTACGACCGTACGCTGGAAGAGGGAATCCAGCAGGGCTCGATCGGCATCGGCCACGCTGTCGGCTACATGACGAGCGGGTGTACGCAGCACGAGTCCGTGATCGCTCAGAAGCTGGCGGGCAAGTACGGGCAGGCGGTATTCGTCCACGGCCGGTTCTCCGGCCAGTTGCCGCCGACGAGCGGCCTCCTGGGCTTCCTCGAGATGATGGCGCCGCAGGAGGTCTATGGCGGCGGACTCGTCCTCCAGCACATGTCGGCACAGGCGCTGACGGACACGATGACGGCGCTCGAGCTCTTTGACCGTGCCCGCGAGAGAGGGATTCAGATCCTGGGGGAACTGTATCCCTACGACTATGGCGGCACCATTGCGGGCGCGGACTACCTCCATCCGGACAACTATCAGAGGAACATGGGGCGCGACTACAAGGACATCATCGAAACCGCCACGTTGAAACCGCTGACCAAGGAGCGCTACGAGGAGCTGTCCACCAACGAACCCGGAACGTCGGTGATGTTCTACAACGCGACCGAAGAAGACGTATACAAGGGGCTCGCACATCCCAGCACCGTCCTCGGCAGCGATGCCTTCCCCTTCACCATTCGAGCGACCGGCGAGGCCGCGCTCGACTGGGACACGCCGTACGACGCCGTCAACGGCCACCCGCGGAGCTCAGGTTCCCATGCGCGGCTGCTCCAGTGGGTGCGGGAGAAGAAGATCGAGATCCCGCTCTCGCTTGCCGTCTCGAAGATGACCTACATGATCGCCCGGTTCCTGGAGGACAACGGCGTGCCTCAGATGAGCGACAAGGGACGCATCCAAGAGGGCAAGGACGCGGACATCACGATCTTCGACCCCGAGACCGTCCGGGAGAACGCCACCATGAAGGATGGCGGGCTGCCCTCCACTGGAATTCCCCACGTCCTGGTGAACGGCACCGTGGTCGTCAGCGACTCCGAGACGGTCGACGACGTCTTCCCGGGCAGGCCCGTTCATGGCTCCGGCACGGCGGGGTGATGCTCCGGCCGATCGGGCAGCAGGACAGCGTCACGGCTGTCCAGAAGCCGCCGCCGATTCCCGTCACCATCATCGGCGGGTTCCTCGGTGCCGGCAAGACGACGCTTCTGAATCACGTCCTGAACGAGGATCACGGCGTTCGGGCCGGCGTGCTGGTCAACGACTTCGGGTCGATCAACATCGACGCGAAGCTCGTGGTCGGTGTCGAGGGCGAGACGGTCAGCCTCGCCAACGGCTGTGTCTGCTGTACGATCCGGGATGACCTGAGGGGAGCGTGTCTTGGGCTGCTGCAGCGGCCCGCGCCGCCCGAGCACCTGCTGATCGAGACGAGCGGCGTTTCGGACCCGATCGCGGTGGTGAACACGTTCCTGGAGCCGGAGCTCGAGCCGGTCTTCCCGCTCAGCGGCATCCTCGCCGTGGTCGATGCCGAGCAATTTCCCGGGCTCCAGGGCGAGATGGCCGCCGTGGCCCGTGTCCAAATCCAGGCGGCCGATGTCGTGGTGCTGAACAAGGTGGATCTCGTGAACCCCGGCGCGCTCTTGGAAGTCAAGAGGCGCGTCCACGAGATCGCACCCGGATCGAAGATCCTTGAGGTAAGTCAGGGGCGGGTTCCGCTGGAGCTGGTTTTCGGAGCCGGCCTGAGCGCATCAGCCACTCAGCTCCCCGAGGGCCGGCGAGACCTTACAGAGCATTCACGTGGGCACCCGTTCGCCGGCTGGCAATGGGCGAATGACGAACCGCTGTCGCTCCCCAGGCTGCGTTCGGTCCTCGAGAAACTGCCTGACACCGTCTATCGCGCCAAGGGCATCGTCTATCTCGAGGAACTGCCGGCGTATCGGGTCGTGCTGCAGATGGTGGGCAAGCGATACAACCTCAAGGAATCCGACCGCTGGGGATCCGAGCTGCCACGATCGGAACTCGTCGTGATCGGGGCCCGGGACGGATACGACGATGAAATGTTGCAGCGTGCCTTCGACAGGTGCGTCGGAGCCGGGGACGAAGCGCAATCGCCGACCCTCAGACTCGTGCGCAAGCTCGCGCCGGAATTGCTGGCCCGATGACGAACACTCGCCGGAAGCTCATTGCACCCCGGAGCGGCGCATCAACACAGCTCCCCTGAGCGCCTGATGGACGTTCAGCTGCCCGCCTACATCGACGTTCTCAACCTGGTCGGGGTTGCCGTGTTCGCGATCAGCGGTGCGCTCGCCGCGGGCGAGAAGCGGCTCGACCTCTTCGGCGTCGTAGTGCTCGGCGTCGTCGTTGCGATCGGGGGCGGCACGCTTCGGGACCTGGTTCTCGGCGACACGCCGGTCTTCTGGGTCGAGGACCCCCTTCCGGTTGCGATCGCCAGCGTCGCCGCGCTCGCAACCGTGTACTTCTACGGCGCGATCACCAAGTGGCCGAACGCGATGCTCGTCGCCGACGCCGCCGGGCTCGCGGTCTTTACCGTGATCGGCGCCAACACGGCGCTCGCCCTCGGTTTCGACTCGTGGGTCGCGATCCTGGCGGGTGTGCTGACCGGGACGTTCGGCGGCCTCATCCGGGACGTCCTCACCGCCCGCGTGCCGCTGATCCTGCACGGCGAGATCTACGCCACAGCGTCCCTGTTCGGTGCCGTCGTCTACGTCCTGCTCGCCGAGATCGAACCCAATGCGGTGATCGTCGTCACGGTTCCGATGATCGCGACGTTCGCGCTCAGGCTTGCCGCCGTCTATTGGGGCTGGTCCCTGCCGACGTTCAGCCGCGGCGGCGAAGATTTGTGAGCCTCCAGCCGCCCGAGTCGCCCCGCGGCCGGTTGGCATCTGCGCTAATGGGAGCCGGAGGCAGTTTCCCGGTTCGTGCAACCGACGGTGTCATCCCGGCCCCCGGGTCTAATCCCACTTGCTCGGATCGTGATCGATCCTCGCCGGACCTAGCCGACTTTCGGGGCATTGACCCACCGAGCGCTGAGTGTCTGGGTTCTCCGAGGTGAGGCAAGAGCGCACCCTCACCGGTTTCCTCGAGCGGCTTTCGCGCGAGGGGCTGGCAAACAGCACTGAAGGGACGCTAGGTCTCCGGGAATGGATCGTGGAGATCGGTCGCGCTCACGGCGCCGACGCTGAGCTGGCCGTTCGGGTCGACTCGGCCGTCCTCTCCGTCTTCTACGAGGATCGAATCGACACCGTCGCGGTGACGGCGGCCCCCGAGATCACCCGGCTCGATCGGATCGCGGCGCTGAAGGGGATCTGCTATCGCGCGGTCGAGTCCGAGGCCGACCTTGGCACGCTCAGCGACGAGCTCGACGCGCTGCGCTGCTCGTCGCCGCCCTATTCCCCGGCGCTCAAAGCCCTCGGGATACTGCTCTTCGTCATCGGCTTCTCAGTTAGCGTTCAGTCCACCTGGGCCGAGGTTGGTGCCGCGGCATTAACGGGGATCGTAGTTGCCCTCGTAGTCACGCTCAGCGACCGCCTTCGGAGCGTCAGGCTGCTGGGAGCGCTGATCGCCGCGGTCGCGGTCTCGACGATCGTCCTCCTGCTGTTCCCGCCCGGGGAGACCAACGGAGGCGTGATCTTGCTGATGATCCCGGCGCTGTTCTGGTTCATCCCGGGGGACCTGCTGAGCGCGTCGATGTACGAGCTGGCGCGCGGTCGGATCGACAGTGGCTCGACCAGGCTCGTCTGGGCGCTGTTCAGTCTCCTCCCACTTTTCCTTGGGATCCTTATCGGCGCGTCTCTTACCGGCACTACGGTGGACGAGCTGTTCGACACCGCCACAAGACCCGAGCTCGGCTGGATCGCCGGCTGGGTCGCTTGGGGGCTGTTTGCCGTCGGGGTCACGATCGCCTTCGCCGCGCCGTGGAGAGACGCCGGGTGGATCGCGCTGATCGTCTATGTCGCCGTCGCGACCCAGCAGCTCGGCACGATCCTGTTCGGCCAGCTCGTCGGGACCTTTATCGCGGCCGCCGTCATGGTGATGGCGGCGGAGTGGATCAGCCGCAAGCCCACTCGCCCACCGGGGATCGTTCTGCTGCTGGGTGCCTTCTTCGCTCTCACGGTCGGCGCTCTCGGCTTACGGGGGCTGACGACCGCGGTGAGCGGCGAGGTGATCCAGGGGTATCAGGAGCTCGGCCAGATGTTCGCTCTCGGAGGTGCGATCTCGCTCGGGCTCCTCGCGGGAGCCGTGCTGGTGCGAGCCCAAACGAGGTGAGCTCGACCTACGCACTCGATGGGTGGCGCAGCTGCAGGCTCCCCCTGTTGCGACGGTCGCAGCGGCTGGACCGAACCGTCGATCGACGGTCATTCAGCGGATCGGGCGGAGGCGCAGATCCGGGCGAACCTGCGACAAGGCGGGCACGCGCGACTTGCTTCGCAGCGCGGACGATCCGCTCTGCGTTACTTGCTGCCGCCCCGCCCCAATGAGGATCGATCCCGGCGGCACGAGCGCCTTTGGGAAGCAGAGAATCAAGCTGAAGATGTAGTGGGAGCCCGGGCCTGCCCTGCAGGACGTTCGCGGAGCGCACCAGCGCCAGCAAGCCGTACTGGGCGAGCCCGGTTCGATGCCCTTGGCGCAGTGTCGCTTTCGCCTGAATGCAGCAGCGAGCGGTGGGCCGATCGAGCCGCCGGAGAGTGCCCCAATGGACGAGAAGGGGTAGCGGAGCTACGCCCCCGCTCCGGACCTACTTGAGCCCGAGAGGTCGCCCGCGCCCCTCTGAGACGCGAGCGACCTCGCTCACACCCCTAGAGCGCTGAACCCGCGGGAATCACCGGGGCCCTTCGCGCATTGACTATGCCGATGATCTCGGCGCTATCGATCCCCTGGAGGTAGATCGAGGTGATGCCGAGATTCACGTGTCCGAGCTGGCGCTGGATGACGTTGAGGGGCACTCCCTCGCGCGCCATCTCCACGGCGTGGGCGTGCCGTAGCTGATGCGGCGCGAATCGCCTCCGCACGCCGGCTCCTACCGCAAGGCGACGCAGCTGCGAGCGCACCGCCGAGTTCGACCACGGCCGCCCGCGGGTCGGTCCGTTGATGACGCAGAACAGCGGCCCGAGGGGCAACTCCCGGCGCAGGGCAAGCCATGGGGTTAGGTGCTCCCAGCCCCAATCGTCCATCCCGACCTCGCGTCGCTTGCCGCCCTTGCCGCGGCGGACCAGAACTGAGCCGCTGCTCGGCTCGAGGTCCGCCTCGGAGAGCGTTAGCGCCTCCTGGATCCGAAGCCCGGCTCGCCACAGCACGGCGATCAGGGCGCGCATCCGCACGCCGTGTGGGCCATCGCCGGCCTCGCGCATGATGGAGACGATCTCCTCGACTCGTGGTGGGTCTGCCGGATAGCGCTGGCCCTTGTTGGCGGGTGGATTTCCAGCGTGGTAGCCGGGCAGGGTCGCCGGCGAGCGCCTGCGACCTGCCGCGTCTATGAGCGTCGTTGCAGTCATAGAACCTCCTGTTGTTGGACGACTGCATTGACGCCTGACCTAGAGGTGCTGGCCCGACGGTCGGAGTCCCGCGTCGGCTCCCCGATGCCCGCGGCGAGGCATCGGCCTCTCGGACGCCTCGGGCCGATGGGGGCAACCTCGTTGCTCGCAGCGAGGGCGACCAGCTCTCGCCCCAGGCGACACGATCAGCCGCCTCCGGGGGGGCACGCGCACGCGCACGCGCACGCGAGGGCCGCATTTCTGAGCAGACCTCAATCTGGCCCAAGTAACCTCGGTCTCGTGGCCGAGACGAGAAAACCGAAGCCAAAGCGCGGGCGCTACGTGCCCGTTTGTGAGCGCGAGCGAAGGGTCGAGGCGACGTTCCTCGGCCCGAGGGCCACGAGGGCGATGGTCAAGGCCGAGGCCAACCAACGCCGCCGGTCCGAGCAGGACCGACAGCCGTAGTGAGTGCGGTCAGCCGCAGTTCTACCCGCCGAGCTTCCATCGATGCCTCAGCGCCTCCACCGCCGGTCTCTCAGGCTCTTTGAGGAGATGGCGCTCGACATGGACGCAACGCGCACCCACGTCGCCGAGCAGTACGACCACTGCCTCGGCGAGATTCGCCCCCTGGCCGAGCGGGCCGAGAAAGAGGTCACCAAGCTCGACGGCCAGGCTCAGCGGATCACCGCCGACTACCGCGCCGGGAAGCTTGACGCCGACACCTTCGCCAGCCTCCGTGACGAGATTGCCGCCGAGCGCGCCGCCGCTGAGGCCGAGGCCGACCGGCTGGCCGCGCAGGTCGAGCAGGTCGGAAAGACCGCCGCGAACGTCGATACCGACCACGAGCTGCTGCGGCGCTTGGCCGAGCTGCGAGTCGCGGCCGCCAGCCGGGTTGAGCGGGCGGCCGAGAATGACGACGTGCCGGCGCTACGGGCCGCGATCAGCTCCGTCTTTGAGGTCGTTTACCTGCGCCCGGCCGACCATCCGATCACGTCGATCAAGGGCTACGCGGAGGGGGCGGCCCTCGTCGAGGACCGGCCGCTCTACGTCGAGCCGCACCTGCGCTCAGAGATTGTCGAGGACTACGCCGAGGACGCCGCGCCGCTATTCCAGCGGGTGCCGCTACGCCTGACGGGCTTCTCCGGCAGCGGGACCGAAGATGGCTCCACGCCTGAGTTGCACAATCTGACCGGCAGCGGGGTTCCCGAGTAGCCGGCGTTGCCCATCGGCGCGGAATCGTATCCTTATGGAGATGAGCGAAGAGCAGACCGAGCCCGACCTCGGCCACGCGGTCCATTACAACGCCGTCCCCGAAGGCGCCACCGTCTACGACCGCGACAACGGCGCCCTCGGCACCGTGCGCCAGATCGTCGACAACTATCGCGAACACATCCTCGACGGCGTCGTGGTCGCGGGGCAGGACGGGGCGGTTCGCTTCGTCGACGGCCCCGAGGTGGGCCGGACCTTCGAGCGCGGCGTGCTGCTGACGATCAGCGCTGCCGAGTTCGCCGAGCACGGCCCGCCCCAGGATGGGCCCGGCGTGTTCAAGGCAAACGCGGCCGGCGGTCGCTTCAGCCGCTTCTTCGGCGGCGCCTGGAAACGGCGTCGCTAGTTACTGCGCCGCCCTAGCGGTGCTCGGGATTCGGGAAGTCGGAGCGAGCGCCGGCGTCCCACTCTGAGCGCTGGTTGCCGTGGGCGGGCATCCCTCCGGCGTCCTTCAGTATCCGCGCCACGTGTATGAGGTTCCAGGTCATGAACGTGGTGTTGCGGTTCGTGAAGTCGTTCTCCGGGCCGCCTGAGCCTGGGTCGAGGTAGGAGGGCCCCGGCCCGGCCTCGCCGAGCCAGCCCGAATCGGCCTGCGGCGGGATCACGTAGCTGAGGTGCTGGAGCGAGTACAGCGTGTTCATCGCGCAGTGCTTGCAGCCGTCCTCGTTGCCGGTGACCAGGCAGCCCCCGACCCGGCCGTAGTAGGCGTACTGGCCGGCGTCGTTGAGCAGGTGGGAGTTGCCGTAGAGCCGCTCGATCACGTGAGTGGCGACCGAGGTCTTCTCGCCCAGCCAGATTGCCATGCCGAGCACCAGGATGTCGGCCGCCAACACCTGCTCGTAGATCTCGGGCCAGGCGTCCTGCTCCCAGCCATGCTCGGTCATGTCGGGCTGCACGCCGATCGCGATCGGGTGGTCGATCGCGCGCAGGTTCTCGACCTCGATGCCGTTGCGACGCATGATCTCGATCGAGATGTCCATCAGCCCCTGGGTGTGGGACATTTCCGGGCTCTTCTTCAGCGTGCAGTTGATGAACAGCGCCCGAAGGTCGGAGTAGTCGGCGGCCGCGTCGTCGCAGAGCTTCTGCTGCTGCTCGTTCAGGATTTCGGACATCTGCCGGCCTTCCTTCGGACTGGCTGGGGACGTGGCGCAGACGAGCCTATCGGGGTGCGACGGTCGAGGCTGAGGGCGATCAGTCCTCGGAAGCGGGTTCGAAATGGCCCGGCCACTCCGAGTGCGGGATCCTGGTGATCTCGCGAATCGCGCCGAGCTCGCCCCACTCGATACCACCGAGGCGAGCCAGGGGCCGCAGGAGGCGGACGTCGGGGCGGCCCTCGACCAGCACCTCCTCGTCGACCACGGCGTGTACGACCTGGCCGAAGACCACGGTCGAGTCGCCGAAGCTGATCGTCTCGACCAGCTTGCACTCGAAGGCCACCGGGGCGTCCGCGACCCGCGGTGGCGCCACCCGCAGGCTCGGCTCGGGGGCGACTGCAGCCGCCTCGAACTCGCTCACCTCCGCGGGGAAGTCGGTGGCGGTCGCGTTGATCTGCTCGAACAGGTGCTCGGGCGCGAAGTTGACCACGAACTCGCCGGTCGCCTCGATGTTCTCCTGAGAGTGCTTGCGCCCGACCGAGGTGAACTGCAGGACCGGCGGCGTCACGCACGAGCAGGTGAAGAACGAATGTGGGGCAAGGTTCTCGATGCCGTCGGCGGAGAGCGAGGAGACCCAGGCGATCGGGCGCGGCAGGATCGTCGCCGTGAGCAGTCGGTAGAAGGCGCCGGGCGGTGCGTGGTTGGGGTCGAAGTCGAGGCGCGTCACTGCCAACCAAGCCTAGCCAGGCCGGCGGCTGGGGCCGGGCGAGGGTGGGCCCAGGCTCCTGGGTTCGCGTGCCCGACCAGGCCGATCTCTAGGATTGCTCAGCAGGCGGGGCACCTAGGGCGGGCAATCGTGCTGCTTCTGTGCCCGCGACAGGATCGGCGTCGGTGACGGCATCGGTTGGGATCTAGAAGAGACGCATGCTCTCCACGCGACGACTACAGACAACCGCACTGGCCGCCGGCCTGGCCGCCGGTGTGGCAGTTCTCGGCGGGCTCCTCGCCGGAGGCACCGTGGTGAGCGAGGCCGAGGCGGGCTCCGCCGATCGCGAGCGGCCCAACATCATCGTGATCCTCTCCGACGATCAGCAGAACAGCAGCTTGGGCGCGATGCCCTTCACCAGCTCTCGCAAGCGCTGGGTCGATTTCAGCAGCGCGATGGTCAACACGGCCCTCTGCTGCCCGTCGCGGGCCACCCTGCTGACCGGCCGCACCTCCGAGCGCCATGGGATCCTCAGCAACTCCGAGACCGCCGAGTTCAACGGACAGTCAACGATCGCCGATTGGCTCAACGAGAGTGGGTACCAGACCGGCTTCGTCGGCAAGTATCTGAACAAATTCCCTTGGGACGAGGCCGCGACCTTCATCCCGACCGGCTGGGACTACTGGGCCGCCTATTCCGGCAAGCAGGGCTACTGGGACTACACGCTCAATGACAACGGCACACTGGTCGACCGCAAGGGTGAGGACAGCTACTCGACCGACGTGTTCGCGGAGAAGATGGTCGAGTTCATCGATACCGCGGAGACCGACCGGCCGCTGTTCGGGTTGGTCAGCTTCTTCGGCCCCCACAGCCCCTGGACCCCAGCGCCGCGCGACCGCGAAGCCGAGGTGGATGAGCTCGAGGAGACCGAGGCCTTCATCGAGAAGAACGTCCGCGACAAGCCGACCTGGGTCCAGAACCTCCCGATCCCCGACATCGGTCAGCTGCGTGAGCAGCGGATTCGGCACCAGCGCACGCTGCTCTCGATCGATCAGGGCGTGCGGGCGATCTTCAAGGCCCTGAAGCGGCGGGGAGAGCTGGACAACACCCTGATCGTCTACTCCAGCGACCATGGGATTGGGCTCGGCGACCACCGCTACACGAAGAAGACCTGCGGCTATGAGATCTGCTCCCGGGTGCCGCTCCTGATCCGCGCCCCCGGGGTCAAGGCCCGGACCGAGGAGGCAGTGGTCGGCAACATCGACTTCACGCCGACCTTCGCTGACTACGCGGGGATCGAGACCGGCGAGACGGTCGACGGCCGCAGCCTCAGGAAGCTACTCCTAGGCAGGCGCGATGTAGTCCACGAGAAGGGCATCTACCTGCGCCGCGCCCAGGGCTCCGGCGAGCGCATCTTCGCCGGGATCCGGACCGAGAAGTGGAAGTACCTGAACTACGGCAGGGCGGAGGAGCGCGAGCTCTACAACCTCGAGCGAGACCCCGACGAGGTCAAGAATCTGCTCGCCGCCAACCGGGCCAGGTGGGTGCGCAAGGCCGACGAGCTGCACGAGCAGATGGATGACGTCCGCAAGACGCCGTCGAAGGTCCGCTAGCCCGCCCCGGGGCGGGCTACGGCCCCCCTCTTAGCCGCCGATTGCGCTCATTGAGCGTGCCGGCGCGCGGAAGCCCGGCTCGCCGACGTGGTGCTTGAGCTCCTTGCGCCAGACGGCGTCGCGGACGATCGTCTCCAGCTCCGCCTCAGAGGCGCCGCTCCGCATCGGCTCGCGTAGGTCGGTCTCATGCAATGAGAACAGGCAGGTCCGGAGCTTGCCCTCGGCGGTCAGCCGGAGGCGGTTGCAGTCAGCGCAAAACGGCTCCGAGACCGGATTGATGAAGCCGATCTCACCGGCCCCGTCGGCGAACGCATAGACCCGCGCGGTCGCCGAGGGCTCGCGCTCGCGCTCGACCAGCTCGTAGCGCTCCTCGATCAAGGCCCGGATCTCTGCCCCCGTCAGCACCGACTCTGGGGTCCAGGCGCGGTCGGCGTCCAGCGGCATGAACTCGATGAAGCGGACCTGGTAGGAGGTCGTCCGCGCCAGGTCCGCGAACCGCAGCACCTCATCCTCGGTGAAATCGCGCATCGCGACCGCATTGACCTTGATCGGGCGCACCTGCTCGAAGGCGCCAATCGCCGCAAGGCCGCCCAGCACCCGAGGCAGCGAGTCGCGGCGGGTGATCTGAAAGAAACGGTCCCGCGCGAGCGAGTCGATCGAGACGTTGACGCGCTTGATTCCGGCCTCGACCAAGGCTGCCGCGTCGCGCTCCAGGAGGTAGCCGTTGGTGGTCAGCGAGAGATCGGCCAGCCCCTCGATCTTGGCCAACATGCCGACCAGCTTGGGGAACTCGCGCCGGACCAGCGGCTCACCGCCGGTAAGCCGCAGATCGCGGATTCCGAGCCGCACGAACAGCGCGACCAGCCGCTCGATCTCCTCGAAGCTGAGGATCTCGCCGCGCTCGAGCCAGTCCAGGCCCTCGGCCGGCATGCAGTACTGACAGCGGAAGTTGCAGCGGTCGGTTACCGAGACGCGCAGGTCGGAGATCGCCCGACCATGGGCGTCGACGAGTGCTTCGGCTGGTGCGCCCATCGCTACAGCCTAGCCGCCGGCCGCCGGCCGCTCTCAGCCGCTCGCCGCTCGGCGGTCGAGCCCATCGAGTTGGATCTGCAGCAACTTCTGCCAGGAACCCGGCAGCGAGTCCTCGTGCTGGATCACATGCCCCAGCGCGCAACAGCAACTGACGATGTCCTCCCACTGCAGATCGGGGCGCACCGCGCCCTCGGCGACCGCCTCGGCCGCCAGGCGCCGGGTCGACTCGACCAGGCCGGGGGTGGAGTAGGCGATCCCCGAGTGCTCGTCGATCGCCGAGCTGAACGCCTCCTGCAGGCCCCGGTCGGCGCCCTGGATGGCGCACGCGGCCCGGATGTATCCGTGTAGGCGCTCGCGGGCCGTGGCGTCCTCGCGGGCCAGCTCGCGCTCGAGCGCCGCCGCGAGCTCCTGGAACTTCTCGCGCAGCAGCTCGAGTATCAGTCCCTCCTTGTCGGGGAAGCGGCGGTACAGGGTCCCGACCCCAACCCCGGCGGCCTCGGCGATGTCGGTCATCTCGACCGCCGCTCCGTGCGCGGCCATCAGCTCTCGCGCCGCCGCGAGAATCCGCTCGCGGTTGCGCTGAGCGTCCGCGCGCAGGATCGCGGGGGGAGCGGGCTCGGCTGTCTGCTGGCTGCCCATCGGTGAAAGCGTACCGGGGTCGGGCGGCAAACGGAAGCGGTATTCCGTATCCTGAAGCGGAACCAAGCTTCCGTTTGCCCAGATCCGCGCGCACAAGAGGTAGTCATGAATCCAAGCACCGACTCCCGCTCCTACAACCCCTGGCTCGCCCTGGCCCTGCTCTGCGTCGCGCAGTTCATGGTCGTGCTCGACGCCTCGATCGTAAACGTCGCGCTGCCCTCGATCGGGGCCGACCTCGACTTCACCCAGGAGAACCTCTCCTGGGTTGTCAACGCCTACGTGCTCGTCTTCGGCGGCTTCCTGCTGCTCGGGGGCCGGCTCGCCGACCTGCTCGGGCGCCGCAGGGTGTTCGTGGCCGGCCTGCTGCTGTTCTCGGCGGCATCGCTGGCGGGCGGCTTCGCCGCCAACGACACCCAGCTCGTGATCGCCCGCGCCGCGATGGGACTTGGCGGGGCGCTGTTCTCGCCCGCCGCGCTCTCGATCATCACCGCGATGTTCAAGGACGGGGCCGACCGCAACAAGGCGCTTGGCGCCTGGGGTGCGGTCGCCGGCTCCGGCGGCGCCGCCGGGGTCCTGCTCGGCGGCGTGTTGACCGACCTGGCGGGCTGGGAATGGGTCTTCTGGGTGAACGTCCCGATCGGCGTGCTGACGGCGATCTTGGCCTTCCGGCTGATCCCCGAGAGCCGTGCGACCGAGATCCCGCGCAACTTCGATCTGCCCGGCGCGGTCACCGTGACCGCCGGACTGACGATCTTGGTGTACGCGTTGGTCGACGCCGACTCCGCGGGCTGGGGCTCGACTCAGACGGTGGTCCTGCTGGCCGCCGCGGTCGGGCTGCTGCTCAGCTTCGTCGCGATCGAGCGCCGGGCCGACGCGCCGCTGGTTCCGCAGCGCCTGGTCCAACTCTCGACCGTGCGGGCTTCGAACATCATCGCCCTGCTGGTCGGTGCCTCCCTGTTCTCGATGTTCTTCTTCGTCTCGCTGTACATGCAGCAGGTGCTCGGCTTCAGCCCGCTGAAGACCGGGATCAGCTATCTGCCCCTGGCGCTGACGATCATCCTCAGCGCCGGGGTCGCCTCGCAACTCGTGACCCGGCTTGGATTCAAGCCGGTGCTGATGGTCGGACTCGCGTTCATCGCCGCCGGGTTGGTGTGGTTCGCGCAGATCTCGGTCGACGGCACGTACGCGGCCGACGTCCTCGGCCCGTCGCTGCTCGCTGCCGTCGGCCTCGGCTTCTCGTTCGTGCCGGTCACGATCGGCGCCGTCTCCGGGATCGAGCGCGACGACGCCGGGCTTGCCTCGGGGCTGATCAACGCCTCCCAGCAGATCGGCGGGGCGCTGGGGCTGGCGATCCTCGCGACGATCGCCAACGGCCGCACCGATAGCCTGATCGAGGCCGCGGGCGGCGATCCAGCCGCGTTGCCGGGGGCCCTCACCGAGGGCTTTCAGTTGGCGTTCCTGGTCGGCGCCGGTCTCGCCCTGCTCGGCCTGCTGCTGACCACGCTGCTGATCAGCGGCGAGGACAGCCGCCGCTACGCCCAGGAGCTCGCCGAGGAACCGGGCGGCGAGTCGGCCCCAGGAGACGAAGAGGCCGTACCGGTGGTTGCCTAGGTCGAGGCGACGGTGGTGGGGTGCCTAACCGCCGCAGCCTCGCTCGTCCCCGCCACCCTCACTCGCAGTAGGGAACGCCCGCGAGCGGCTCATCGCGCTCGGCGATCCCCGAGCAGCGGGTCAGCCGCCCGAGCCGGCGCTGCAGCCGGCGCTGTCTCTGCCCGAGCTCGGCAGTCGTCGCCGGGAACAGGTTCTCGAGCTGCAGCGGGTCGCTGCTCATCTCGTAGTGCTCGGTCTCGGGCAGGCATGGGGCGCCCGCGGTCAGCTCGGTCGGATACTCGACGTAGAGGCTGGCCGGGGTCCACAGCGCCCCGTAGGGCGCGCAGAAGATGCCCTCACGGATCTGCTCGACCAGCAGTGCCCGGTCGGCGGGCCAGCCCTCGGCCTCGCCCCGAAGCAGGCCGATGAAGGAGCGGCCGTCGAGGCGCCGGCAAGCGCTCGCCTTACAGGGCTCGGCGCCGGCCAGCTCCAGGACCGAGGCGGTGATGTCGACGTTGCCGACCGGCTCGTCGATCGTCGCCGGAGGGTCAGGGGCGAAGCCCTTGGGGACACGGGCCAGCAGCGGCACCCGGATCCCCTCCTGATACGGATAGCCCTTGTCCTTGGGGAGGCGATGCTCGCCGTGGAAGTAGCCGTTGTCGGAGGTCAGGAAGATCGCCGTGCTGGCGAGCTCGCCGCTCGCCTTCAGCGCCCGGTAGATCTCCTGGATGCCGCGGTCGACCCCGGCCAGGGCCGCGAGCTGGCAGCGGTAGCGGGTCGCGACCTTGCCGAGCACGAAGTTGCCGAGCTCGCGCCGCGCCGCCGGGACCGAGGACTTGTCGGAGACGTCGAGCTCGTTGTAGGAGCGCTCGGCGGGGTCGAGGTCGTCCTGAGGCAGGGGTGCGTCAACGAACAGATCGAGGTCGTCGGGGTCGGGCTGGGCGGCCTCGGTGCAGCGCCCCGGGGTGGCGCTCGTCTCCTCGTGCGGTGCGAACTGATCGAGCTGCAGGTAGAACGGCTTGTCCTTCGCGGTGCTGCGCTCGACGAAGCTGAGCGCTTTGGCGTTCAGGCGGCGGGTCAGATAGTCGCGCGGGCGGGAGCCGTAGGAGCGGCTCTTGCCGTCCTTGCCGATCCGGTAGTCGTAGTAGCGGAAGGTTCCGGCCAGCGTGAACCAGGTATCCCAGCCCGGGGCCGGGGTGCCCCAGCCGCCGGCGAAGGCGCCGTACTGGTGCAGGTACTTGCCGATGTGGGCGGTCCGGTAGCCGGCCCGCTGCAGCCAGACCGGCAGCGTGCTGCGCTTGCTCTGCAGCTCCGGGTAGCCGGGCTCGTTGGCAAAGATCCCGTTGTTGTGTGGGTACTGGCCGCTCAGGTAGGCGGCGCGCGAGGGGCAACAGCTGGGGGAGACGACGACCGCGTTGCTGAAGCTGGTGCCGCCGTTGCCGAACAGCCAGCTCGCGAACGGCATCGTCTCCTCGGTCATCTGCGCCAGAGTCTGATCGTCGGTGGTGATCGTGATCACGTTGGGCAGCGCCTCGGCCGGGCGCTCGGCGGCCGCCGCCGCGCTCGGGGCGGCCCAGGCCGATGCTGCCATGGCCAGCAGCAGTGCCGCAATCGCCCAGACGCAAGGGAGGCGCTCACGCCCACTCCGATCGGCTCCATCGCTGCCCGCCAGCATCCCGAACAGGCTAGAGGTCGGGGCCGGCGAGCCTCGCGGCTGGATTCGCAAACGCCGGGGACCCTGAAACGGGCCGGCGTACGGCCGCAGGTTGGCTCGCATCGGCGGCAAGGAAAGAGTACCCTGCTAGTCGCAAAGAGCGGAGTGCGGCGGGGCTCGCGCTTCGCCCAACATCGGGAGGAACCATGGACAAGAAGAAGCGCAGGCTGCCTTCGGCGGCGATTGTTATTGCAGTGGTGGCGCTCGTCGCCGCGCTCACGGGAACGGCAATCGCCGGCCCGGACGCGTTCACGAGCGTCAGCCAGAACAAGACCAAGAAGATCGCCAACAAGC
>CAXMST010000041.1:0-3324 GCA_964196325.1 uncultured Acidimicrobiia bacterium
GATGGGAGCGCACAGCCCAACCACCACCGGGACCGGGGCCTGGACCCGGATAATGCTGATCGGGCTGGCAGCGTCGCTGCTGGCGCTGCCGTCCGCTGCAGCGGCGACGACCGGCGGCCCCGTTGCTCCCACGACTCACACTGCCGATCCGGCCGGCGTACGCGGCTATTGGACGGCCGCTCGGATGCGATCTGCGGCGCCCCTGCAAGGGAGGGAGCCGACCACCCGGGGCTCGACGACCGCCGCCGCCGCCGTTCAGCCTGGACTCGATCGCGAGCAGATCCCCGACCCCTCGGCCGACCCCTACAGCTCGCACGGCAAAGTCTTTCTGACGATCACCGGTGGCGATGCCCCGGGCGACTACGTCTGCTCGGGTACGGCGATCGCGGCACCACCCTCGGCCGCGGCGACCGCCGAGGGGGTGGTCTGGACCGCGGGCCATTGCGTTTACGACACCGGCGGCGGCGGCTATGCGAGTAACTGGATGTTCGTCCCCGGCTACGAGGACGGCGCCGCTCCCTTCGGCGAGTGGCCCGCAACCGGGCTGCTCGCGCTGGAGCGTTGGAGCCGCGACGGCAACCTCGCCTCCGACCTGGGCGCTGCGGTGGTCGGCCCCGATCCGCAGGGCCGGAGCCTGCCCGAGCTGGTCGGGGGGCGGGGCATCGCCTTCGACCAGCCCCGCGCCCAGCTGTATTCGTCCTTTGGCTACCCGGCGCTGGCACCGCCGATCGAGTTCGATGGCGAGCGCCTGTTCAGCTGCACTTCGGTCGGCGGGCTATCGGACAATCCGCCGGGACCGGGGCGACAGACGCTCTCGATCCCGTGCGATATGACCGCCGGCTCAAGCGGCGGCGGCTGGGTTGCCGACGGCAGCCTACTCTCGGTCAATAGCTACTCGTACTGCGACGAGGGCTCCTGCGAACCCGTCCTCTACGGCCCTTACCACGGCGATCAGGCCCAGGCGTTGTATGAGTCGGTCGCTCCGGCCGCAGAGTTCTGTGGGGGACGGCAGGTCACGATCGCGGGTGGGCCCGGGTCCGACAACCTGGTCGGGACCAGCGGGCCGGATGTGCTCAAGGCTCGCGCGGGTGACGACCGGATCGCCGGCAAGGGCGGCAACGACACAGCCTGCGGCGGCGGTGGCGATGACGTGCTGCTCGGCAAGGGCGGCAACGACAGCCTCTATGGCAACCAGGGGACCGACACGCTTCGCGCGGGCCCTGGCGATGACGCCTGCGAGGGAGGCTCGGGCAAGGACAGGACGAAGGGCTGCGAGACGGTCAGCGGAGCCTCCGACGCCGGCTAGGAGGTGCTCGCGGGCTCGCCTTCGCGGGCGACCCGCTTGCGATGCGTGCGGATCTCGCTCATGATCCGCTCGAGGCGCGGCTCGGAGCTGGAGTCCACGTGCCGCATCGCCGCCGCGATCCGAGGGTGCACCTCGGCGATCCGCTCGTGCATCGCCTGGGCCACCGCCCGGTAGGTGGGATGGCCCTCGCGACCCGAGCGCAGCTCGCAGACGTGCATCGCCTCGCGGGCGTTCATGTCGAGCACGTAGCGGATCCGGTACCCGAGACAGAGGGCGTAGGGTGCGGCCGCCGCCATCCCCCGCGCCTCGAGACGCTCGAACTCGGTCCGCGAGATCTCCAGGGCCCGCCGGTACTCGTCGCCCACTCCCGCCGCCTGCGCCTCCTCCGGCACGCCTGCCCCGAGGTCCGGGCCCAGCGTCTGCCACTGGCAGTTGAGCATTCGGTGCCGCTGCATGTCCCGAAAGCCGCCGTAGTCGGAGACGATCTCGAATCGGTAGCGGACCGCCTCCCAGCCGCGGCCGGGGCGGTGGCGCCGGTTGACGCGGGCACCGACCAGCTCCCCCAGAAGCTGATCGCGCTCGATCGGGTCCAGATTGGCGACCCGCCGCGCGATCTCGGCCTCGGCAACGCCGGTTGCCTCATACAGCGAGGCCGCGAGCAGATCCTCCTCGGTCCCGTCGACGTGGACGAGCTCGATCGATGGGCCGTCGGCACCCTGGCGGCGGTCGAGGCCGAGTCGGGCGACCCAGCGCTCGGTCACGCGGCGGCGCTCGCTGAGGTAGTCGATCCACTCTCCGCCTCGTTCGGGCAGGCCGACGCGTGTAAGGAAGCTGGGAATCACCTGGTTGAGCTCCTCCAACGCGCTCTGACCGAAGGACCGCGCCTCCGGCAGGGGGGAGGCCATCAGGCGCATGATCAGCTGCTCGTAGGCCTGCCCGGAGGCATAGACGCCGACGTGGGAGAGTGTCGAGGCCGGCAGCAGACCCCGCAGCAGGTCGAGGGCTTTGGCCCTGATCGAGCGCCGCCACGCGGCCTCCGGCTCCTCACCTCGGGGCCAGCGCTCCTCGGCCCAGGCCTCGACCTGGCGCAGGGAGGCTGAGTAGATCGCGAAGATCTCGTCCATCGCCGCCGCATACTCGGGGCCGAGCTTGCCGTCGCGGTAGTAGCGCCAGCTGCCCGGCTCGCCGGCGGCGACCCCCTCTTCGATCGGGGTGTCGTAGGCGATGTAGCGGGTCGACTGCTCGAGATAGGCGGCGAGGCGTCCGCGTTGGAGGACCTTGGTGAGCACGTTGGACGCCCACTCGCAGGCCAGGTGCGCGCCGCCGAGCTGGGCTACCGAGTCATCTCCGTAGCCGAGAAAGATCCGCTCGTAGAGCTGAGCTGCACGCTCCCCCTCCGCGCCGTCGAGAGGCCGGCCCTGCCGCTCGCCGTCGCCGGCGAACTCATCGAGGTAGAGGCGGCGCAGGGTTCCCCGATAGCGCGAGTAGCGGGCGAACAGCGCCCCCTTGACCGTCTCGGGCAGGTTGGTGAGCGCAAAGACGGGCCGGTCGAGGTTGGTGAAATGCGGCCGCAGGAGCTCTTGCTCGGCCTCGCTGAAGGTCTCGACGGGGTAGCGCACGGGCTCGCGATCCTACGTCCTGCGTCGGCGTCGCGGCGATCTCGGCTGTCCCGCGCGCCGGCGCTGGGCCGGGCGTGGGTCGGCGCAGACGGCAGGGGGCGGCGGAGTCTCCATCAACTCGACCCGGTGGCCGCTCGGGGCCAGTACAAACGATCGCCGTGCCCCCCAGAGGGGGGAGTGCGATTCGACCGTGAACCCAGCTTGCTCGAGGTCGGCGATGTTGCTGTCGAAGTCGGCGGCGACGAAGGCGGCGTGGCCGAGTGGCGGCGCGGTGGCCCCTGCGGTGGGGATCAGATGCACCTGGGTGCCGGCGCGCTCGTACCACGGGAGCCGTCCCTCGAAAACGGCCGGTGCCTCGATCCGCTCGTAGCCGATCAGGCCCAGCAGCTCTCCCCAGCG
>CAXMST010000042.1:0-12591 GCA_964196325.1 uncultured Acidimicrobiia bacterium
CAAGTCCCCCGGCAAGGAAAAGGAGGGGAACTGGCTTCCCGCGCCCGACGGCCCGTTCTGGCCGATACTTCGTACGTACGGACCCGGCAAATCCATTCTGGACCGTACCTGGGTTTTGCCGCCGGTTAAGCGAGTGAAGTAGCGGTAGCACGCCCTTCACGGCGCTCGGCCAGCCGCCCATCAGTCATTCAGCAGTCATTACGCGGGCTGCCTTAGACAGTCCTAGACGAGCGAAGCGGACCGAGGAGAACCCAAGAACGCCTCAGCGCCGCGATCTGCGCGAACTACGAAACCGAGGGTCACAGGTTCGAAACCTGTCGGGCGTTGGAAGACTCGCGGTCGACCCACAGGTGGCGGCCCCCGGGTAGCGGGTCCGCCGGTTCCTATACGCGCATGTCCACCTTGATCTCGCAGCGGTCCACCGAAGCGCGCGTACCCGCCGTCTCCGATGGGTCCATGCCAGACAGGACAGCCTCACCCGCGCTCATGTCCTCGGCCGTGTCGAAGAGCTGGACAACTACGGCGGTTCGCTGCTCAGCGTCGTGGAGGACTTGGATCCCGGTCGCGGGTACTCCCTCCGGAGGTCCCTCTTCGACGCGCACCTTGAGCCGATTTTCGATGTGGTCGGGATCCACGTCGGTGAACCTCACAACTCGTGCGTACATGCAGCACCTCTCTCCTTTCGCTTGCACCTGAAGGTATACGCCTGAGAGAGGCCGGGCGTTCTGGCGGCAGGGGCGTCTGCCGCAAGTCCTCCCTGAAGAGCGCCACGCTGACCAACTCCTCACGCGCCATAGCTCGGCAGCGTATTACAACCCCCGTCCCGCCCCCGCGAGAAGCAGTTTGCTCCGGGTCACTCAGGTCTACTCCGGGGCACCAAACACGTCTGCTTCGGTACCGATCCGAACCTTCGCGTCAGCGAGATCTGGGACTCGCGGGAGCAGCTCGACGCGTTCGGCGAGAGGCTGATGCCCGTGCTCTCCGAGATCGGAATCGACCCCGGCGAGCCCGAGGTCGTCGCGATCCACAACATCGTCAGGCGCTAGTCAGGACTGACGCTGCCGGGGCGTCTTACACCGCCCTGTTGAGGCCCCGGCTTCATCCGCGGCCCGCTTCTCGACGCCGCCTCCAGGCATGACGTCTCGGCCGCGCTGCTCGCAGCTCAGTTGATGGCCGAGCCGAACTTCTGCCCGGCCGCCGTCATTGGCGCGCCATTGCGATCCGCAGGCGCTCCTCGGGCGTGATCAGGTGATCGGCGTCCTCTGCCGCATCGTCGATATCGAGCTGGACCCAATCGATCCCGCCGGTGAAGGCGATTTCCTTCGGGCCGATGTCGTCGCTGACGGGGGTGGCGCTGTCGGTGCCCACGTCGGTGGTCTCGTCGGCCGAGAAAATCATCGGGACGGTCATCTCGACCCGCCCCGAGCCGACCTCTGCCCCGTCGACGAAAAGCGTCACCTTCGCCCCCTTGCCGACGCCGCCGCCGTCGTAGTCGAACTCGGCTCGAAGCTGGCGCTCGCCCGCCGCGACCACGTCGGCTCCGTAGACCTTGAACCGCTCCAGGCCGAAGGTGTTGTAGCAGTAGGCGGGACGGCCCTCGTGGAGGTAGAGGCTCCAGCCGCCGAAGGCGCCGCCCTGCGCGACGATCACGCCGCTCGCACCGCCTTCCGGAATCCGGAGCGATGCCGTCACCGCGTGTGACTTGTTCTTCAGGGCCAGGACCGAGCTCTCCGAGAGCCTGCCCATCCCCTCGAACAGGAGCTGAGAGGTGCCGTGGATCAGCTGCGGGCGACCGGCCATGTCGGGGTTGAAACGTTCGAAGCGGCGGTCGTCGAGGGGCAGGACGTTGTAGCGCGCCGCCTCGATCAGGAACAGCCGCTGCAGCTCGGCGAGCCGTTCCGGCTGTTCGGCTGCGAGATCGTGCGACTGGGTCCAGTCGTCGGGGCCGTAGAGCTCCCAGACGTCGTCCTCATACGCCGGCATCTCGGATGCCTCCCAGGGGATGCTGTGACGGGTGACGGCGGTCCAGCCCTGGTGGTAGATGCCTCGGTTCACGAACATCTCGAAGTACTGGGTCTCGCGATATTCGGGCGCCTCGGGATCGTCGAAGGTCGGGGCCATGCTCCGACCGTGCAGCGGCATCTGCTGAACGCCGTTCACGAAGGTGGGGGCGGGGATCCCGGCGACGTCGAGGACGGTGGCGGCGACGTCGATGACGTGACTAAACTGCGCCCGTACCTCACCCTTTGCCTTGATCCCGGCCGGCCAGTGAACAATCGTGCCGTTTCTCGTGCCTCCCCAATGAGAGGCGACCTGCTTCGTCCACTGGTAGGGGGTGTCCATGGCATGGGCCCAGCCGACGGCGTAATGGTTGTAGGCCTCGGGCGTGCCGAACTGATCGACCTTCGAGGCCATGAACTCGGCCGTCTCCAGGCCGCCCGCGCCGTTCAGAACGATCAGCTCGTTGAAGCAGCCCTGCGGCGTTCCCTCCGCGGAGGCTCCGTTGTCGCCGACGATGTAGTAGACGAGCGTGTCATCAAGGATTTCGAGGTCCTCCAGTGCTGCCACGACCCGCCCGATGTGATGGTCGGTGTGCTCGAGAAAGCCCGCGTAGACCTCCATCTGACGCGCGAGAACGGGCTTCAGCTCCTCGGGCATCCCGTCCCAGGCCGGAATCTCCTCAGGCCGGGCCGTCAGCTCGGCGTCCTCGGGGACGACCCCCAGCTCCTTCTGGCGGGCGAGGGTCCGCTCCCGCAGCGCGTCCCAGCCGTCGTCGAACTTGCCCTTGTACTTGTCCGACCACTCGATCGGCACGTGATGGGGCGCGTGCGTGGCGCCGGGCGCGTAATAGGCGAAGAACGGCTTGTCGGGCATCAGTGCCTTCTGCTGACGGATCCAGTCGATCGCCCGGTCGGTCATGTCCTCGGTGAAGTGGTAGCCCTCCTCTGGAGTGGTCTCGGGTTCGACCGGTACGGTGCCGTCGTAGATGGCTGGGGCGTACTGGTTCGTCTCGCCCCCGATGAATCCGTAGAAATGCTCAAAGCCGCCCCCTCCCGACGGCCACGCGTCGAATGGCCCCATCGGACTGCTCTCCCAGACCGGGACCTCGTGACATTTGCCGAACTGGGCTGTCGAATACCCGTTCAGCTTCAAGGTCTCGGCCAATGGGGCGGCAGACTTCGGCCGGATCGAGTTGTAGCCGGGGGCCGAGGTCGCCATCTCCGTGATCCCGCCCATCCCAACCGAGTGGTGGTTGCGCCCGGTGAGCAGGGCCTGACGGGTCGGCGAGCACAGGGCGGTCGTGTGGAAGCGGTTGTACTTGAGGCCACCCGCCGCCAGCCGTTCGGCGGTAGGCGTACTGCACGGCCCGCCGAACGCGCTCGCCGCGCCGAAGCCGCAGTCGTCGATCAGCACCACCAGTACGTTCGGGGCACCCTCCGGCGGGCGGAGCGGTTCGATCGGAGGAAAGGCAGTATCGGGGTCCTTGGCGTCGTAGGTGATCAGACCCTCGTGATGGCGGTCTGGGATCGGGAGGCTGTCACGCGAAGTCAGATCAGACATGCGCTCAGGATGGCACGAGTTGGTGTCCCTTGCATCCGCCGGATCTAGCGATGACCGCGATAGCCTCACCACATGGGCTCCGAGAGCCGCTGCTCCCGCGACCGCGGCGCCGATCCGCCAACCAATGGACGTCGGGACAAGGGCGTCAGGTGAGAGGACGACCAGGGCGGTGGAATTCATCGGTGCAATCGTGATCTAATGGGAATCGTGTTCACCGAATCGAGGGAGGCAGCACATGCCGGACACGATTGACAAGGCCAGACACATGATCGAGGAGCATCTCAACGACCCGCTCCGGAGGGCCGCCTGGCCCGCTCCGAGCATGGGGCGCGCGAACCCCGAGCCCTGACTTTCGCCGGACCCGAAGCACCTTGGCGTATCGGTGCTTCGAGGCTCTACGCAACAAGCGCGCCGAGGCGATGGTTACAGATCGGCGCGAACCTGTCGAGTCGGATTGGTCCGATAAGCAAGCCCCCGCCCCCGTCCCGCCCCCGCGAGAAGCAGTTCGCCCCGGGGAACTCCGGTCAACTCGCGCGTATCGAAAACCGCTTGCTAGCAGGGGACAGTTGTAGGAATCGTGGCGGCTGCTGGCGGTCAGGAACCCCAGACCTTCGGTCTACGAAACCGAAGGTCACAGGTTCGAATCCTGTCGGGCGCGCTCGACGAAACGCCTTGGGCAAGGCGTTTGCTGGGGTTGCATTGCGATCTGGTGAGGTCTTCACGAATAACTGCCAGCAGTTATTGCGCGGCGGTCTCAGCGTCCGGCCGGCGGTCAGCCGAAGAGGACGACCAAGACGATCAAGATCAAATCGAAGAAGAAGTAACTATTTCAGCCTCCGTGCGGCTGCGACGACGCGATCTCAAAGATCGTCGCCTCCGGTGGTTCGGCCACGGCCTCTCCGAGGAGGCCCGTCACCACTCCTACCTGTGGCTGCGACTCCTGGCGATCGAGCGCCGCACGGTCCTCGAACACCTCCGTGGCGATGAACGAATCGGGATCGGTCACGTCCCTACCGACATCGAAGCTGATCACTCCGTCGAGCTCGCGGCTCAAGCGTGCAGCCACGGAACATCTCGAGCGCGCGGCGCAGCCCGCGGCTCATGAGAGCAATCTAGGGCGTGGTCGCTGCACGCTCCTGCTTCGCGCAAGGGAGGCGCCCCGAGCGAAGCCGGTTCGGCTTCCCCCCTTCGTCCAGGGGCAGTTGACCGACGCCTCGAATGGCCCGCCGCTCGCGGCCCCTCTGAGGCGAAAGGAGTGCGCGGATCTGCCGGATCGGCGCAAGGGGAGAGCGAGCGGCGGGATATGTGAGCCTCCCCCTTGGACGATGAGCGCTAGTGAGGCGATTGTGGCCGCCTTAGCGACCGCTCCGCACGGATTGCAGTAGCGCGGCCCGGCAGGCCGCTAGGCGCGCTTGATCGCCGATCCCAAATCCGTTGCCGGGTGCCGCGCTCACTGCGATGCATGAGAGCGGCTGGATGTAGACCTAATCCGCAGTGAGCGAGCCGATTATCCGGGGGTGGCCATCGATCACCGGCATGTCGTCGACGTCGAAGTTGCCAAAGCCGGCGTAGCGGCCGAGTCGCGCGATGGCGCCGCTGGTGAACTCCCAGAAGACGTACTCGTCCCCGGGGTAGATCTCGCCCGGGTCGGGGACGCGCAGCGCCCCCAGCGACGCACCATCGTCGGCGGGAACTCCATGGGTTTCGAGCAGGACACGCCCGCCGGGGTTGAGGCGGTCGCGTAGCCGCTGAAGCAGCCCGCGCGGATCGTGCACCCGATGGAGGATCCCGAAGCAGTAGATGAGGTCGAAGCGCTCGTCGAGCTGGTCGAGCTCAAGCACGTCGAGGCGCCGATACTCGACGTTTGATTCCAGGAGCTCCGCGATCGCTCGAAAGCCTTCGCCGCCTTCGAGCTCGTGGCCCCAGCGGGCCCTAACCCAGGCGATGTACTGCTCGTTATCGATCGCCAGCACCCGATCGGCGCCTCGCCTCTCGGCGAGGAAGGCGTAGAAGCCGTCAAAGGTGCCGACATCGAGGACGCTGAGGCCGGTGTGATCAGCCGGCACAGACGGCAGCCGGTATCGGTGGTCGAGCGCAGCACCGGGGGTATAGATGCCCTCGGCTGGATTGAGCGCAAAGGTGTGAAACCAGAACGGAACCTCGTCGAGGGTCGCGCGAGCCCGGTCGGGCTTGGCCTCAATCGGAAGTATGTCTGCGACCTGCTGTTCCGGCGAACGCGCCGCAGCATCAGCCACCACTGGCGTCGGCTCCATGCGCCGCCTCCCACGTGTTGGGGTTGTCGGCCGCACCCCTGGCAGGCGACGCCGCTGAGGTAGGAGTGTAGTTCCGCTGCTAGTCCGGCTGCGCCAGGCGTCATTGTCGTTTGAGCGATTAGCGTCGAGGGTGGCGAGGCGCGCTAGATCCGAGCGACTCCCCTGCCGGGTTTCCGTTAAGCGTCGGGAGGAGAAGGCCGCGAAGGCAGGAGCGATGCTCAACGGCGTGTCCTCCGTGCGTTACCGCGACGAGTTGGGCAACCAGATCACGTCGGGACTTGAGGCCTCGAAGCGAACCGGCGAGGCGGAGTTTGCACGGCCTTGGGAGCGAATGTATGTCATGCAGATAACGCGCTTCATCGCGAGGACGATGGCCGAGCTCAGCTACGCGGCGACCAAGGCTGGGGTTGAGTCGGTGCCGGCCCTCGACCAGTTCTACGTACTCTTCAACAACGAGGACAGGTACTTTCGAGACCGCGCGACCTGGTCGATCTATCGCCCCTAGCCGTTATTCAGCAGTCATTACGCGGTCTAGGTCAGAGCATCTCAGGCGAGTGAAGAGGATCGAGGCGCACCCAAGAACCCCTGAGCGACGCGATTCGCGGGAACTACGAAACCGAAGGTCACTGGTTCGAATCCAGTCGGGCGCGTTGAGGAAACGCCTTGAACAAGGCGTTCGTCGCCCCACTCCCTGCAGCTCCGCACGTCGGCCCAATAGCTGCTGGCAGCTATTGGCACATGGAGCCCGGCCGTTTGGGCGCAGACGTCCCCGACCGTGCAACCGCTCGCGCGCTCGATCCATCGACCTCTGGCGCGTGAAGAGCCCGGTCGCGTGCCGGGGCCTTCATTGGAGAAAGGCCTCGAGGAGCGAACCCAACAACTCGCAGAGCACCATGCGCGATCCGGGCCGGATCGCGCCCTCGCATGGGCGGTGACTGCGGCCGAGGTCTGAAGGGTCCGTCGTCTGGGGTTCAGGCCCGAGCGGCGGTGGCTTCGAGCCTGGCCTCCAGCGCAGGATTCTCGGTCTCGGCTGCCATCACCCGAGCACCGTCGAGCGCGCTCGAATCGCCAAGTTCGAACTTGTAGAGGTAGGCCTTCGCCGCCATCTCGCGCATCCCGGTGCGGGCGGAGAGCGATCGCAGGTCCTCGACCCACTCGGGTGCCCGGCTTGATCGCGCGCGGACAGCGACCCCCGCCAGGGCCTCGAGGGCGTAGGCCTCGACCCAGGCATAGCAGTCGGTCGTTCGCGCCGCGCATGTTCGCGCCTGCTCGAGGCGACGCAGAGCGCCCGCAACGTTGCCCTCGGCCTCCTCAACCAGGCCGAGGCCACGCCCGGCCAGGCCTTCCCAGCAGGGATCGCGGAACTCGTAGGCGAGGGCGAACGCCCGCTCGATCCTCGTGCGAGCCCCGGCGAGGTCGCCCTCGAGCAGCTGCACCTCCCCAAGCCAGGTTTCCGGCCAGGAAGCGAATGCGAGCCAGTCCGTCTCGCCGACGATTGCCAGAGACCGCTCAAGCTCTCTGCGCGCCGCCTCGAGGTCGCCCCGCAAAAAATGCGAGCGGCCGGCGAAGGAGATCGCGAAAGCCAGCCGCTGGAGATCGCCGCTGCGCTCGGCCAGCTCGGACGACTTCGTCGTGTGCTGCAGCGTCGTCTCGTGTGCACCGCGATCTCCCGCTGCCATCGCGAGGATCGACTCGACCGCCGCCAGCTCGGAGTCCGATGCCGCGAGCTCACCGGCCTCGATCAGCCGCCGCTCACATCGCGAGTAACGGCCCGCGAGAGCATCGATATAGCTGAGCTCCCGGACTGCAGCCACCTGAAGATCGGTGAGCTCGCCCTGCTGGGCCAGCGTTGCCGCTCGACCAAGGATGGATGACCCCTCCTCGTCGCGGCCGCGAACACTGTGGACGAGGACGGTCCCGAGGGCGAACAGCGCTCGCGCCTCGGTCTCGGGCTCAGCGGCGTCGTGAGCGATCTCAACGGCGCGCCTCAGACTCTGGATCGCCGCGTCGGTCGCGCCCGCCGCTGCCGCGGCCTCGCCGGCCTCGAGCAGCACGTTTGCCGCTTGTAGGACACTGAGGCCGACGGATGGTGAGCTCTCGGCCTCGGCGGGCAGCTCCTCGGCCGCTCGCGACAGCGACTCGGACGGCTCGCGCCCGAACTGATCCTGAAGCAGCACCCGGCAGGTGTGGAGCTGCTCGCCGGCGGCGCGCTTGTCGCCCGCCTGCGCGTAGCTGCGGATCAGCAGCTCCTGGAAGTTCTCGTCGTAAGGATCGAGATCGACCAGACGCCGGGCCAGCGGCGTTGCCTCGGCCGGCCTGCGGGCGGCGAGCCGGTCGAGTGCCGCTTCGCGCAGCGCGGCCGCCGCGGCTCCGAGCAACCGACCGCGCTCCAGCAGCAGCCAGGTATCGAAGGCTGGCGATCCAGAGAAGTCCATGCCCTCGAGCAACTCCCGTCCGAGACCCGCAAGCGAGAGCGCCTCCTGAGGCGTGCCGCGAGTCAGGATATCGACATCGATCAGACCATCGGCGGGGAGCACGAACTCCGATGAGCCCGGCAGTAGTGCCTCGGGACCCAGCGCCCGCCGCAGCTCGGAGAGGTTCCAGCGCAGCGACCCCAGCGGATCGTCGGCCGTTGCAAAGAGCAGCTCGGCGAGGTGCTCGCGCGGGGGGTGCCGGATTTCGCTCAGCGTGAGATAGGCGAGTAGTCCCCATGCTTTCTGACCACGCAGGGGAACGGGGTCCGAGTCATCTCTGCGGATTTCCGGCGTTCCGAGTAGTTGGATAGCGATCATCGTGTGTGCCTCGCAGTATCGCGGAGCCTCAGATGCCGGCTCCGACGAGGTCCGCGCTGCGATGGGTACGGAGCCGCCACCAGCGCGTCGTGGGCGGAGTCGGGAGGAGGTCCCGGCGCCGTATCGCCAGCATCGCAGTCATCTCGGCCGTGCGCTGGAACGGATCGCCGATCGCCGATCCCGTCTCGATCTCGATCGCCGCCACCGGATCGCCGCCACGCTCGGCGATCAGCACCTCGCCGGTCAGCGCCGATGCCGAGTCGAGCTGGGCCAGCTTCTCGAGCGGTCGGGCGTCGGTTGGCCTGGCGGGCCGGATCGTGATCGCCTTGCCCGTCTCCTGGGTCGTCTGCTGTCGCTGCGTCATGTTGCCTCCGTTGTCGTTGCCGATCGCCATGGCACGGAGCTTCGGGGCAGGGCGTGTGAGCGAGCGTGTGAGGGTGCGCTGCCCGCCTGGCTGATGCCCGCGCCGCCTCCTTCGCCCGGATCGATCTGCCCACCCTGCTCGTCGCCGCGTCAGACTCCCCGCCCGAGCAGCGGGAAATGACTGAAGCCATGGCCGCTGCCCTGCCCGAGGCTCGGACCGTGCTGGTTGGCGGCGGCCATCTGATCGACCCATCAGCCCGGCAGTGCTCGCATTCGTCGAGGAGGTGCTCGGCAGCCTGTCAAATTGATTCCGCCGCCTCTTGGCATCAGTCATTACGCGGTCGAGGCCGGCGGCGGCACCGGGGTCGGCGGGCCCTCCATCGTCAGCCGTGGTCGGCGCAGGTGGATCATCCAGCTGCAGCAGACGAGGGCGAGGTCATCGATCTTGGTCGGCGGCAAGGTCAAGGTTGACTGACCGGCGCGGGCGTGGGGTAGTGTCGTCAGTGTCGCAGAGAGGCTGAAGCGGCCGCCCATGCGCCGGACCGTGAGCCCACAAGCGACGAGGAGATCGAGCACTGATCACCCGGTATCGGGATGACCTGCCACCGCTCGGGGGGGACGTGTTTCTGACCGACGGCGGCCTCGAGACGTTTCTCGTCTTCCAACGCGGGATCGACCTGCCCGAGTTCGCGGCGTTTCCCCTGCTGGAGGACGAGGCGGGGCGGGAGGAGCTGCGGGGCTACTACGAACCGTTTCTGGAGCTGGCTGTTCGAAACGACGTCGGCTTCATCCTTGAGACCCCGACCTGGCGTGCCAATCCTCGTTGGGGCCCGGAGGTGGACTATGACCGGCCCGGCGTCGACCGGGTCAACAGAGAGGCCGTCGCATTTCTGGAGGAACTACGCGAGACGGCCGGCGGCGACCGCCCGGTGGTCATCAGTGGCTGCTTGGGCCCCCACGACGACGGCTACGCGCCAGGTGAGGCGCTCGGCGTTGACGAGGCGCAGGCCCACCACTCCCCGCAGATCGAAACGTTCTCGGACACCGCTGCTGACGTGGTCTCGGCGATCACGATGACTTACGTTGAGGAGGCTGTCGGTGTGGCGAGAGTAGAGGTTGGGCGCACACACGTTCGCATCCGCCGCACGCGCAACAATGCGGTGCACAGTTTCCGTAGTCGGACAGGAGGTCAGCACCATGGAGCGGTGGGATGTCGTCAAGAAAGGTGATCGGTGGCGGGCCGAGCGCAAAGGCCGGGCGGTTCCCAACACGGGCGCAGATCGCAAGGAGGACGCCGTCAGGAACACCGCGCAGAAGGCGCGGGCAGGGACGAAGCCCGTGACCGTGAAGATTCACAAGGAGAACGGCCGGATCCAGGAGGAGCGGACGTATCCACGCAGTGCCGACCCTTCGAGTAGCCCCGGATGACCCGATGGTGTTCGAGGTTCAGCAGCGCTCGCTCGACGGCACGAGCTGGGAGCCGATCGGCGAGGGTGACGGCACCGGCGACCGAGCAACTGCGATGGTGGTCGAGCAGCTTGGCGAGGAATCGGGGTTCTACCGAGCCCGGCCCGCAGGCACTGACGAGAAGTGGGCCCCCTACCTTCTCGACATCCACGGTGTCGCGCACTACAAAGAGGTCATCCCCTAGACCCAGCCAACCAGCCGCGTTGGCGCTCGGCCGGGACGCCACTTGCCTGGTCGACGAACGTCCTCGCACGCCCGGTCACCGCCAGGGCGACGGTCTGCATAGCGGGATCCTGATCGCTCGTCGAGACTCGCGCGTATTCGACTAACTCGGCCATCGCGACGATCGTCCCAGAAGCCGTGGTCGGAGCCAGGCTTGGGGACGTTGATTTCGGGCACGGGTTCTGGACACCCTCTGACCCTCATTGCCCTTGCCTTCGGCGACCGTCCCCCTATCGGTGGTTTGTGGGATCAGCCTCGGCTGAGTCTCAAGCGATCTTGAGTGCCCGAGATTCCAGCCCTAAGGTATGCCCGAAACCAGGAGTCCAAAGGTAGCCGGGAGATTGGGATCCGCGCCGGTCACGTTGCACGGGCTCGCGCTCAGGGTCGTTGCGGCTTCGCCGTGCCTTGGGGGTCGGGACAAGGCCCCGCAGCCGGCGGGGCCTCCCAAGGAGGCAGCAGATGGCCGAGCGCAAGGAGGTGAAGCTCAAGCGGCTCGAGGAGGCCACCGTGTCGTTGCCGAGGCCGAGCTTCTCGGAGAGGTCACGGAGCCGGTCTGGGTCTGAACACTCAGCACACGGTCGCTCCGCCGCTAGGCGCGCTCGTGTCGGCCGAAATACCCTGCCGCGGGGCCGCGCCGCCGGTGGCGCTCCAGGCCGGCCGCTGTCGCGCGCCGCTCGGCTGCGCTCGGGCTGACCCAATGCGGGTCGCCGAACAGCTCGCCGTTGACGACCCGGCCGGCGGGCTTGAGTACCCGGGCCATCTCGCGCCAGGCGACGTCCTGGTCGGGGATCTCGCCGAGGGTCGTTACGAGCACGACCGCGTCGAACGTTCCGTCGGGGTAGGGCAGATGCTGCGCGTCGGCGCAGGTCTCGGTTATGTTCTCGAGGCCCCGGTCGCCGGCGCGGCGCATCGTGTCGTCGAGCATCGCTTGCTGGGTGTCGAGGACGTCGAGCCGACCATCGGGCCCGATCCATTCTGCCAGCGGCAGCGTGTAGTAGCCGGTGCCAGGGCCGATCTCGAGAATTCGCTCGCCTGGCCGCGGCTCGAGGATCTCGCGCAGGCGCGAGCGGGTGATGAGCGGGTGCGGGGGCTCGAGCCAGAAGCGCTGCGAGTACGGGCACGCCGACGGATGGTGTCGCCACCAGAGCATCGCGCCGAGGACTGCCGCGGCGCCGAGCAGGGCACCGAGGCGAGCGCCGCACCCGAGCCTCCGATCGGTAGCGACCATGCCTACAACCCTAGACCATCTGAGTCATGTCCCCGAGGAGCCAGCCTCGGGTGACGCGGTCCGCGAACTGCGCTCTACGGCTAATCCGACGACTTCATACACACGCACCACTACGACGTCTGGGATGACTACTTCGACTCCTGGATTGCCCGGCATCCGCGCCGGACCGGGGAGATCTACCTCCAGTAGTTCATCCAGGCCAACTTCGTGGACGTCAATCCTGTGCCGCGGGGTCTAGATGTAAGACCCGAAGAGACCGTTGCCTGGTACACCCAGCTCATGGACTACGAGGCCGACCGCGGGCAGGAGTAGGGGCTCCGCTTCTAGGCACAAGCAATTGCTGGCGAGAACGCCGGGTATGGCACCAATTCGGGCACCAATCTATGCCCAGCTAGGAGTAACTCAGAGCAGCTGGCGGCGCACCAACAGTGCGCAGCGCGGGTGAGCGCAGCCGCACTTCACGGTCTACGAAACCGAAGGTCACAGGTTCGAATCCTGTCGGGCGCGCTCAGGAAAGCCCAGCAAGCGCTGGGTTTCCGCGCTTCTGGGGTCACGATGCCCGAATCGAACGCGCCTACGGAACGCCTACGGCGTATAGGTGCGCTCAGGGGCCTTGAGGTCCATCGCAAGCGTCCCGCCAGCATGACCTCGTCTTGATCAGCGGCCAGAAGCCGGGGGCGGCCGG
>CAXMST010000043.1:0-8384 GCA_964196325.1 uncultured Acidimicrobiia bacterium
CAGCATGCGCGAGCGGGCCGCCATGCTCGACGAGGGCCTCGGAATGATCGACGCGCTGATGCGCGGTGAGGCGATCGATCACGAGGGGCCGCACTATCCCCTCAGCTCGAAGCCGTTCCTCCCCACTCCCGTGCAAACACCGCGGATCCCGATATGGCTGGGTGCCCGCTGGCGTAGCCCCTTCCCGAGCCCCACCCCACGGCCGTACCGGAGGGCGGCCAACTGGGACGGGATCTTCCCCGACGGCGTCGACCCGGCAGGAATCGGGGAGCTCCGCGGCCGCATCGCGGAACTCCGCCCCCCGGGCGCCGGACCGTTCACGTTCGTCGCACGCACGTGGGCTGAGGACGACCCGGAGCCCTGGGCCCGCGCGGGCACCGACTGGCTGCTGACCGACCTCGGCCCCAGGCAGCCCGCCGACGGCGTCAGACCGATGCAGTCGCTGCAGACAATCCGCGCGACGATCGAGGCCCTCGACAGGTGAGGCGGGGATGCAAGCCGGCATGTCACTGACGAACAGGGATTGTTCTCGGCTCTCGCGAGAACGCGATTCCCGGATCGGAGCCTGAGATATGCGGTTCGATACGGCGATCACCGCGGTCGATGCGCACGCGGCCGGTCTCCCGGGTCGCGTGATCACGGGCGGCATCCTCGATGTGCCGGGGGAGACGATGTTCGAGAAGGCGGTCTACCTCGAGAAGCATCGAGACGACATCCGCCAACTGATGCTGCGGGAGCCGCGCGGCTACCCGGCGTCCTGCTGCAACGTGATCCTGCCGTCGTCCAACCCGGCGGCCGACGCGGGCTACGTGATAATGGAACACAACGAGTACCCGGCGATGTCGGGTACGAACACGATCTGCGTAGCGACCGTGTTGATCGAGACCGGAATGGTTGAGGTTGTCGAGCCGGTCACGCGGTTCACCCTCGAGGCACCGGCCGGGCTGATCGAGATCAGGGCCCGAGTCGAAGGCGGCAAGGCGCGCTCGATCACGTTCCGCAACGTACCTGCGTTCGCGGTCCACCTCGACGTTCCACTCGAGGTACCTGATCTGGGAACCATCAGGGTCGATATCGCATGGGGCGGCATGTTCTACGTGATCGCCGACAGCGAACAGTTCGGCGTGCAGCTGACGCCCGACAGGGGTCGTGAAATCGTTCAGATCGCGGAGCGCCTGAGGCTGGCTGCGAGCGAGCAGTACCCCGTTGAGCATCCTGACAACCCGGAGATTCGGGGTGTGACGATCTCCCAACTCTCGTCGCCTCCGGCGGCTGCCGAGCACGACCGCCGCAACGTGGTCACGATGCCGACCGGTGAGCCGCGGTGGGATCAGCCGGAAACGTTCGTCGGCGGGATCGATCGCTCTCCATGCGGGACCGGCACCTGCGCGAAGATGGCCACCATGTTCGAGCGCGGCGAGCTCGCCCTGAACGAGGACTTCGCTCACGAGGGCATCCTCGACACGGTGTTCACCGGCCGCTTGGTCGAAGAGACCGTTGTCGGGCCCTATACGGCAGTCGTGCCTGAGATCACCGGACAGGCTTGGATCACGGGCTTCGCTCAGTACGTGCTGGACCCAACCGATCCGTTTCCGACCGGCTACAAGGTCTCCGACATCTGGGGGGGTAGCGCTCGCTGACTAGTTGTAGTTCCCAGCCAGGTTGTTCAGCTCAGCGAGCCGAGCTGCCGGCGGCCTTTTGCCGAGGGAGCCATGTCTTCTTCTGAAGTTGTAGTACTCCAGCCAGCCGGCTAGCGCTGCGGTCCGCTCGCCCGAGGATCCGAAGATCGCCCCATAGGCCCAGCGCTCGGTCAAGGTCTTGATGAAGCGCTCGGCCTTGCCGTTGGTGCGGGGACGGTAGGGGCGGGTGAACAAATGTCTGATTGCGAGCTCGTGGCAGACCGCAGCGTGAGCCTTCGAGCGGTAGCAGGAGCCGTTGTCGGAGAGCACCCGCTCGACGGTGATCCCCATCGAGGCAAACCATCCAACGGCGCGGCGCAGAAAGCCGGCGGCTGTCTCGCCCTTCTCGTCCGCCAAGACCTCGACGTAGGCGAGGCGGGTGGCGTCGTCAACGCAGACGTGGACGAACTCCCAGCCGATCACGCTCCGCTTGCGCCCCTTGCTGCTCGCCCGAAACTGACTCGCCCGATGGCCGAGCACCCGGTGACCTGCGCCGCGGGCGCCGATTCGAGCCAGCTTTTTGATGTCGACATGGATCAGCTCCCCGGCCCGCTTGCGCTCGTAGCGGTTCGGTGGCTCGATCGGCTCCAGGCGGCTGAGCTTGCCCAGGCCGATCCGCTTGAGCACCGCGCTGACCGTCGAGAGCGCCATCCGCAGGGCCTCGGCGATCTCGGCTGCGGTCAATCTCAGCTTGCGCAGCTTGGTGATCGCCTCGACCCGGTCAGCTGGGGTGCGGTGGGGAATGCGCTTGGGAGCGGAGCTGTGATCACGCAGGCCGGCCTCGCCCTCAGCCCGCCAGCGGGCCAGCCACTTGGCGGCGCTGCGGTCGCTGATTCCGGCGGCCTCGGCCGCCTCCATCAGCGACCACCCGTCCGCTTCGATCCTGCGCACCAACAGCCGGCGGCTGTTGACGCATGTCTTGGCGTTAGCGTGGATCTTCATCCGGTTCCTCCTGAGGTGGGTGGGTTCGACACCCCCAGCCTCAAGGCGGGACCGGATGAACAACGTTCTTAGGAACTACAACTAGCCGGCCTTGCTTCCGGCAAGGGCTGCCAGCGTGGTCGGCCGATCCGGCGAGCGAGCGTTGAAGTGACCGACGCTCTCGATCGGGACTCCTGCCGTACCGGCAGTCAACTCCGCCACGGAGGCCTGACAGGTTCGGCCCTGGCAGAGACCCATCCCCGCCCGCGTCATCCGCTTGACGGCGTTGAGGTCCGCGGAGACCGTGGCGGCCTCTCGGATCGTGCCGGCGTCGACGTTCTCGCAGCGGCAGACGGTGACCTCGTCGGCGGTCCTCTGGTACCACGCGGCCCGAGCCGGAAATGCGCGTTCGAGCCGACGGGCCAGGGACTGCGATCGACCGATCGAGCTGCGCGAGCGCTGCGAGGGACTGCCCCCCAACTCGGCAGCGGCCGCGCGTCCGGCCAGCTCCCCCGAGGCCGACGAGAGCGTTGCGCCCGACCATGGAGTGACACAGGCGCCCGCGGCCCAGATCCGTTCGGCCCCGGTAGCCCCGCTCGGGCTGTCCGTGCCCACGGCCCAGGTTCGCGGCCCGGGCAGGAACCGCAGCGTGGCGCCGGCGAGCTGAGCCAGCCCCACCGAAGGGATGAATCCATCGGATAGGCAGAGCGCGTCGCAGTCGACGGAATCCGTCTTCCCCGGCAGCTGCGCCCCCGTGTGATCGAGTCGAGCAACCTCGACGCAGAGCCCTCTCGCCCGCTGATCGATGCGAACAACTCCCCAGCCGGTGCGCAGCCTCGACCGGGCTGAGGTCAGGGCCCAGAGATGGCCCGCCGCCTCACGCATGACAGCGGGGCTCGAGCAGGCGGCGGCAACGGCGCGGCGTCCGAGCCTTTGCGCTTCGACGACCGCCGGAACCTTTGCCCCAGCCCCGATCAGTGCAGCTGCCACCGGGAGGAGAAACGGCCCCGAGCCCGCGACCAGCACCCGTTGGCCCACGGGCTCCCCGTGCATCTTCAGCAACGCCTGCGCCGCTCCGCCCGTGACCACACCGGGCAGCGTCCAGCCTGGGACCGGTACGACCCTCTCCGTCGC
Organism: uncultured Acidimicrobiia bacterium; assembly: GCA_964196325.1. GTDB lineage: Bacteria > Actinomycetota > Thermoleophilia > Solirubrobacterales > 70-9 > CAXMST01. The sequence continues at coordinate 3,735 of CAXMST010000043.1, forward strand.
TCCACAAGCCAGCAGAACGGCAGAAGAAAGCGTCCGGCGACCGGCTCGGTGGTCCACCTCAATGCGGCCGGCCGCGGCGGCGTACGCCGTAGCTCCGGGCATCGAGTCGACGCCCGCATCCTGCAACGCAGCTATCGCGCTGGCTCCGGCGCGGGCCGGCCGGCCGGCCGCCCCGGCTTGCGCTGCACCGCGGGGCTGGCGGTAATACTGGCCGCCGAGGTACTCGTTCTCATCAATCAGCGTCGTCGCAACGCCGGCCTCGCCGGCAGCGGTCGCTGCCGCCAAACCGGCGGGGCCGGCACCGATCACGGTCAATGCAGGGGTCATGACCGCTCACACGGATCGCGGGTCCAGATGCGCATGCCGGGACGCGCGGTCGTCATGCACGTGCGGGTCAGCGGCACGCCGTCGACCACCGCATGGCACTCGTAGCAGCTGCCCATCCCGCAGAACAGACCCCGCCCGGACCGTTCCCCGGAGGGAACGATCCCCGCTCGCAAGAGCACGACCGCAACCGTGTCAGCTGCACGGGCCTCGACCCGCTGCCCGTCGATCTCCAGCATGAAGGCAGTCAATCGTCCTCCTCCTTCGCCAGCGATGCACCGACACTCGGGATCAGGCGGCCTGGGCTGAAGAGTTCCGGATCGACCGGGGTATCGCCGCCACTGATCAAGCTGCAGATCATCTCGGCGGTCCCAGGCGCTAGACCGATCCCGGCTCCCTCGTGGCCACAGGCCAGCCACAGTCCTTCGATCCCCGGGACGCCGCCGATTGCCGGCAGGCCGTCGGGAAGCGTCGGCCGGACGCCCGCGTATGACCGCAGAATTTTGATCCCCGCCAGCCCTGGGGCAAGCTCGAGGGCACGAGCGGCCAACAACGCGTCCACCTCGACGTCCGGCTCGTCCGATGTCTCGCGGAACTCGCGGCTCGCCCCAATCAAGACGTTGCCGCGGCGTGTCGTCTCGAGCACAGTCGCCACCTGAACCCCCTGCTCGTGCTCCTCGACCGTTGCCCGGTAACCGAAGTCATACACCTTGTGCGTAATCAGGCCCGGCGATGGAGCGCTGACGAGCAGCTGGCCGCGCCGACCAACCAATGGCAGCTCCAGCTCGAGCGTCTGCATCAGCTCCCGCGTGGAGAGGCCGGCGGCGACGACCACCGACGAGCAGGCGATCCGGCCCCTGCTGGTTCGCACGCCAACGACGCGCTCACCGGCGAGCTCCACTGCCTCGACCTTGCAGCGCCGGATCAATCGAGCGCCCAAGCGGGCCGATGAAAGCGCCAGCGCGAGCACGAGCTTGAGCGGGCAAACCTGGAGATCTTCGGCGACGAACAGCGCGGCCGAAAGGTCCGGACGAAGTACCGGCTCGGCCCCCTGCGCGGCCGAGCCGTCAAGCAGCTCGGCCTGCAGTCCCATCTCACGCATCCAGACGGACTCCCGGCGCAACTCCTCGCCTGCCTCGTTGGTGACGGCAACGAGGAGACTGCCCTTGCTCTCGAGCTGGATATCCGCCTGGAGTCTCTCCGCAAGGTCGTGATAGAGCTCGATGCTGCGCCGAGCAAGCTCGAGCTCAGGCCCAGGCGACTTGTCCGAAACCAGGACGTTGCCCTCGCAGGCGCCCGACGCCCCGCTTCCCAGTTCCTCAGCCTCGAGCAGTGCCGTCGCCAGGCCTGCCTCTGCCAAAGCGTGGCAGCAGGCGGCACCGATGACGCCGCCGCCGATCACGACCACGTCAGCGCTCGCGGGAACCTCGTGGCGCAGGAGCTCGGTCTGCGCAGCAATCAAAGCTCGAAGCCGGCCGGGAAGGGGTCGGTCGGATCGAGCGTGTACTGACCCTGTCCGGTGATCCACGCACGCCCCGTGATCTCGGGCAGGACCGCGGTCCTTTCGGCAACGGTCGACTCGCCGCTGAGCCGGCCCTCGAAGCGGGTCCCGATCAGCGACTCGTTGACGAACCGCGCGCCGATCTCGAGCGCACCCCGGGCATGCAGCTGGGCCATGAGCGCGGACGTTCCGGTGCCGCAAGGTGAGCGATCGATCCATCCCGGGTGGATGACCGTGGCGGTCCGAGCACTGGCTCCGTTGCTGCCCCGAGCCGTGAAGATCACGTGCTTGCAGCCCGCGATTCTCGAATCCGTCGGGTGGCTGGGCAGGCGCTGCTCATTGATCGCCGCCATCAGCTCCAATCCCTTGCCGACCAGCGCATCGTGGGCCGCAGGGGCGACATCCAGGCCGTACGTCTCGGCCTCGACGATCGCATAGAAGTTCCCTCCGAAAGCTATGTCGTAGGTCACCTCACGACCATCCGAGAGGGTGGCGGTCGCGTCCAGCGCGTCCGCGAAGGAGGCGACGTTCCGAAGCCGAACGCGGGTCGGAGCGTCGTCGGAAACGGCCGCCGTCGCTTCGACGAGACCGGCCGGCGTGTCGAGGCGAACCGTGGCCTCGCCATCCGCCAAGGGGACCATCCCGGTTTCGACCAGCACGGTCGTCACGCCGATCGTGCCGTGTCCGCACATCGGCAACATGCCCGATACCTCGATGAAGAGAACGCCCCAATCGGCGAGAGGATCCGCCGCGGGCTGCAGGATCGCCCCTGACATGGCGCTATGGCCTCGCGGCTCACACATCAGCAGGCGCCGGACGTCGTCGTGATGGCGGGCGAAGTAGTCGCGCCGATCGAGCATCGTCGCCCCCGGTACCGGAGGAATCCCGCCGACCACAACCCGCGTCGGCATCCCCTCGGTGTGGGAGTCGACGGCGTGGTATACGTGCGACGCCCTCAATCAACGCTCCTGACCCGGTCGCCGGCTCCGGCGGGCACCGCAAGGGCGTTGAGTGCCTCGACGGCCAGCACGACCTCAGCCTCCTCAGCTGCTGTCAGGCCGAGCCGCGGGGGCCTGCAGTCGCCGAGGTCCGTTCCCAGCATGCCCGAGGCGGCCTTGAAGTACTGAACGAGCTTGGCCCGCATATCGAGCCGGCTGAGGGGCAACAGCGCCTGATAGGTCCGCCGCGCGTCCTCGACGCTGCCGCTCGTGCATTGCTCGAAGAGCTGTACGCACTGACGCGGGGCAACGGTCGCCACGCCCGAAACCCATCCGGTCGCGCCGGCGAAAAAGCCCTCCAATGCCCAATCGTCCCCCCCGATCAAGACCTCCGCGTCGATCCCGTGCAACGCTGCGATCCGGCGGGCATCACCCGAGCACTCCTTCACGGCCACGATCCCCTCGACGTCCGTTGCGAGCGAGGCGATCGCGTCCGCGGAGAGGTCGCCGGCGCCGCTCGCCTTGGGGTTGTTGTAGAGCATGATCGGGAGCTCAATCCCGCTTGCGACCGCGCGATAGAACTCCAACAGCTCGCGCTCGTCGGCCTCATACGCTAAGGGTGGCAGAAGCATCACGGCCGCGGCGCCGACCTCTGCTGCGTCGACGCCGTATGCCGACGCCTGAGCTGCGGACGGGGCGGATATGCCGGCCACCACGGGAACCCTCCCCGCGGCCTGATCGACGACGATGCGAGTGACCTCCCGCCGCTCGCTCCGGCTCATCACGCTGGCCTCGCCCATCGTGCCGGCAGCGACCAGCCCGTGGACACCCTCGCCCAGCACGTGCTCGGTATGTTGAGCTAGCTTTGCTTCGTCGATCTCCTCGTGCTCATCGAAGGGCGTGAGCAATGCGGGAAGAACGCCTGGGAATTGGGACATCTGTACCTCCATGGTCAGTCGAGCGCCATATAGCGTCGAACTCGTTTGATGTGTTCACGGCTGTAGAACTCGGCAGCGTCTGCAGCCCCGGTCACGATTGCCTCGTAGATCATCTTGTGCTCGGCCTCGAACAACCGGACACGACCAAGATCGGTCAGTACGCCGTCTCGGAGGTGCTGCCAAAGGACTTCGTCCATGGTTTCGGCGATCTCGTTGCTAACCGCTACGAGGATCGGGTTAGCCGTCATCGCCACGATCTGCCGGTGAAACAGCCGGTCGCGGTCATTCCAAGCGGCACGAGCAACGGGATCCTCCACGGCGAACGGCCCGGGCTGCGATTGCAGCAGCGATTCGGCCACCTCGTCGGGCTGAGCCCGCTCTGCGGCGCGTCGGGCCGCCGCCGGCTCGATCAGCTCACGGGCGTCGAGGAGCGCTCCGGGGCTGACGTCGGCCCGACCCGCCGAGTGGCCCTCGGTGGATGAGTCGAGAAGCTTGCCCGCGTCCACAGCTACGACCGAGCCCGCCCCTCGTCGGGTCTCGACGAGGCCGGCGAGCTGTAGGGATGCGATCGCCTCGCGAACCGTCGACCGCCCAACCTCGAGCTGCTGCGCCATCGTGCGCTCGCTCGGCAGGCGATCTCCGGGGCGCAGGGCTCCGGAGCGGATCTGATCGGCGATCTCGCCAGCGACCCGTTCGTAGAGCTGGCGGCTCCGCAGCGGCTCGAAGTCGAAAGCGCCGTCGGTGCTGCCGCGAATCACGGAGATCTGATTGCCCTGGTTTACGACGGTCACCGGGTTGGCTCCCAAATCGAGTAGTTGGCTAGTATTGGTATTTAGACCATATCACCTAGGTCCCAACCGGCCCCGATTGAGTTGAAAGGTAAACCAATTATGAGCTCCCAAGCCGTCGACCAGGCCACCGCACAGGCCAGCTCCGCCCACGAGGACCC
>CAXMST010000044.1:0-6352 GCA_964196325.1 uncultured Acidimicrobiia bacterium
GGCGCGAGGTGCCCTCGGCGCGGTTGATCGCGACCATCTTCGGCACCTGCTCGCCAACCGTGATGTGCAGCGCCGTGGCAATCGCGAAGGCGAGGGCGATCGAGATCCCGGTCGCCGCCCCGGTTCCGATCGGGCCATCGAGGATCGGCTCGATCAGGACCGCGATTGCGGGTTCACCGAGGAAACCGATACCGAGCGAGGCCATCGTGATCCCGAGCTGGCAGGCGGCCAGGTATCGGTCGATGTGCTCGAGCTGCTCGAGGACCCGATCGGCATTCCGGGCGCCCTCGGCAGCAAGCGATTCGATCCGCCCCCGGCGCACGCGGACGAGCGCGAACTCAGCAGCGACGAAGAAGCCGTTGATCAGCACCAGGACCAGCAGCGCGAACAGCGCCAGGGCGGTCATCGTGCCCCCGATCGGCAGCGGGTAGCGTCGGCCTGGAGCCGCCTTCCGACACGCGCCCCCACTCTCCTACGGAGGGGGCCGAGCCTGGTACTTCGAGGGTTGTCGTCGTCTTCCATCGGCGCGACGATCGAAGGCTACCAGCGGCGGCAGGCCAAGTCGGGCGGGACCCTCGGCGGGGCGCGGACGCGACTGCTGCCTCCGCAGGGCGCGGCCGGGTACCGTGGAGTCCATGGACCAGAGCCAGACCCCTTACCTGACCGCGATTCGCGAGCGCGCGCTGAGCGAGCCGGGACGATTCCACATCCCGGGGCACAAGGGTGGGCGCGGGGCGGACGCGCGCCTGCGCGAGGCGATTGGAGGGGCTGCGCTGCGGGCCGACCTGCCGTCCGGGCTTGATGGGATCGACATGGGGCCCGACCCGGTCACCACCCCCTTCCAGCAGGCACAGCAGCTCGCCGCCGAGGCCTGGGGCGCGCGCCGGAGCTGGTTCCTGGTCAATGGAGCGTCGGGGGGCAACCACGCGATCTGCATGACCCTGGCCCACACGGGACGGAGCGCCGTGGTCCAGCGCAACGTCCACTCCTCGGTGATCGACGGGCTCGTTCTCTCGGGGATCGCTCCGCATTTCGTCTCGCCGGAGCTCGATCCCGAGCTCGGCGTCGCTCACTGCCTGCTGCCCGAGGCTCTCGACCAAGCCCTGAGCGAAAGCCCGGAAGCCGCCGCGGCGCTGATCGTCTCCCCGACCTACTTTGGGGCGGTCGCCGACGTCAAGCGGCTTGCGGAGGTGGCGCATGCCCACGATCTGCCGCTGGCCGTCGACGAGTCCTGGGGCGCACACCTCGCCTTCTCCTCGGAGCTGCCCACCCACGCCCTCGCCGACGGCGCCGACATCGTCCTCAACTCCGTTCACAAGATGGGCGGCAGCCTGACTCAGTCGGCGATCCTTCACCTCGGCTCGGACCGGATCGACGAGGCGTTGGTCGATCGCTCGGTGACGCTGATCGAGTCGACCAGCCCAAGCGCGCTGCTCTCGGCCTCACTCGACGGCGCCCGGAGCCAGGCCGCTCTTCACGGGGAGGAGCTGGCGGCCGAAACGATCGCCGGGCTGGAGTCGCTGCGGGGGTCGGTCCGGGCGATCGACGGCCTCGACGTACTTGATGAGTCGATCGCCGAGCACCCCAGCGTCCGGGCCTGGGACCCGCTGCGGTTGACGGTCGACGTGCGCGGCACCGGAGCGACCGGACACCAGATCGCGAAGCTGATGCAGGAGCGCCACAACGTCTGGCTCGAGCTCTATGCGGAGAACGTGATCGTCGCCGTGTTCGGACTCGGCGAGCCCGTCGCCCAGACCGGGGTGCGACTGTTGAACGCGCTCGAGGACGCAGCACGCACGCTCGGCGCCGGGGCGACGGCCCGCGGTGGGCAGTTCGCTCCGCCGCCTCCCTGGGGGCCGATGGAGCTGCTGCCGAGGGACGCCTTTCTCGGCGCGCAGGAGATCGTCCCCTTCGACCGCGCGGAGGGGCGGATCGCCTCCGAGTCGCTGGCCGCCTACCCACCCGGCGTTCCCAATGTGCTGCCGGGTGAGCGCCTGACACGGGAGACCCTGGACTACATCCGCGACTCGCTCGCCCACGGCGGCCAGGTCCGCGGCGCCAGCGACCGCAGCCTCGAGACGATCCGGGTCGTGGTCGAGTGAGCGAGTCCGACTGGGGCGTCGACTCCGAGTACGGCCGCCTGCGCGACGTACTGCTCGGGCCACCGGAGAACTTTCGCTGGTTGCCGACCAGCGTGATCTCGAAGGGAACGCTGGCGTCGGAGCGGAACTTTGACTCGGACGCGGCGGTGCGCGCCCACGGCGAGATGGTCGCCGCCTATCGGCAGGCCGAGGTCGAGGTGCACCAACTCGAGCCTGATCCCAACCTGCCATACCAGTGCTTCGCCCGGGACTCCAGCGTGGCGACCCCCCGTGGCGGCGTTGTCACCCAACTCGCGCAGCCCTGGCGCCGAGGTGAGTACGCCCCCGTCGTTCGCTTCTACGAGAGCGCCGGGATCCCACTGACGGGAATGATCAGCGCCGGCACGCTCGAGGGCGGTGATGTGACCATCGTCGAGCCCGGCAAGCTGCTGATCGGAAACGGCGAGGAGCGCACCGACCAGGCTGGGGCCGGACAGCTCGCCGGCTGGTTCGAGGAGTGGGGCTGGGAGGTGCGGATCGAGCCGATTCCCGGGCACTTCGTCCACATCGATGTGCTCGTCTCGATCCTCGCCCCGAAGCTTGCCGCGGTCTGTGTCGAGGCGGCCAGCGGGGGGCTGGTGCGCTGGCTCACCGAACTTGGCTTCGAGATCATCGAGGTCGGCGTCGGGGCCGCCTTCGGGCTTGGCGTCAACGCGATCTCACTGGGCGACGACCGGGTGATCTCGACCCGGCACTCCGAGGCCCTGAACACGAAGCTCCGGGCGCTCGGCTTCGAGGTTCTCGACCCTGATCTCGAGATGTTCACCCTGGGCGGCGGCGGAGCCCATTGCCTGGCCCAGCCCCTGCGCCGGGACGCCCTCGTGGCTGAGGCGCTGCCCCGCATCGATGGGGCGGCGGTGATCGCCAACCTGCGCGAGCTGGCGGAGCTGACCGGCGGCCCCGCCGGCGCCCGGCGGGTCTGCTGGAGCTCCGAGTGGCGCCAGGCCCGCGACTGGCTGACGGGAAAGCTCGAGGAGCTGGGCCTGGAGCCCGAGCGGGATCAGGCCGGCAACCTCTGGGCCTACCTCGAGGGAGAGGCTGAGCCCGCGCTCGGGCTCGGCTCCCACATCGACTCGGTTCCGGCCGGCGGCTGGCTTGACGGGGCCTTGGGAACGCTGGCCGCCCTCGGGGTCCTGCGCGCCTGGTCGGAGTCGGACGCCCGGCCGCCGCGCAGCCTCGCGTTCGTGGACTTCGCCGACGAGGAAGGCTCGCGCTTTGGTCGCAGCCTGTTCGGCAGCGGGGCCGTCGCCGGCACCCTGGGGATCGACTCGGTGGCCGGCCTGCGCGATGCCGACGGGCGCGAGATCGGCGAGGTGCTGGCTGAAAACGGGGTCGAGCTGGCCGCGGTTGGCGCAGCCTCCGAGCGGGCCGGCCGGCTCGGCTGGTTTTTGGAGCTCCACATCGAGCAGGGGCCGGTGCTCGCCGAGGAGGGTGTCTCCTGCTGCGCCGTGACGGGCTGCGCCGGAGTGGAGCGAATGCTGCTGCGCTTCGGCGGCCAGGCCTCGCACGCCGGGACCACGCCGATGAACATGCGCCGCGATGCGGGGCTCGCCGCCGCGACCACCGCTCTTGCCGTGGAGGAGATCGCCCGCGGCGCCGGCGGCGTAGGCACCTGCGGTGTCCTCGACCTGGAGCCCGGCGTGGTGAGCGCCGTCGCCGGCGCGGCCGCGCTCTCGGTTGATCTGCGCCATCCTCGAGCCGAGACCCTGGCACGGATGTTGGCCGAGGTCCGGGCCGTGGCCGACAAGATCGCCGAGGCCCGCGACTGCCGCGTAGCCGAGGAGCCGATCTGGCGGATCCCCCCGGTCGCATTCGACCCCGAACTCGTCGCCGCCGCGAACGTCGCCTGCGTCGCGGCCGGCGGCCGCGCCGAGCCGCTGACCAGCGGTGCCCTGCACGACGCGGCCGAGATCGCAGGCTTGGTGCCGACGGCGATGGTCTTCTCCTGCTCCCGGCTGGGCATCAGCCACGCCAAGGAGGAGGACACCGACGAGGCGGATCTGGCTGCGGCGATCTCCGCCTATGGGGCGCTGGCAAACGCGGCGCTCAGCGCCTGATCACTGCAGCGGCGGCGGCGAGCGACCGTCGCGCCGGTCGGCCAGCAGGGAAAGGCCGATTCCGCCGACGAAGATCAGCACGACGATCGCCAGCGATGGCAACGGATCGACGTGGATCACATCGGCCTGCTCGAGGATCAACTTGATCGCGATCACCGCCAGCACCACGGCGATCGTCTGATCGAGGTAGCGGAAGCGGTCGATGAGGCGATCGACGAGCACGATCAACGCCCTCAAGCCGAGTAGGGCGAAGACGTTCGCGGACCAAATGATGAAGCTGTCACGGGTGATCGCGAAAGCGGCCGGAATCGAGTCGATAGCGAAGACGATGTCGGTGAAGACCAGCCCGACGAAGCAGAGGAAGACCGGGGTCACGTAGAGCCTGCCGCCGGTCCGGGTGAACCAGCGCCCGCCGCCGGCCCCGGTGTCAACCGGAAAGACCTTGCGCACCCCGCGGATCAGCACGTTGCGCTCAATGTCGACCCCTTCCTCGATCCCCCGGCCGAGCCGCACGGCGAGCACCAGCAGGCCGGCGCCGAGCACATAGATCAAGAAGTCGAACCGCTCCAGCAGCTCGATCCCGCCGAGGATCGCCAGGCCCCGCATGACCAGCGCGAAGAGGACGCCGATGATGATCAGCCTCGGTCGGTGCTCCGGAGCGACCTGGAAGTAGGTGAACAGCAGCAGGAAGACGAAGACGTTGTCGAGCGAGAGCGAGCGCTCGATCAGATAGACAGTCGTGAACAGGACCGCGTCTTCGCTGCCGCGCTCGGCCCAGATCACCAGCGCCGCGACAAACGCCACCGCGACCCAACCGACCGACCACCACGCGGCCTCCCGGAAGCTCGGCTCACCATTGCGACCGAACAGCCTCAGGTCAACCACTGAAGCAATGGCAACCACGGCCACGAGCGAGCCGATCTCGATCGCGGTCGAGCTGAGGAACATCCGGCCGCTGAGCGTAGATGACGGCCGCGCCTGGCGAAGGCGCCGCCAGGCCCACGGGCGCGGTGGAATAGATTGCTCGCCATGGGCCTCTACGAGACGATCGCCGAGCTGCCAATTGAGATCGACAGCTACGAGCTGGAGAATCTGGATCGCGTCTTCGCGTCCGGCTTCGAGCGGCCCTCAACCCTGGTCACGATCAAGGGCGGTGGTCTCGAGGGCCGCGGCGAGGACGTCGTCTACGACTCGCTCGACCACATCGCCCACCGCGACCTTGGACCGATCCACGACCTCAGTGGGCCGGCCACCCTGGGCGAGCTCTGCGAGCTGATCGGTCGGCTGGACCTGTTCGAGGGGGCACCCCCGATCCGGGACTTTTCCCGCCGGTACCGGCGCTGGGCCTACGAGAGCGCCGCGCTCGACCTCGCGCTGCTGCAGGCCGACCGCCCACTGTTCGAGGTGCTTGGGCGTGAACCGCAGCCACTCAATTTCGTCTGCTCGGTCCGGGCCGACCCGATCGAGGAGGTCGGCGCAGGGCGGGCCCTCGACCCGATCCGCTCACGGCTCGGGCGCTACCCGGGCCTGCGCCTCAAGCTCGACCCGCAGCCGGACTGGACTGACGAGATGCTGGCCTGGTTGGTCCAGAGCGGCGCCGTCGACTCCCTCGACCTCAAGGGCTGCTACAGCGGCACACCGGTCGACGTGGAGAGCGGCCCCGAGTTCTACGAGCGCATGGCGACGGCCCTTCCGGACGCCTGGCTCGAGGACCCCGAGCTGAACGAGGAGACCCTGCCGGTGCTCGAGCCCCATCGGGAGCGGATCACCTGGGATGCACCGATCCACTCGATTGCCGACATCGAAGCGCTCACCTGGAAGCCGCGGATCGTCAACGTCAAGCCCTCCCGGATCGGCGGGCTCGAGGAGCTTTTCGGCGCCTACGAGTACTGCGAGCGCGAGGGGATCGGCGCCTACGGGGGGGGCCAGACCGAGCTCTCGATCGGCCGCGACCAGATCCAGTATCTGGCGGCAATGATGCATCCCGGGACTCCCAACGACGTCGCCCCCCGCGAGTACAACGAAAGCGCGATCCCGGCCGGTCTTCCGAGCAGTCCGCTAGATCTGCAGCCTGCTTCGGCGGGCTTCAGCCTGAACAGTTGAACGAGCCGTCAGGGCCGCCGCATTCGGCTTGCCTAAGCGGTATGACGGCCG
>CAXMST010000045.1:0-7049 GCA_964196325.1 uncultured Acidimicrobiia bacterium
CGCTCGCGGCTGCTGGGTGAGTCCGGACTGCGACAGGTGCACCTGTTCATCGCGGACCGTGACCAGAAGATGTTGGACAGCCACCTCCCACAGTCGGCACGGGAGTACGTGGACGGAGGCATGTTCTACGATGGCGCGATCCGCGAGGTCCTCATCGAGGTGAAGGCGTTTGGCCTCAACCGCTCCGAGCTCCATACCCGAATCGGCCTCGCCGAGGGCGTCACGTTCCCTCGCGTCCCGGGCATCGAGGCCGCCGGCGTGGTTGCGGCATGCCCCGGCGGCGAGTACCCGGTCGGCCAGAAGGTGGTCGCAATGATGGGCGGCATGGGCCGAACGTTCGACGGAGGCTACGCCGAGTACACCCGCGTACCGGCCGCTCAGGTCATTCCCTTCGACTCAGAGCTCGACTGGGCCACCCTCGGCGCGATCCCCGAGATGCTGCAGACCGCCTACGGCTCGCTCACCGTCGGCCTCGACGCCGGGCCCGGAGAGAGCATCCTCATCCGAGGTGGCACCTCATCGATCGGCATGGCCACCGCCGTGTTGGCGAAACGACGAGAGATGACCGTGCTCTCGACCACCCGCAACCCTTCCAAGGCCCCGGCGCTGGAGGCGATCGGCGTCGACCACGTCATCATCGATGACGGCGTGATCGCCCCTCGAGTCCGCGCGATTCTCCCTGACGGCGTCGACACGGCTCTCGAGCTGGTCGGCACGCCGACGCTGCCCGACACTCTGCGCTCAACCCGGGTCCAGGGCGTCGTCTGCTTCACCGGGTTGCTCAGCAACGAGTGGACAGTCAAGGACTTCGACCCCGTCGCCTACATCCCCAAGGGCGTCCGGCTCACCGCCTACCCCGGCGACGCAAGCGACCTGCCGCGCCAGGTCCTCCAGGAGTTCCTCGACGCCGTCGCCGCCGGCGAGGTCACGGTCCCGATTCACCGACGATATGACCTCGACGACATCGTCCAGGCCCACGCCGACATGGAGGCCGGCAACGCCACCGGAAAGCTCGTCGTCACACTCGAGAAAGCCAAGAGCTAGCTAGCTCTACGACCTCGAGCGCGACCCCTCGAGGTCCACAATCTGCTCGATCACAAAAGCGGCGCCCCCCTGGGGCCAGGCGCGGCCTCCCCGCGCGAGCGCCTCGCCGAGCTTGGCGAGCGGTTCGGAACCGAGCTAGCGCCGGCCCGCTGAGTCCGCCCGGACGGCAGGGGACCGGACGAGCCCATACGATCATCCCGTGTCCCCCGTGTCGATGAGGCTCGTGATTCCCCTACTGCTCACGCTCGCGGCGCTGACGGCTGCCGCGAGCGCCGCCGCGGGGGAGCCAGCGGCGGCCGAGCGGGGCGCGGTCCGAGCGGCCGGCGAGGGCGCCCGGGGTGCTGCCTCCAGCCCACCGATGCGCAGGGTCGTCTTGCTGGGGCTCGGCACCCGCGGCAAGCTCGGCCGCTACGTGCGCAAGGTCTCGAACCCGAGCTCCTCCCGCTACCGGCGCTTCCTGAAGCCTTCGGGATTCCGGAGCCGGTTCTCGGCCCCTCCCGCAGACCGGCGACGGGTCCTTCGCTTCCTCCGCGGGCAGGCGGGCGTGCGGCGGGTGCAGCTGAGCTCGACGCGGACGACGGCGCTCGCCGTCCTCTCCCCCGCCGCGGCGCAGCGGCTCTTCTGCGCATCCGATCCCGGCGTGCCGCTGAGCGGGCTTTGCATACCGCCGAGGCTGCGCGGCGTCGTGCGGCAGGTCTCGGTCGGCGAGCAATACGAGGCGGGCCTCGGTCCGTCCGGCTCGAGTGGCGCCGGGCGTGAGCCGCTGAGCGCGAACACCGGCACCCCTGAGGGCTGTGCAGAGGCGCGCGCCACCGGGGCCTATCTGCCGAACCAGCTGGCCGCCGCCTACGGGACCGATCGGCTCCGCGATCGGGGCCTGAGCGGTCGCGGGGTGCGGGTCGCGATCCTCAGCGGCCAGCCCTACAGGGACCCGGGGCTCGAGACCTGGTCTCGGTGCTTCGATCTGCCCGAGCCGCGGGTCGAGAGCTTCTCGATGCCGAGCGCGAACGGGACCACGGCCACCGTCTCCAACGAGCAGGCGCTCGACATCCAGGGACTCGCCTCGCTGGCGCCGGGGCTGGAGCGAATCATGCCGATCTTCGTCCCGCTCGACCAGAACTTCAGCCACTCGTTCCCGCTGTTTATGTTCGGCGTGCTCGATCGCTCGCGGCAGTTCGGCCGGCTCCCCGACGTGCTCTCGATCAGTGACGGGGTCTGCGAGAAGTTCTTCAGCCCCGACCAGCTCCGGCTCGGGGAGCGATTGCTGCGCGAGGCCGCCGCGTTCGGCATCACCGCCCTCGCGGCAGCCGGCGACTCGGGCTTCCTCGGCTGCGAGGGAGGCGGGACCGGCGCGAGCTACCCGAACAGCTCGCGGTTCGTGACCGGGGTCGGCGGCACCAACCTCAGCCTCGATGCCGGCAACCGAATCGAGCGGCAGGTCGTGTGGTCGACCTTCGCGACCGCCGGCACGCAGGCGGTCGGGACCGGCGGCGGCCCCAGCGCGCGCTACGGGCGACCCGGCTACCAGCGCGCCTCCGGGATCGGCGCCGAGCTGCAGCCGGGGGATCGGAGCCGCCTCACCCCCGACCTCGCCGCGATGGCGTCGTTCGAGCCGGGGATCGCCACCTTCAACGAGGGCCAGGGCGGTTGGGGCGCCGACGGCGGGACCAGCGCCGCAACGCCCCTGTCCGCCGCGATCGTGGCACTGGTCAGCGAGCAGGAGCGCCGCGCCGGACGGGCGCGGCTCGGCTCGCTGCCGCCGCTTCTGTACGAGCTCGCGCGCGGGCCCGGCTACGGCTCGATCTTCTTCGACATCACCGTGGGAACGAGCTCGCGGAAGCCCAACTCTGCGGTCGGACAGACCCCGGCCGCCGGCGCCGCCCAGCCCGGCTACGACTTGGCCACGGGGCTCGGCTCGCTGAATGCGAGCGCCTTCGCCGACGCGGTCGCCACCGCGGCGCCCCGAGGCCGGGAGCCGCGCGTGGAAGAGGGACCACCGGAGTGATCAACCCGATGCTCGACGACTTCCTCGAGCGCCACCCTGCGCGATAGTCGCGCGATGGTCCGAGGTCGCTTGTTCACGCGGTTCTGCATTCCGTAGCGATTCACTGCTCCGGCCGGGCACTGAACGCCGCTCACGCCAATCCCGCTGGCCATGCCCGATTGCTGCGATTCGGAGGAGCGCCCGACAAGATTCGAACCTGTGACCTTCGGTTTCGTAGTTTTCGAGTCAGCCCTGCGTGCGCTGCATGGCGCTGCCGCTTTGCCGACAGAGCGAAGATCGCCCTAGCGCCTGAGCTTCACTCGGAGCTTCGTCCGCGAGCTGTTTCCAAGCTCGTCGGTTAGCTTCACGGTCAGCTTGGCGCGGGGCCGATCGCCCCTCTTGAGGGCCTTCACGATCTTCCTCTCGTCCGACCTGCGCTTGGGCTTCAGGCGCAGCGTCTTCTTCACGCCCTCGTCGAGCTTCTTGTTCAACCGCCTGAGCTTGAACTTCGGGTTCACCCTTATCGAGCCCTTCGCGGACACGGTCAGCGGCTCCCCCGCCTTGACCTTGATCACGATCCGGATCCGGTTGCCGCGCTGCTTCTGCGACTTCTTCGCGCTGACCTTGGCCGAGACCTCGGTGTCGTCCACCGCCCCGGAGCCGTCCTGCGGCGGCGCGCTCGTTTCAATCTTCAAGGTGTAGGAGGCCGGCGTCGGGTCGGTGTTGTTGGCCGGATCGGTGGCCCTCACCTCGAAAGTGTGAGAGCCGTCGGCGAGCGAGGCGGTGGTGTGCGGCGAGGTGCAGGCGTCCCAGCTGCCCGAGTCGACCCGGCATTCGAAGCTCGAGCCGCCCTCGTCGGCCGAGAAGGTCAGGGTCGGGGTCGAGTCGTTGGTCGGATCGGAGGGGCCGGAGTCGATCGTCGTCTGGGGTGGATCGGTGTCGACGGTGAATGACCGCGTCTTGGTCTGCTGGTTTCCGGCCGCGTCGGTGGCCCTGACACGGAAGGTGTAGGAGTCGTCGGCGAGGGCGGAGGCGGGCGTGTGGCTGGAGGCACCCGAGCAGGAGCCGTAGGAGGCGGTGCCCGTATCGATCGAGCACTCGACCGAGGAGCCGCCCTCGGCGGTGAAGTCGAAGGTCGGGGTCGAGTCGTTGGTCGGACCGGAGGGGCCCGAGTCGATCGTGGTCTCGGGCGCCGCTGAGTCCTCGATGTAGGTGATCGAGTCGGTCGAGCAGGCCGAGGTGTTGCCGGCGGCATCGGTCGCGGTGGCGTGGAAGGTCGTGGTCGTGTCGTCGGCGACCGTGAGCTCGATCCCGGGCGAGGCGAAGGTGGCGCTGTCGCCCGTTGCCTCCGGCGGCTCGGTGCAGGAGGCGTCGTCGTAGATCTTCACCGTCGAGTTGGCGCTGCCCACGATCAGCGGCGTGTTGTCGTTCGCCGGCGAGGCGGGATCGGTGGAGTCGAGGGTCGGCTTGGCGGGCGCCGTGGTGTCGATCTCCCAGGTGTAGGAGGCGGGGGTCTGATCGGTGTTGTTGGCCTGATCGGTGGCGCGGACCTTGAAGGTGTGCGAGCCCTCGGCGAGGGCGGCGAGGGTCGCGGGCGAGCTGCAGGCGCTAAAGCCGCCGCCGTCGATCTCGCATTCGAAGGTCGAGTTGGCCTCGTCGGCCGAGAAGGTGAAGGTCGGGGTGGTGTCGTTGGAGGGGTCGGGGGGCTTTGTGTCGATCGTGGTCTCGGGCGCCGCTGAGTCCTCGATGTAGTCGAAGGTGTTGGAGCAGGAGGAGTCGATTGCGGCCGCACTGGCGGCCCGGGCCGAGAACGTGGTCGTCGTGTTGTCGGGGACGCTGACCGTGATCCCGGCGCCCGTGAACTCGGCCACGGTTCCGGTCGCATCCGGGTCGCCCGAGCAGCTGGCGTTGGTGTAGATCTTGACCTCGGTCGGGCTGCCGGCCCCCACGGTCCCCTTCACCTCGGGGCCGTTGTCGTCGGCCGGTGAGTCGGGATCGGTGTCGGTGATCGTCGGCGGGTCTGGGGGTGCGGGCGATCCCCCAAGGCAACCCCCGGGCCCGACCGTGTCAACGGCGGCGACGTCCTGGATGCCCTGCCGAAGCGCGCTGCACATCGGGTCCTCTGCGACCCGGCCGTAGACACCCGGGAGATCGGGGAGCGCACAGCCGAAGCCCCAGCTCGTATCGCCGATCAGGCGGAACGCTCCTCCGCCGATCGGGGTCACGAGCGGGCCGCCGCTGTCGCCCTGGCAGGTGTCCTGGCCGCCCGCGAGCTCTCCCGCGCACAGCATCGTCTCGGGATCGAAGTCGGAGCCGTAGGAGCTCGCCGAGCCGCAGGTCGAATCGGCGATCCGGTCGACGTTTACCTCTCGCAGGATGTCGCTTGCCTCACCGCCGGAGGAGATCGTCCCCCAGCCGGTTGCCCAGGCGTTCTCATCGCCGGGCGCCCAGAAGGAGGCCTCTGTGGCGCCGGCGATCTGGATCGGGGTCGAGTTCGAGGCGGGCGAGGGCGAGGCGAGCTGCACGAACACGGCGTCCCACTCGAACGTGTTCTTGTTGAAGAGCGGCCTTCCGTTGGCGCCGACGAAGAAGTAGAGGTTGGCGATCTCGATCTCCTGGCCCTGACTCGAGGAGAGCTGAGTGCGGCCGCTGATCGCCGCGAACAGATCGGGATTGTCGAAGTCATTGCCAGGGTCGAGCACGTCGAAGAAGCAGTGCGCGGCACTCATCACGATCGTCGGCGCTACCAGGCTGCCGGCGCAGAACTGACGGTCAAAGCCATCGCCTGCGAAGAACTCCGGGTCGGCGGTGATCGCCACCTGCCAGGGCCACTCGGCGATCGTCGTCGTGTTGCCGCCGACGATCCGCGGCTCGAACGAGGGCGGGGCGAGGCGGTCGTCCGAAGGCCCGCCCTTTGGTGCCTTTTGGAGGAAGACTCCGGGAGCGAGCTTCGGCCCGGACGGTTGCTGCTTGGCAGCGAGAGCGGAGCCTGCCGGAATGAGCAGGAGCAGCGCCGCGAGCGTCGCCCCCCCGGCAAGGAGGGAGCGCCATTTCCGCCACCTCGGCGGTCCACCGCTACGACCCATGCCTCTTCTCCCGCCGATGCTCACGATGATACCGGCGCGCGTGCGGGGTCTGGTGACGCGGCGCTGTCGCGATCCGACGCTCGCCGGTCGACCTAAGCGCCTGTCGCGTTGGCCTGCTCCGGCGAGCGAGCGTTGGTCCCGGTGGCGATCGAGCCCAGTTCGAGCTCCTGCGCGATCGTCCACTCCAGCCAGGGGCCCGCAATCCCCTTGCTCATCTCATCTCTGCGCGATAGTTGCGCGATAGTCGGACCCCGCATGTGCAAGCGGTTGCGGGATTCGGCGCCTTGGGCATCTTTCCGGGATCCAGCCGGCGGCGCATGTCCATGCGGTTATCGGCCGATCGGAGAACGCGCCCGACAGGATTCGAACCTGTGACCTTCGGTTTCGTAGACTTCCGGTCGACGAGGGCGTCGTCAACTGCTAGCCGACCGGCCATCGCCTATTGTCGCAGCGCGGCAAGCCGATCCTGCTCCAGAAGCCGGACCTACCGGAGGCCGAGACCTGGGTCATGTTCGACCTCGAATCCCCCTCGGTGGAGCTATCGCGCATGTCCAGCGGTCTCTATCGAGGTCCACTACCCACCGGCTTCAGATCGTACGGCCGAGCGCTCCGACTGGGGACCTTCCCCCAGCTCTACGTGAAGGGTGAGCTGCTCGGGGGCTGCGACATCGTCGAGGAGATGCTCGAGTCCGGCGAGCTGGCCGATCTACTTGGCGTCGAGCAGCCCGCAGAGGTGCCGACCGGGGCCGCAGAGAAGGGCGCGGCTACTGCGGACGGGTCGCAGCAGAGCCCGCCGATGCAGATCGAGACCTGAGCCCGAGAGAGGAGCTCTAGGCGGTCGCGCCGGCCGGCGTCGACTCGGCCTCTTCGTCGCGGACCTGGAAGGAGGAGCCGCAGCCGCAGGCGGCGACCACGTTCGGGTTGTTGACCGCGAA
>CAXMST010000046.1:0-33181 GCA_964196325.1 uncultured Acidimicrobiia bacterium
TGATCTCGGGCTCTGCCTCTGCCTCTGGCTCGGGCTCTGCCTCTGCCTCTGCCTCTGCCTCTGGCTGTGGCTGTGGCTGTGGCTGTGGCTGTGGCTGTGGCTGTGGCTGATCGAAGTCATCCTCGACCAGGACCTCTTCCAGCCCGAGATCACCCAACTCGGGCTCATCCTCCTCGTTGAAGATCTCGACTTCGATCGGGTCGGGGGTCGGCGCGGGCGCAGCGGTCTCGGGCGCCGGAGGAGCGGACGCCCCCGGCTCAAGTGCCTCGTGAGCGGCGGTGTCCTTGAGGTGCGAATGGTCGATCCGCGCCCGCTCGGTCGGACTCATCTCCGGTCCGGGAGCCTCCGGCTCGGGCGCGCTGTCGGGCTCAGCCCGAACCTCCGGCTCCGGCGGGGCCGCAACGGGGGCCTCGGCGCCGCCGGCCGCGGCGGTCTCGGCGAACTCGGGCGCGGGCCCCTCGGAGCCGCCAGGCTGCTCGAACTCAGGATCACCGGGGCGGGTCGGAGGTCCGAAGGCCTCCTTTTCGAGGCGGTCGAGATCGTCACCGGAAGCGCCAGCCTTGCGCTTCAGCTCGAGGTGCTCTCGGATAGCGTCGTCGAAGATTCCCATCGCCCCCTCAAAGGGTTACAGATGCCGGGCCCGCGGTGCGGCACGGAGGACGATCGGGAATTCGCCATGCAATGCGGGTTCCCTGCCGGATTCCGAATGACCTCGAGGCCGTCCTCGCCGGCCAGGGCGATGCGTCCGAGCTCGGCATCGCAGGCACTGACTGCCGTCTCGACCACGATCTCGAGCGTGGCGGGTCGGTCGAGGCCCGCGGCAAAGGCCTCGTCGATGCGCCGCACGGACTCGTCGATCTCGCCGCGCTGGCGCCGCAACTCGCCCATCTGGGCGCGGAGTCGGTCGCTCATCTTGTTGAACTCCCGTGCCAGGCCGCCGATCTCGTCGTCGCCCTCGACGGGAACCCGTCCGCTGAAGTCGCCCGCGCCGATCCGCCGGGCCGCCGCGAGCATTGAGGCGACCTGGCCGCGGAGCACCCGAAGGGCAAATAACACCAAGAGCATCGCCAGCGCGAAGAAGGCCACCAGCACCAGCGCGACGAGCGGCGCGGAGGCCACGAAGGTGTCGGCCTGGTCGGTGATCAGCACCAGCCAGGTCCCCGACGGGGCGCCCGCCAGCGAGACGCCCGCGGCGCGACGCTTTTCATCCGCGAGGTCGAGCGAGGTCCCACCGGAATCGACCACGGCCCCCGCATCGTCGATCCGCGTCGTCGCGGCGAGCTGAGTGCCGTCGGAGACAATCAGCGCGTCGTCTCCAGTCAGCTCGGCGATCTCGGTGACGAATGCCGTCGGCTCCAACGCTGCGACCAGGATCTCGCCCGACGGCTCACCTCGGAAGTCGACCGGCAGGCGGCTCGTGGCAATCGCATCCTCGGCGCCGGCCGCGGCGAGCTCGGCACCGTCCCCTCCGAAGAACGCGACAAGGACGATGTCGGGATCACGGAGCTCGAGCCTGGCAATCCGCCGCAGAGCGCCGGTGTCACCGGCGGCCAGCGCCGAGGCGACCCCGGGGCGAGTCGGCAATCCGTGCGATGTCCTTGGGCCCACCTGCGAGCGCGTCGTCGTACAGCGCGACGCTCGCCTCGAGGGAGGCGGCCAGCGTCGCATCGGACTCGCCATCGCGCGAGTCCTCGGTCACGCGCACGGCGAGCACGGCGACGGCGATCATCGGCAGCACCACGATCGCGACGAAGAAGGCGGTCAATCGGCCCGCGAAAGCTCAGCTTGGTCACCTCCCGAGTGGTTGCGGTCGGCCGTCGCCCACCGTGCTTGGATGTTCGCACCGATGGCGGCCGCCTCCTCGCGGCGGCAGCTATCCTCCCCAGCGCGGGCCCGGCCCCGCACCTGCCGAACAGCACGGCGAGGGGCTATAGCTCAGTTGGGAGAGCGCCTGGATCGCACCCAGGAGGTCGGGGGTTCGAGTCCCCCTAGCTCCATTGCTTGCTTGCTTGAAGGGCGGCGCCAACCTCGGCGTTGATCCTCGCGCATATGAAGAGCAAGTCGGTGGCAGCTCGCTCCTGCGTTTTTGAGAGTGCTCCCTTGCATGGAGGCTGTCGCACAAAGGCTTCGGCGAAGAGGGACCCCTACGCCGGCCGGCGTGGCTCTTGCGGCCGGCGACAGACCGCCCAGTTCGAGCAGTAGGCGCCGAATGGAGCATCGGTCGAGCCATTCCTAAAGAGGCCTGACACGAGCGCTCAGGGCTTCACTTTTGGTTGTGCGACAGCCTCCATGGGAAGCAGGAGGGACAGCTACGGCTGCCGCTTCGGTGCAAGAGCAGCCACGCCCCCCGCCCTCTCTCGCCCCCCGCCCGATCCGCGCCTGGGTCGCGCCTGCGGCCGCAGATTGCGCCTCGCGGCTCCGCGGTCACGCTAGTAGGGCGCCTGGCATAGTCCCGAGCTCGTGGCGGACACCCGCCATCGTGAACCCAAGAGGAGACAGCATGACACCGACCACAGAACCGCTGGCGCCGTTCCTGGCAGAGCCATCCAAGATCGGCCACGAGATCAGCGTCACGGGCAAATGGGTCCCAGCGAAGAAGGGTGGGCTGTTCCGGAAATCCGCGGAGTCAAAGGAGATGCTCCAGGAATGGGAAGACATCCATGCCGGCGCCAGAGCCGACAACGGTGTCCTGTCGACCGAGATCAACCACGCTGTCGGCGAAGACGCAGTGCTCGTTCACCACGTCTTCGAGGACCCTGACGCTGTCACCCACTACTTCGCCGCCACGGCCGCCCAGCACATGGGCGCCCTCACCAGGGTCGCCAAGCCAGAGCTGCACCTGGTCCGCGGCCTCAGCATTCCCACTCGAGCTAGGGAAGCGCTAATGGCGAAGAACGTGCCGGTGGCCTTCGGCGAGTCGCTCTTTGGCTACGTCAAGGATGACTACAGGCACCCCGACCAGGACACCGCAATCCAGGTCACCGCGAAGTGGAGCTGCAAGCCAGGCGACGACGGCGACCTCGAAGAGCTCAAGCACTGGTGGCAGCGCGTTGGTACCGACGCCCACTCGATGGAGGAAGGCCTGCTGCGGTTCGAGGCGTACCAGGTCATTGGCGAGGACGCCTTGATCATCCACGAGACCTTCAGGGACACCAAGGAACTCAAGTTCCATCTCTCCAAGGGCACCGCCGCGAAATACAAGAAAGACATCGACAAAGTCGCGGCACCCGAGTGCTACTACTTCCGTGGCCCGGTCTCGTGGACCATCAGGACGTACTCCAAGTTCCTGCATCTCCCGGCGACCTACTCCAGCCAGGGAAGCCACTTCACCCAACCCGGCGGAAGCATGAGCGACGGGACAACGGCCTAGAGGTTTCCGAAGGGCTCGGCGGCTCGGCGGCTCAACCGTCGCTTCCGCCTTCTCGAGTGAAAGCGGAAGCCAGCGGCGGGCCGTTTGAGCCGCCGGAGACTGCCCCTCTGGACGAGAAGGAGCAGTCACGCCAGCCGCGCCGCTCACCTGGCTCCTAGCAGGAATTCCGTAAGCCGCCCGAGGAAGGCGGGGTTCGAGAGTCGTCCCGCCAGCTCCATTGGTTGCTTGCTTGGCCTGACCAGGCGCAACCCGCGGGTGCGCTGACCGGCTCCCGGGCGAGTGGAAGCCCCATCAAGCGCGCCCGCGGTGTCGCTTGTGGCGCGAAGGAGCAGCGGCATTCGGCTGCAGGTTCAATGCGAGATCACGGGCGCTCCGAGCCGTCTGACTAGCCGGGCGGGGAGCCGGCGACGATAATCACCCCGTCGTGGATGCCACAGCCGAACTCGAACGGGGCCGCGAGTCCTACACAAGGCAGGCTTGGACGGAAGCCTACGAGTCGCTGTCAACCGCCGATCGATCGGACCAGCTCGGAGCCGGGGAGTTGGAGCTTCTCGCCACGTCGGCCTACATGCTCGGCCGCGAGGAAGACTACGTGGGGATCCTGGAGCGCGCCTACCGCGCCCACCTCGATGCCGGCGCGGCCTTGGCGGCCCTGCGCTGCGCCTTCTGGATCGGCGTCACGCTCGCCTCCGGGGGGGGAGTTGGGCCGGGCCGGCGGTTGGCTTGGCCGCGCCCAACGGCTGCTCGACCGCGAGGGCGGTCACCGAGTCGAGGGCGGCTATCTGCTGCTGCCGCTCGTCTTCGAGCAGGAAGGAAGCGGCGACTTGGAAGCCGCCGCCGTAACCGCAGCCAAGGCGGCGGCGGCGGGCGAGCGCTTCCAAGACCCGGATCTGTTCGCCCTCGCCGCACAGGAGCAGGGCCACATCCTGATCCGACTTGGGCGCCTCAAGGAGGGCCTGGCGCTGCTGGACGAGTCGATGATCGCGGTCACCGCTGGCGAGCTCTCCCCGATCGCCTCCGGGATCGTCTACTGCGGCGTGATCCTGGCCTGCCAGGACGCCCACGAGCTTCGCCGCGCCCAGGAGTGGACTGTCGCTCTTACCGGCTGGTGCGAGCGCCAACCCGACCTGGTCGCCTTCACCGGCCGCTGCCTGGTGCATCGCGCCCAGATCATGCAGCTGCACGGCGCCTGGTCGGAGGCGATTGAGGAGGCGCGGCGGGCCGCCGAGCGCTGCCTCCAGGCAGAGAATCCAGTGGCAGCGGGCGAGGCCTGCTACCAGAGGGGGGAGATCCACCGCCTCCACGGGAATTACCGCGCGGCCGAGAAGGCCTACAGGGAGGCAAGCGAATATGGGTGGGAGCCGCAGCCGGGCTTCGCCTTGATGCGCTTGGCGCAGGGGAAGGCCGACGCCGCGACGGCCGCGATCCGCAGGGTGGAAGCCGAGACTTCCGAGCCCGGCAAGCGGGCAGGCCTTCTTCCTTCATTCGTCCAGATCATGCTGGCCGTCGATGATCTGGGGGCGGCGCGCACGGCCTCCGGAGAGCTCGAGTCGATCGCCGCAGGCCATGAGAATCGGGCGCTCGGAGCGATGGCCGCCCAGGCGCGGGGCACGGTCGAGCTGGCCAGGGGAAACGCCGGAGCCGCCCTGGCTTCGTTCCGCAGCGCGAGCGAGGTATGGCAGCAGCTGGAGGCGCCCTACCGGACGGCGTGCGTGCGGGAGCTGGCCGGGCTCGCCTGCCGGACCCTGGACGACGAGGATGCGGCTGTCCTGGAGCTGGAGGCGGCCCGCGCCGGTTACGCGGAGCTAGAGGCGACGCCGGACCTCACCCGGGTCAACTCGCTCACGGGCGCCGCCCCCACTGGAGTGCATGGGCTTACCGAGCGCGAGCTCGAGGTGCTGCGCCACCTTGCGGCTGGCGAGACCAACAAGGCGATCGCCGCCGAGCTCGTGCTCAGCAAGCGCACCGTTGACCGTCACGTGAGCAACATCTTCGCCAAGCTCGGTGTTTCCTCGCGTGCGGCTGCTACCGCCTATGCCTACGAGCACCGGCTGGTCTAGACGGGCGTGGGTGAAACCACCCACGCCGTCCCGAAGCTAAGTTGGGTGTTTCAGCCGATGCGCGACGCGCCCTGCGCGCTTAGCCTCGCGCGCAGGTATCCACAACCATGGAGGCGCCAGTGCCGAGCGCATCAAAAGAGACAGCATCCGACAAGATCGCGTTCGACGGACTCGAGATACGCCTCGATAACCTCGACGGCGGCTACTCGGTTTGCTTCGAGACGCACACCGCCGACGCCGACCTCGCTGAGCTGTTCCGTGGCCTGCCAAACGACCGCCCCAGCTCCCCCGCTGGGGCTACGGGGCCGACGCCGATAGGCTCAGCGGCACGCGACCCCGAGGAGGAGAGACCTTGAGCCTGACCGCCGCCCCCGCCCCCGAGATCCCCGATCTCGATATCACCTCATTCGTGCTCGCGGGCGCCGCGGAGCGGGCCGAGCGGCCGGCACTGATCGACGGGCCCAGCGGCCGCACGCTGAGCTTCGGTCAGCTCGAGGCGCTGAGCGGAGCGCTGGCGGGGGCGCTCGCCGCGCGGGGCATCGGCAAGGGCGACGTGGTCTGCATTTACATGCCCAACCTGCCCGAGTACGCGGTTGTGTTTCATGGCGTCTGCCGCGCCGGGGGAATCAACGCGACCGCGAACCCGCTCTACACGGCGGGCGAGCTCAGCCAGCAGCTGCACGATTCGAGCGCGAAGCTCCTGGTGACGGTGCCGCCGTTCCTCGCGGTTGCGCGCGAGGCGGTGGAGGGCACCGACGTAGAGGAGATCCTGCTGGTCGGCGCCGAGGGTGACGAGCAGGGCGCCACCGATATCAAGGAGCTGCTGGCCTCAGGGGCCGAGCCGCCCGAGCTCGAGATCGATCCGGCGGTGGATCTGGCCGTGCTGCCCTACTCGAGCGGCACCACGGGCTTGCCCAAGGGCGTGATGCTGACCCATCGCAACCTGGTGGCCAACATCTTGCAGACCGACGCGGCAATGCCGATGCAACCGGACGACGTGCTGATCGGCGTACTGCCGTTCTTCCATATCTACGGGATGACGGTGATCATGAACATGGGCCTGAGGACGGGCAATCCGATCGTCAGCATGCCCCGCTTTGACCTCGGGGACTTCCTCGGCCTGATCGAGAGGCATCGTGTCACCTGTGCCTACGTGGTACCGCCGATCGCGCTGGCGCTCGCCAAGCATCCGGCGATCGACGAGGCCGACCTGTCCTCGCTGCGGATGGTGATGTCGGGAGCGGCGCCGCTCGGCGCGGAGCTGGCACAGCAGGTCAGCGATCGCCTCGACGTGCCGGTGACCCAGGGCTACGGAATGACCGAGCTGAGCCCAGTCAGCCACTTCTGCCCGCTGGACAACATCAAGCCGGGGTCGATCGGACCCGGCGTGCCGGGCACCGAGTCGCGGATCGTCGATCCCGATAGCGGCGAAGACCTCGCAGACGGCGAGCGCGGTGAGCTCTGGGTGCGCGGGCCGCAGGTCATGGTCGGCTACCTGAACAACGAGCAGGCGACCGCAGAGACCGTGACCGACGATGGCTGGCTGAAGACGGGTGACGTCGCCATCGCCGACGAGGACGGCTACCTCGCGATCGTCGACCGGCTCAAGGAGCTGATCAAGTACAAGGGCTTCCAGGTGCCCCCGGCGGAGCTCGAGGCGATCCTGATCACCCACCCGGCCGTGGCCGACTGCGCGGTGATCGGCGTCGCCGACGAGGAGGCCGGCGAGCTGCCCAAGGGCGTCGTGGTGGTCGCCGAGGGCGCCGAGGTCTCGGACGAGGAGCTGCTCGAGCACGTAGCAGCCCAGGTCTCCCCGCAGAAGAAGCTGCGGCTGATCGAGCGGATCGCGGCGATCCCCAAGTCTGCCTCCGGAAAGATCCTGCGCCGCGAGCTCCGCGAGAGCTGAGCCGAGGCGGCCGCTGGGCTATTCGCTAAGCAGGTTGAGCAACGAGAGGAAGATATTGACGATCGCGACGAAGATCCCGGTCGCTATCCAAACCGCATCCTGCTCGGTCCCGTGCTTGCGCAGATAGTTGAAGTAGACGACGATCAGCAGCGTCGCGACGATCAGGATCACCAGGCTGAGCAGGGGCGGCGCCGCGGTCCCGGTGATCAGCAGCACGATGCTAACCGCGACCGCCCCGAGGATCACGAACGAGAGCGGCCGCATCCACGGGGCGAGGTCCTTGCTGAGCAAGAGCCCGATCGCGCCGGCGCCAACAGTGGCCAGCGCGGTGCCGCCGGCGGCCGTCCAGACGACGCTGGGCTCAACGGTCAGGAGCTGGTTCAACGCCGGGCCGAGACCCAAGCCGAGCAACAGGGCGATCGTATAGAGCCAGACAACCGCGAACGTGCCGAAGCGAAGCCGCTCGACGAAGTTCGCGACGATCAACATGCCGAAGCCTGCGAAGAAGCATCCCAGCGCGGCACCCTCGGTCAGATCGCGGCCGATATAGCTGCCGAGCGCCAAGAACCCCAGCGCGATCGAGACCAGGAACATCACCTGACCCATCAGCGCTCCGGCATCGGTGCGGGCGACCTCGATTCCGATGCCCTCGGAATCGGCGGTGCCGGTACTACCGTAGCCGCGGTGGTCCCGATATTCGGTCATCTCGTGGTCGCTCCAATCATCGCTGCGAGCCGATCTCTGCGCTGAGACTAGCGCCGCGGGGCGCCGGGCTCCTGCCGCGCAAGCTCCCGCAGGTTGGTGAAGGCGCGACCCACGAGCAGAGCGATCAGGCCGCTGGCCACCCAGAGCCAGTCGAGGCTCTCGTTCGAGAGTTGATAGGCGACCGCGACGCCGAATGCAGCGAGCACGCCCAGCGCTGTCATGTCGTCGGGCAGTACCCAGCGTGGCAGCCGGGCAGCGAGCCAGCGGAGCAGGCGTTTCTCGGGGACGGCGAGTAGGAAGCTCGCCTCGCGCTCGGCGTGAACCGCCCCCTTGCCCTCCGAACTCACGCGACGAGCATATTCCCAACCTCACTCGGCTCCGCGGTGGCGGGCCCCGGTGGCCGGGCTCTACGATTGCCGGGCGATGAGGATCCCGGAGCTATTGAGCGCGCGTCGAAGCAGGGGCGAGCCCTCGTTCTCGTTCGAGGTGTTCCCGCCCAAGAGCGAGGAGGCTGCCGTCGAGCTGTTCGAAGCGCTGACGGAGCTGCGTCGGCTCTCGCCCGACTTCGCCTCGGTCACCTACGGTGCGGCCGGCAGCACCCGCGACGGAACGGTCGAGGTCTCGACCCGCCTGCTGCGCGAGATCGGGATCGAGACGATGGCCCATCTGAGCTGCGTCGGAGAGACGATCGAAGGCCTCGACGCGATCCTCGGACGGCTCAACGAGGCAGGGATCGAGAACATCCTGGCGCTTCGCGGCGACCCGCCGGCAGGGGCGAGTGACTTCACGGCGCCGGCCGGAGGCCTGCGCGGGTCGGCCGAGCTGGCCGCGTTCATCCACGAGCGCGGCAACTGGGGCGTGGGCGGCTCCTGTTTCCCTGAGATCCACCCCGAGGCGGCGTCGCCCGAGGCCGACATCGCCTATCTGAAGGAGAAAGTCGACTCGGGGGCCGAGTTCGTAATCAGCCAGTTGTTCTTCGACAACGCGGTCTTCTTCGCGTGGCTCGAGCGGGTCCGCGGGGCGGGGATCGAGGTGCCGGTCCTGGTCGGGGTGCTGCCGATCCGCAGCTATGCCGGACTGGTCCGTTTCTGCGAGGTCTGCCAAGCGCGCATCCCCGAGCCGCTGCACGAGGCGCTTCGCGCCTGCGGTGGGGACCCCACGGCAGAGCGTTCGCTGGGCGTCGCCTACGCTGCCCGACAGTGCGACGAGCTGCTTGCAGGCGGGGTCGACGGGCTCCACTTCTACACCCTGAACAAGGCCGATTCGACCCTGGCGGTGGTTGGTGCCCTGAACGCGGCACGGCCCTGGACCCGCGCTCCGAGCACAACGCCGACCCCCGGCTGAGCGCCGGGCCGGCGAGCCTGGACAAGATCAGCCTTTCGCTAGGCTTCGCGGCCGATGGCATCCCGCAAGGAGGAGAAGGAGCGTCTACAGCAGGCTCGCGAGCAGGCCGAGGTCGCCGCGCGGCGCCAAGATCGCAAGCGCTTGATCCTCGGCTACGCGGTGGCCGGCTTGATTACGCTCGCGGTCGTCGTCGGGATCGGTTTTGCAATCGTCGGCGGCGGTGACGACGGGAGCGGCGGGACGACCACGGCCTCCGGGGACCGGGTCAACAACTCTTTTGGGATCGTTCCCGACGGCATCACGGTCGACGATCGCGACAGCGTCGAGGCGCCAACCGATGGCAACATCTCGGACCTGGAGGCGGCCGCCAAGGCCGCGAACTGCGAGCTGCTGCTCGATCAGAAGGACGAGGGCAACACCCACCTCGCCGATGGCGCAGAGCTGCCCAACTACGGGGCGAACCCGCCCATCTCTGGTGATCACAGCGAAAACCCGCTCACCGACGGCGCCTATGCAGAGACCCCAAGCCCACTCAACTTCGTCCACGCCCTCGAGCATGGCCGGATCGAGATTCAGTACAACTCGGGCCTCGACGAGCAGGCCCAGCTCGAGCTGCTCGGCCTCTACGACGAGGACGGCGCCGGGATGATCCTCTTCCCCAACGACGACATGCCCTACGAGGTCGCTGCGACCGCCTGGCAGCAGACGCTCGGCTGTGACTCCTACGAGGGCGCCGCAACCCTCGACGCGATCCGCGCGTTCCGATCCGAGTTCCGCGCCCGCGGGCCCGAGGCCATCGCGATCAACTAGAAGGCCCGCCCGCTCCGATGCGGATGCCGAGCCCGGATCGGTTCCAGGCCTCGACGCGCCCGTAGAGGTGGGTCTCCAGCTCGGATATGCGGCCGCCCGCTGCAGGGATCCTTGCAAGGAGCGGCGAATCCACAAGGTGAAACCGCGCGCCGAGACTTATCCGAATCAGCGGTGTTTCGGTTGGTGGTAAAGCTATTGCTAACACGATGCTGAGGAAATGCTTGAGATTGCTCCCGCTGGGGCTGATCGCCGCGGCGTTGCTGTGGGTGGCCGGACCGGCGCTCTCGACCGAGCGCTATCTGCCCAGCGCCGTCGACTTCGAGCAGAGGCTCCCGCAGCTGAAGCGCATCGGGCCCCCGAAGGCCGCAACCGAAGCACACGCCGCCGATCACGCGGGGCACACCGCCAGCCATCACGACGACGGCCCGGTCAGGTTCCGCAGCCCGGTGGTCGAGGCGCCGACACGCTTTGACGTGGTCGGGGTGGCCGGTCAGATGGAGGAGATCGAGCTCAGGGTGCGGGAGCAGGACGAGGACTGGAGCGAGTGGGTAGAGATCGGCAACGGCGATCCGCTCTATAGCGGCGGTAGTGACGAGGTCCAGATCCGCAGTCGGGGAGAGCGGCCCGCGGGCAACCTGCACTACGTGAACGTCGCCGGCGACGCCACGGCTCTGAGCGGCCTGCTCAACGGGGTCCGCGGAGCGATCAACTCGGCCGTGGTCAGCATGGCCGGTGAGGTCGCGATCGGGGCCTCGCCGAAGCCGGAGATCATCAAGCGCCGAGAGTGGGGGGCAGATCGCAACAACGGGGGTTGCGAGCCACGGCGCCATGCTTCCTACGGCAAGGTGAAGGCGGCAGTCGTCCACCACACGGTCAGCGCCAACGACTACAGCGAGGCCGACGCGCCCGGCATCGTTTTGGCGATCTGCCGCTACCACCGCAACGCGAACGGCTGGAACGACATCGGCTACAACGCGCTGGTCGATCGCTTCGGCAACACCTACGAGGGCCGCGCCGGACGGGTGCGAAGGGCCGTGGTGGGAGCGCACTCAGAGGGCCACAACGCCGAAACCACCGGCGTCGCGACGATCGCCAACCATTCGAGCGTGGGCGCCAGCACGGCGGAGAAGCAGGCGGTGATCCAGTACCTGGCTTGGAAGCTCGACCAACACGGGATCCGGGCCACCGGCAGCACGAGACTGCTGTCGGCGGGCGGCACGACCACAAAAGCCAAGTCGGGCAAGAGGGTGCGGGTCAAGCGGGTCAGCAGCCACAGTGACCTGAACTTCACGGAGTGCGCCGGCAGCCTCCTGCGGGCCAAGCTGCCAACGATCAGGCGTCGGATCCAGAAGCGCATCGACCGCTACACCGACGTCGAGGAGGAGCTGCCGCCGATCGAGGAGGAGCCGACCGAGACCGACCCAGACACCGGCGAGGAAACGGGCGGGACACTGTCGGCCTAGCAGCCGCTTCTCATCTGGGCAGGCTCGGAGCACGGTAGCGAGGGAAGAACCCGGAGCCCTCGGGGCATCCCAACGCGAGTTGCTCGTAGCGCGCTCGGTCGCAGACCAGCTGATGCGTCCGGAACGGGAGCTCGCTGTTGGCGAAGCCACGCTTGAACTCCTCGAGCCCATCGCCGGGCCGCACGCCGCCGCCGAGGTTCATGGGTAGCCCGAGGGACTCCGCATGGTCGGTCACCGCGACGATCAGGTTCTTGGAGGGCGCCCGGCTGCGCTCGGTATCCGCCGTGCCGGAGAGGTAGTAGTGCACGAAGCCGTCGCTGACCACGGTGATCGCGGCAGCCGCGGTCGAGCCACCCGGCGCGGTGATCACGAACAGGCGCGAGCGCGGTGAGCTGAACAGGAGATCGAAGTACTCCCCCCCGAACAGATAGCGCTCGCCGGCGTCAACGTGGGCCATGGTCTCGGTGTACACGGCGCCGAACTCGGCCCGCTGCGCCGCGCTGGTCTCGGGCCCGGGCAGCTGGCTGATCTCATAGCCGGCCGCCTCGTTCTTGCGAATCTGCTGGCGATCGCTCATCCGCGACTTGCGCGGCAGGGCCGGATCGGAGACCAGCACGATCGAGCGCTCGGTGCCGCCGGCGAGCGCCGGGGGATCACCCAGCCGGTCGCGGACGAAGGCGCTGACCAGCTCGGTCGCGGACCAATCGACGATCGCCGGATCGATCGGGGCACCGCGCACCTCCGCGCCCGGGTAGGAGTACGGCGAGGTCGCGTCACGGGCACCCTGCGAGCCCTCGATCTCGCGGACGATCAACGGGATCGCGGCACGCGCGGAGGATGACTCGACGATCAGGGTGTGGGTCGTGCCCTCGGCCTCGAGGAACTCGGGACCGCGGAAGAACTCCAGGCCGCCGGCCCCGGCGCCCCGATCGGGCTCGAGCCAGGCCCGGGCCGCGGCGCTCAAGCGGCGGACCCGCTCCAGCGGCGCTCCCACTCAGCCCTGGTCACGCCCCACAGCTCGCAGTCGATCAAGGTTCCGTCCGGGCGGCGGATGTGCTCCCGCATGGTCCCCTCGTGCTTCCAGTCCTGCCAGGTCACGGCCTTCTTGGCCGGCTGGTTGAAGGCCGGAATCCGCCCGTATACGCGATGGGCGTCGAATTCCTCGAAGGCCTTGGCGACGGTCAGGCGCTCCGCCTCGCGCCCCACGCCCCGCCCGCGCACCTTCTCGCCAATCATCGCCCCAAGCTCGGGCGGCAGTTGGCGGCGCAGGCCGTAGAGCGCCGTAAAGCCGACCGGCTCGGTGTGGCCCTCGACCTCGATCGCCCACTTGCGGTCCTCCCCGTCGCTCTCGTCGTTGGCGATCGCGCGGGCGACCCAGCCCTCGGCGTCGGCGCTCGAGAACGAGTCGCGCACCTCCATCAGCGAGGAGGTCGCCTCGGGATTGTTGAACCAACGGTGCACGGCCACGGCATCGCCGGGCCGAAACGGCCGGATTCGGACCTCCACATCTGAGCCGCGCTCGGTCATCGGGCGAGAAGCCTAGCCGGGCCCCGGCGGAGGGCGTGCGGTCAGCCGCCGGTGTAAAGGCCCCGGCCGCTGAGCACCTGCCAGACGGTGCTGCCGAGGATCCGCAGATCCAGGGCCGGGGACCGATGCTCGACGTAGTAGATGTCGAGCTCGATCCGCTCTCCCCACTCGATTCCCACGCGGCCGTTGGTCTGCGCCCAGCCGGTCATTCCCGGGCGCACGGCGTGGCGACGATGCTGCCGTGCGCTGAACAGCTCAACCTGGGAACGAATGGTCGGCCGGGGACCGACGATCGCCATCTCCCCATGGAGCACGTTGACCAGGTTGGGAACCTCGTCGAGCGACAGTCGCCGCAGCAGCCGCCCGACCCGGGTGACCCGCGGGTCGTCGTCCTCGACCGCGACCCCGACCCCGACGGGATCGGAGCCAAGGCTCATCGTGCGCAGCTTGTAGAGCATGAACTCGCGGCCGTCCCGACCGACCCGGAGCTGGCGGTAGATCACCGGCCCGCGGGAGTCGAGCCGGATCGCCAGGACCACCAGCAACAGCAGCGGTGAGAGGACCAGCACGGTCAGGCCCGCGATCAGCAGGTCAAGCGCCCGCGGCAGGCCCCGGCCGGGCGGGCCGCTGCGCACGGGTGGAGCATTGGCGGGCTCGGCGAAGGCGCGTTCGATCTCACCGGCGTCGGAGCTCATCGCGTGCCCTCCGACTTCTCCCACCCCGCCGGGGGTCCCCCTCTGAAGCGGTCGAGGGTGCCGAGCGCAATCGCGGCGGTCGAGAGCGCGTAGTGGCGCGCCAACCGCAGCGGCCGGCCCGGCAGCGGCTCGGGTGACAACGCTGCCGCGATCAGGGCCAGCTGTCCGGCAAGGGTCAACACGTAGAGCCGCGAGCGGCCCAGAAGACGGAGGTTGGCCACCAGCAGCAGGGCATGGAGCTTGGGCGACGCGTAACGGAGGCCACGATGAGAGGCAATCTCGTAGGCGTACAGCGGCGTGTAGCCGCGGGGGTCGAGCATCCCGTCCCCGACGACGATGTCCCACAGGCCTCGCATCATCCGGCGCTTGCGCTGGAACTCGCCGTCGCTGTCCGGCACCAGCTTCTCCTCGGCCCTGGCGTCAGGGGCGTAGGCCGAGCGGTAGCCGGCCTTGGCAAGCTGGAAGGGGAAGCTGAGGTCGTGGCTGCGGGAGGGGTCGAGCGGGCGGTAGGCACCGCGACGCACGGCGTAGATGCCACCGTTGCCGGCCGTGACGCCGGCCAGATCCGACTCCATCCCCCGCACCCACATCTCGTAGCGCCAGTAGGCGCCCTCCTGGTTGTCCCCCTCGGCGTCGAGAAAGGCGACCTGGCCACAGACGTAGCCCACCTTCGGGTCTCTGAACGGCGCGAGCAGCTCACGCAGAGCCCCGGGCTCCCAGTAGGCGTTGGCGTCGCTGAAGGCGAGGAGCTCGCCGCCGGCATGCTCGACCGCTGCGTTCTGAGTCGCGATCTTTCCGCCCCGCGGCAGGTCCAGCACCTGATCGGCGCCCGCCGCCCGGGCGCGCTTGACGGTGCCGTCATTGGAGCCGTCGGAGGCGACGATCAGCTCGAGCCGATCGCGCGGATAGCCGAGCGCGAGGGCGTTGGCGAGCTTGCGCTCGATCACCTGCCCCTCGTCATGGGCGGCGATCACCAGGCTGACCATGGGCTCGAACACCTCAGCTGCTCGGGCGGTGGGCGCCTGGGGCGGCTTGCCCCGCAGCCTCCGCAACAGCGCCAGGCTCAATGGGTAGGTGAGATGGGTGTGGATCAAGGCCAGCGCCGCGCCCCAGAAGAGCGCGAGGGCGCCGGCCCGTCTCTGCTTCGGGGCGCGCACAGCCGCCATTATCCGCGGCCCCCGGTGAGCAGCGACTCGTAGAGGGCGATCGTGCGGTCGGCGATTCCCTGCCAGGAGAAGGGGCCCTCGACCGCGGCGAGTGCCGCACGGGAGAGGCGCTCGCGCTCGGCGGGATCGGCGAGCAGCTCGCTCAGCGCCCCGGCCAGCGCATCCGGGTCACCCGGTGGTACGAGGCGGGCGGCGCCGTGCTCGCGCCCAACCTCGGAGAATCCCCCGACATCCCCGAGCACCATCGGCTTGCCAAAGGCGAGCCCCGCGTAGAGCACGCCCGACTGCTCCAGCTCCCGATAGGGGAGCGCGAGCAGCTGCGCCCGTCGTAGCAGCGCCGGGATCTCGTGATCGGAGATAAAGCGCGGAAGGATGCGGACGGTCCCGGGCGCGCGGCGCGCGAGCTCCCGCAGCGGCTCGATCGGCATCCGCGGCATCCCGGCGATCCATAGCTCGGCGCCGTCGAGCTGCGCGAACGCCTCGAGCAGGGTGTCGATTCCCTTGTAGGGCCGCAACAACCCGAAGAACAGGATCACCGGAGCGCCGTCGTCGCCTTGCGCCAACTCCGGGGGCAGCTCCGGCTCCCGCCCGCCCCCAGGCCCGTCCACCAGGTAGTCGAGCGGCCCGTGCGGAATCGTATGAACGCGCTCGGGCTCGAGGCCGAACTCCTCCCGCAGGCGCTCGGCGCCGCCGGCCGTGTGGGCGATCACAGCGTCGAAGCCGTCCAGGAAGGAGCGCTGGCGGCGGCGGGCGGCGGCGTCCTCGGTGGGCGGCAGGGGATAGTGCAGCGTCAGTACCCGCGGGTGCCCCGAGGGGCCGATCAGGAAGCGGTCGAGGGGCGGGTAGGTGACCCACTGCCAATGCACCAGGTCGGACGTCCTGCCCGCCCGGCGGGCGGCGGCCAGCATCTGGGGGGGATGCTCGAGGGCCTTGAGCGGCAATCGCAGGCGGGATTCGGAGCCGGCCCGAGCGGAGAGTCGGTAGAACGACTCGCGGACCCGGTAGCCGCTCGGGGGCGGCACGGAGCCGTAGAGAAAGCGGCTCGTGACCAGTTCGACCTCGATCCCGGCGGCGGCCAGCGCCGACGCAAGGGAATGGTCGTAAGGCGGCGTGAAGGCCGATGGATCGACAAGCGAGACCCGCATGGGCGACGATTCTGGCGTGAAGCTCTCCTACTGCGTCGTCAACACCAACGGTCGCGAGCATCTCCGTGCATGCGTGGAGGCGATTCGAGCCCAGGCTCTCGAGGGGTTTGACACCGAGATCCTGGTGCTCGACAACGCCTCCAGCGACGGCTCGCCCGAGCTCCTCGCGGAGCTCGCGCGGGTCCGATCACCGGCGTTGCGGGTGATCGCGCTGGACCGACCCCAGGGCAAGGCGGCAAACGACAACCGACTCCTGCGGGAGGCCCGCGGTGAGCTCGCTCTGCTGCTCAACGAAGACTCGGAGCTGCGCCCCGGCGCGGCGGCTGCACTGGTCGCGGCACTCGCCCAGGACCGCGCGGCGGGGGCGGCGGGGGCGCAACTGCTGAGCCCGGCGGGAGACCCTCAGCCCTGCGCCTGGCGGTTGCCGGGGGTCGGGACGGCGCTGGCGCAAGCGCTTCTGTTGCACCGCTGGCTGGTCACTCAAAGTGGCGGCTCAGCGACCCGGCGGGTCGGCTGGGCCCAGTCCGCGGCACTACTGGTCCGTCGCTCGGCGGTCGAGCAGGTCGGCTGGCTTGACCCCGCCTTCTTCGTCTACTCGGACGAGACCGACCTCTGCAAGCGCCTCGGCGATGCGGGCTGGACGACCCTGTACGTCCCCGGCGCCGAGGCGATCCATTACGAGCAGCTCAGCAGCGACCGCTCGTCGGGGGAGCGGCGGATCGTCGAGTTCCATCGAAACCGCGATCTCTACGTTCGCAAGCACCACGGCAGGCTCGCCGCCGCGACGGTGCGCGGGCTCGCCGCCGCCTCGTATCTGCCGCGCGCGCTAATCGCCCTGATCCTGCCCGGCCACGACCCGCGCTGGTATCTCCTGCATGCTCGCAAGGCACTACGGCCGCAGGGTGAGGGGCTGCGGGAGGCCGCGGAGCGAGGATAGCCCCGGGGGCCGCTGGGCTCAGAAGCCCCGGCGGTCCTCGTCTCGCAGCTCGGCCTCGATCGTCTCGGACCCACCGGAGTCCGACCCCTCAGGCGCCCCGCGGGCGCGGAGCTCAGCCAAACGGCGACGCACCGCGGCGGGGTCGAGCAGCTCCAACACCGTCGCCCGCTCGGCCGCGTTCAGCACCCCGAGCCAAAGCAGTGCCGGATACAGCAACCAAAGCGCGGTTCGGGAGAGGAACCCAAGCGCGCCCGCGGTCGGGAGCAGCGCGTCGCCACCGGCAATCACAGCCGCGGCCGAGATCAAGATCAAGGCCAGCCTTCCCCACTGCCAGGGGACCGGGAACAGCCGCTGGGTGACCCACAGCATCAGCGCCACCGCGATCGCGTAGGAGAGCACCAGTGCAACGCCGGCGCCGACGATCCCGTGCTCGGGGACGAGCCAGATGTTGAGCCCGATGTTGGCGGCCAAGGCAGCGAGGGTCGCGGGCAGGTTGAACTCGGTCCGGCCGGTGCGGCCGAGCACGACCAATAGGGCCAGATAGATGCCATAGAGGGCCGCGCCGAGCGCCAGCAGGCCGATCGCCTCGTAGGCCTCGAAGTACTCGGAGGCCGCCAGCAGCCGCATGATCCAGCGAGCCTCGAGCCAAAGCCCGGCGACCAGGAACGCGGAGAGCGCGACGAAGGCCGTGACCACCGTCGCATAGACCCGCCGGGCCTCCTCATCGTCGGCGATCGAGTAGGCGAGCGGGGGCCAGGCGAGCTGGAATCCGCGCACAACGACCTGGATTGCCTGACTGAACTTGAAGGCAACCGCGTAGAGGCCGACCTCCGCCGGGCCCAGATAGCGGACGATCACGATCCGATCGACGAAGATCAACGCGTAGAGCGAAAGCTCGGCCGGCATCGTCGGCAGCCCGAAGCGGGCCATCCGCCGCAGCAGCGCCCACTCGGGCACCAACGACAGGCGCCGCCGCTCACCAAGCCCGAGCCAGAGCAGGAAGGGCAGCCCGGAGGCGTAGCTGCCGAGCAGCAGACCCCCCGCGCCCTGATCGAAGACGCCGACCAGGATCAGGGTCAACGGGATCGCCGCGAGCACGTTGGCGAAGGTGAAAACGAAGTACTCGCGGGCGCGCTCGTCGAGACGGAAGAGCGTGACCAGATACTCGTACAGCGTCAGCACCCAAAGGCCGCCGATCGAGACCCTGACCAACCCGGGGTCGCTCTCGAGCGCTGAAGCGATCGGCTCAGCAAACGGCAACAGGAGCAGCGCGCCCACCGTGCTGCCCCAGAAGATTGCCGCGAAGCCGGTGGCGACGACCTTGCTGGGGCTCTCGTCGGGAAGGTAGTAGAAGCGCAGGAGGGCCTCGATCAGCCCGAAACGGATGAAGATGCTGGCCGCAACCACCGCCCCGAAGAGGATCTCCGCTTTGCCGTACTCGGTGGTCGTCAGCAGCGCCGTATAGATCGGCAGCAACAGCACCGCGATCACCTTCGAGAAGACACTCGCGGCCGTGTAGGCGAAGCCGGTCGTCGCCAGCCTGCGCAGATAGCTGAGCATCCCGCGCTCGGGCACGGTCAAGCAGAGGCCTCGGCAGCGGGACGCCCGGCGGCGGGCCTGCGGCTCGGAGCCCCACCGGGCGCCGGACTCGCGCTCGGGGCGAGGGCCGGCAGGGCGGCGGGCAGGGCCAGCAGTACCCAGGTGATCGGATCGCTGAAGAAGGCCGCATAGCCGAGGCTGTGGACCAGCATGGCCCCGAGCAAAGCCAGCAGGGTGGCCGCGAACCGATCCCGGGCCGGAGCGAGGCCAATGCCCGCGGCCCGCCACATGGCCAGGATCGCGACCGCGACCAGGGCCGTATACGGAAGCAGCCCCACCAGTCCCTGCTCGGCAGCGATCGTGACCGGCTCGGTGTGGCTCTCGACGGCGATCCCGTCACCGGCGCCGAAGCGCTGCGCGAACTGCTCGGCGAAGCTGCCTGAGCCGTAGCCGACCAGCGGGCGGTCGGCCGCGATCTCGAGTCCACCGCTGACCAGCCCGGTGCGGCCGGTCGTCTCCTCGGTCAGCCCGCCGGCGCCGAGGCCGGTCGCCGCGACGAGCAACAGGGCGGAGGTCGCGGCGGTCACGAGCAGAGCCCGGCCGAGACCCCAGTGAGCGAGGACGAGTGCGAGTAGTCCGGCGAGCAGCGCCAGCAGGCCGGTCTGCGAGTAGCTGATCAACAACGCGGCCAGCAATACCACGAAGACCCCAAGGGCCCGGCGGCCGTCCTGCCGCCGCCCCCAGGTCACCACGGCTGCGAGCAGGACCATCGTCAGGGCCAGGTATCGGCCCATGATGTTCGGGTCGAAGAACACCGAGTTGACCCGGAAGTAGGGGTGTGCCTCGTTGCCGTCGATCACCTTGTCGTTCCAAAAGAGCTCCCCGGTTGCGAGCTGGACGAAGGCGACCACCGCGACCGCGAGGGCGACCACCGCGAGCAGACCGGCCAGCCGCCGCAGCAGCGCCCGGTCCCAGGGCGCGGCGCTCAGCAACACGAACAGCGCCGCGAAGGGAGCAAAGAAGAAGCCGACATTCTCAACCGCTGTCGAAAGGTCGTCCGCGTAGGCG
Source organism: uncultured Acidimicrobiia bacterium (assembly GCA_964196325.1). Classification (GTDB taxonomy): domain Bacteria; phylum Actinomycetota; class Thermoleophilia; order Solirubrobacterales; family 70-9; genus CAXMST01. The sequence continues at coordinate 19,736 of CAXMST010000046.1, forward strand.
GCCTGGAGCGCGTACAGCGCGATCACGACCCCGAGCAGCGGTCCGATCGCCGTCCACAACGGACCCCGCGGGGCGATCCGATTCGGGAGTAGACGCTCGGGCCGGAGCCAGGCGGCAATCATCCCCGCGAGTACGAGCAGATAGAGCGGCAGAAGTAGGTTGGTCGTAGCCCCGCCGAGCTCGATCGGAATCCGAAACGGGAGCACCACGAGCAGGGCCAGGGGCAGCCAGCGCGGGTGACGCAACAGGACGGCGACTACTCCGGCCACGGCGAGGCTCCCGGCAAGCGCCGCCAGCGCAAGCAGCGCGGGGCTCTCCCGGAGCTCCACGATCCGCGTGTTGTCCCAGTGCTCGCCGGCGATCAGGATCGGGGCCAGCAGCAGGCCGAAGGACAGTGGCAGCAGGGCCAGGCGCCGATCGCGGAGCCAGAGTCCGGCCGCGAGCGCGAGCGCCAGCGCCAGCAGCCCCAACCAAAGCAGGACCGAATCCATCACTGCCCCCCGGCGGGGACCTCGATCCGGCCCGGCGGCTTGATGTCGCGATCCTCCTCCTCGAGGATCACGCGGATTCCATAGCTGCCGGGCGGTGCTCGCTCGTCGCCATCGGTGTTGCCGTCCCACTCGAAGCTGTGGCTGCCGGTCGCCAACGGTTCTCCCTGCTGCAGCGCCCGCACCGGCCGGTCCTCGGTGTCGGTGATCAGCACGTCGGCGCTGGCGTCGGCGGCGGTCGTGTTGAAGCTGAGATCGGCAGGCTCGCCCGGCAGCACCTGCTCGCTGAGCTCGACCGTGTTGACGATGTCGTCCTGGAGTCGCACGCCGCGAGCCACGGCAAACGTGACCAGCGCTAGAAGCAACAACAGGATCAATGCCGGACCGCCCAGTGACCGGCCGGAGCCACCCAGACCTGGTTGTGGCGCAGCGGGCGCTGACACGACTGGGCCGAGCTAGCCTCGGGCCGAATCCTCGCCGACGACAACTACGACGTCGGCGCCGGGAGCGGCGTCCTGGGTCTGCGGATCGAGCTCCTGCACGTCGTCGACCTCGAGCCTACGACCCACCTGCAGGCCGGCCCGCCGGCTGCCGGGCGCATAGCGGACGACGGTCGCCAGTGACGTGCCCGTCTTCGCGGTGCGCACGCTGGCGAAGCCCGAGGCGGCGAGCGAATTGGCCACGCCCTTGGCCAGGGCCGACTTCGAGGACCCGTTGAGGACGACCAGGTCAACGGCCGCTCGGTCGAGCGCCGGGCGCCCATTGCCGCCGTCCCCGTCGGTCAGGGTCGGTATCACGATCACCGCGGCCGCGATCGCGACGGCGAGCAGCAGTGCCAGCCCGGAGTACAGGAGCCGGTGGCAGCGCAGGTTCTCAAACAGTCGCCGCCGGCGTGAGGGCTCGGGGATTGCGGGCCGATCGACCGTGATCCGCTGCAGGGCGGGTCGATCCGCCGTGACCCGTGCCGCCGGCGACATCGGCGCGGCCGTCGAGGTCGCTGCGAACCTTGGTGGCGGCAGGTAGATGTCGCCCTCCTGCTCACCGCGCTCGGGCTTCCGCCCCTGCCAATGCGCCAGACGCCGGATCTCGCGGCGCTGCTCCAGGAACAGCGGCAACACGAGCAGCAGGCCGACTACCGCCAAAGCCCCCGCGAGCCCGCCGGCCTTGACCAGCACGTCGGCCGGGATGCCGGTCTCGGCGGCGAGCAGCATGATCGATGACATCAGATCAGCGAGTCGTCCTGGCCGACGATCAACGCGACCTCCGCCTCCCCCGCCAACGCCTCGACCTCCGCCGACATCTCCGACACCGAGGTCGTACCGAGCGACGTCGCCGAGAGCTCTGCGGCGAGCTGCTCAGCATCGTCGAGCCCGTTCCCGGTCCACATTACGGTCGAGGTCGTAAACGAGCCGGCGTTGCCCACCTCACCGGCGGTGAAGCCGGCGTCCTCGACCAACACCGCGGCCCGGTCGGCGACGCCGGAGACGCCCACGCCGCCAGGAGGAGCCGTGGCGTTCAGCACCGCGACCTCGGGCTGCTTCTTGGTCTTCTCGCCCTGGTTGCCGTCGGCACGGTTGTTGTTGTTGCCGTTGTTGTTGCCGTTGTTGTTCTTGCCGCCCTGGCGCTCCTGTCCGCCCCCTCCTGTGCCCTCGTCGCCGCCCACCAGACCGAAGCCGCTTGTCGCGACCCCGACGCCGAGCAGCACCGCGACGATGCCGCCGATCAGCAACCGCGGGGCAACGGGCAGACGCCGGTCGACCTCGGCCCAGCGCTCCCGCATCCGCTCGCGCTGCTCGTGGAAGGCACCGGGCTCGCGAGCAGCCAGCAGCTCTTCCTCGCTGGGCTCATCGACGCCCAGGTCCGGCTCATCGGGTTGCTCGCCTCGGGCGGCCAAGGCAGCGGCGCGCTCGGGCGAGCGCCCAGCCCAATCGCGCAGGCGACGCAGGTGCCTGCCCTGCTGAAAGGTCAGGAACACGAGTACGGCCAGACCCGCGAACGCGAGGGAGCCGAGGAGTGCGCCGATCTCCTCGAAGGAAGTCATGATCAGCGCGGGATCTTAGAGCGGCCCGAGGGCGACCCGCGAGCCGCAACCGGCCCCCGAGTTCTCCGACCCGCCCGCACTCAGTGAGGGCGCGGGGCTTGATCGAGGCCGATCGCTGAGCCTCGGGCGCCGCCGATGATCCCCACGATCACCTCGGCGAGGTCGGTCTCGTCGCCGGCCCCGACGAGATCCGCCAGGCGGCCCAGGGTTTCGTCCACCTCGAGCGGCACGATCGGTTGCTCTCGCACAGCGCGGCTGATTCGCGGAGCCGAGGTCGGCTCGGAGCGCTCGCCGGCGGCAAACAGTTGCTCGTGCAGTTGCTCACCCGGCCGCCGCCCGGTGAACTCGATCGCGATGTCCGAATCGGGCTCGTAGCCCGCGAGCCTGATCATGTTTCGGGCAAGCTCAACGATCCTTACCGGCTCGCCCATCTCGAGCACGAAGACGTCGCCCCTACCGCCGCCCAGGTCGCCGGCCCGGATCACCAACTGGACAGCCTCGGGGATCGTCATGAAGTAACGGGTCATCTCCGGGTCCGTGACCGTGACCGGGCCGCCACGCTCGATCTGACGACGGAAGATCGGCACCACACTGCCCGATGAGCCAAGCACGTTCCCGAAGCGGACGGAGACGAAACGGGTTCCCGGATGGCGCTCGCCGGCCGCGGCGACGACCCACTCCGCCATCGCCTTGGAGGCACCCATCACCGTACGCGGGTCGACCGCTTTGTCGGTCGAGACGAGCACGAATCGCTCGGCCCCGGCCGCAGCCGCCGTCTCCGCAGTGACCCTGGTCGCGATCGCGTTGTTGCGGACCGCCTCCAGGGGATTCGACTCCATCAGCGGCACGTGCTTGTACGCCGCCGCGTGGAAGACGACCTGGGGCTTGAATCGCTGCATCACCTCCAACATCCGGTCGGGCTCCTTGCAGTCGGCGAGTACCGCCTCGACCTGGCTGAAGTGCCACTCGCTGACCAGCTCGCGGTCGATCTCGAAGAGGTTGCCCTCCGCATGGTCGACGAGGATCAGCAGCCGGGGCCGGACTCGGGCGATCTGGCGCGTGAGCTCGGAGCCGATCGAGCCGCCGGCCCCGGTGACCATCACGATCCGATCGCGCAGATAGCGGCCGACCTGATCCAACTCGGCGATCACGGGGGCGCGCCCGAGCACGTCCTCGACCTGGACCTCGCGGACCTGACGGGTGAGCTGCACGCCACCCCGTAGGAGCTCGAATACGGTCGGTAGCGTGCGCACCGGGATCTCGCGGCTGCGGCAGGCCGAAACGACCTTTCCCCGCAGGGTCCCGGGGGCCGACGGTATCGCGATGATCACTTCGTCCGGGACCACCTCGTCGAGCACCGCGCCGATCTGCTCAGTCGTGCCCAGAACCTTGAGCCCCGCGGCGGGACGGGTCCCGAGCTTGCTCGGGTCGTCGTCGACGAACCCGACCGGCTTGCCGAGGTTCGGGTTGAGCAGCAGCTCCCGGACCACCATCTGTCCACCCGAGCCCGCGCCGACGACCAACACCGTGGCGGCCTCCTCGCCGCGGCGGCGGCGGCGAAGCGGCAGGTCCTCGAGGATGAAGCGCACCAGGGTCCGCCCGGCAACCAGCAGGCCCAGCGTGAAGGCAAAGTCGAGGATCAGGACCGAACGGGGAATGTTGATCTCGAACGGCTGCGCCAGCGTGAACGCCGCCAGCAGCAGGCCGCTGGCCAGGGCCGTCGCACGGAAGATCGGCCAGGCGTCACCGAGGTTGAAGTAGCGCCACCACTTCTGATGCAGGCCGAGCAAGGCGAACAGCGCCGACTTGCCGATCGCGACGAACAGGATCGAGTCCCAAAGCATCGTCGAGTACCGCTCCGGGATCCCCAGGCGGTCATCGAAGAAGCGGAGTTGAAACGCCAGATAGAAGGCGATCGCAACCAGCGCCGCATCCGCCGCGAACTGCAATGCCCGCTGACGGACCACCGGCGCGCGCAGACGGTCCATTCGCACAGGGTAAGGTGCCGGTCAAGCAGCGCCGGTGGCGCGATGGCGGGTGCAACGCCCCCACCGGCAGCAGCGCTCTCCCTGCCCATGACTGATTTCATCGTTGATCCGATCGTCGACGCCGCGACGAGCTTCATCGACTCCGTCGGCCTGCTCGGAGTGTTCCTGCTGATGCTGCTCGAGAGCGCCTGCATCCCGGTCCCGAGCGAGGCGATCATGTTGTTCGCCGGATTCAACGTCTCGGAGGGCAACCTGACGCTGTTCGGGATCGTCGCCGCCGGCGTGCTCGGCAACGTCGTCGGCTCCTGGATCGCCTGGGCGGCGGGTTACTACGGTCGCGTCGAACTGCTCGAACGCAACCGCCTGATCCACGTCAACCCCAAGCACCTCGCGGTCGCCGACCGTTGGTTCGAGCGCTACGGCGACGCGACGGTGTTCTTCACGCGGATGCTGCCGATCATCCGCACCTTCATCTCCCTCCCTGCCGGAGTCGCGCGGATGCCGTTTTGGCGGTTCACCGTGCTGACCCTGGCCGGATGCATTCCCTGGGTGCTGATGCTGGCCCTGATCGGGCGGGCCGTCGGTGACAACTGGGAGGAGTGGCGGGACTACCTGCGCTGGCTCGACTATCCCGTCGCGTTGGCGCTGCTCGCCGGCGCCGTTTGGCTGTTGCTGCGCTGGCGCCGGGACCGGAACCCGCCGCAGCCGGCCGACTGAGTCGTGGGTGCCGAGCCGCAGCTCGACTGCTTCCACGCAGCCCTGCTCGGATTCGTGCAGGGCCCGACAGAGTTGCTGCCCGTCTCCAGCTCAGCCCATCTCAGGCTGATTCCCTGGCTCGCCGGCTGGGACCACGAAGCGCTCGATCCCGAGCATCGCAAAGCCTTCGAGGTCGCCGTTCACGGCGGCGCCGCGGCAGCGCTGCTGGTCGGGCAGCGACGGCTGATTGCCAGCGAACTGCGGCAACTCGATCGGCGCCGAGCGGCGGTGATCGCGCTCAGCTTTCTACCCCCGGCGGCAGCCGGGCTCGCGTTCGAACGCCAGATCGAGCAGCGACTTGGCGGACCGCTGGGGATGGCCGGCGGGCTCGCGCTGGGCGCGATCGCCATGCTCGCGGCAGACCGCGCGCCGCAGCTCCGTGGTCAGGGCGACGCCACGGCCGCCGACGGCATCGCTCTGGGGCTGGGTCAGGCCGCGGCGCTGGCACCCGGTGTGTCACGCAACGGCGCGACCCTGGTCGTGGCCCGGATGCGCGGCTTCAGCCGGCGTCAGGCAAACCTGATCTCGCGCACGATCGCGCTCCCTGTGATCGCCGCAGCAGCGCTGCTCAAGGGAGCCCGGCTCGCCCGGCGAGGGGTCTCGCCACCGCTACGCCGCTCCCTTGCGATCGGTACCGGCGCTGCGTTTATCTCGACCCTGGCCTCGCAGGGCTTGGTCAAGCTCGTTGAGCGCGATCGGGCACTGTGGCCGTACGCCGCCTACCGGCTGACGCTGGCAGCGCTGATCTTGCGCCGTTGGTTCAGCTTCAATGGGGCTGATGACTGAACCCGGCAAGCGGCGTGCCACGAGCACCTACGAGGCCGCCGGCGTCAGCCAGACAGGGGCCGACGAGGCGGTCGCAGCGCTGCTCCGCTCGCTGGACCGGATCGATACCGGCAAGCCCTCGCGCGTCGTATCGCTGCCGGGCCACTACGCCAGCGTTCTGCGGCTCGACGATCGACGCGGGATTGCCTTCGGCACTGATGGTGTCGGCACGAAAATGGTCCTGGCGGAGCGGCTTGGCCGCTTCGAGACGATCGGGATCGACTGCGTAGCGATGAACGTCAACGATCTCGTCTGCGTCGGCGCCGAGCCGATCGCGCTCGTCGACACGATCCTCTGTTGCGACGCCGACCCCGAGGTGATCGGCGCGATCGGGGTCGGCCTGCGGAGGGGCGCCGAGCTCAGCGGAATCGAGATCCCGGGCGGTGAGATCGCCCAGGTCGGGGACGTGGTCGCCGGCTGGGAGCTCTCGGGCAGCTCGATCGGCTTGGTCGACCTCGACGATCTGATCACGGGCCGCGAGATCGCCCCCGGCGATGTGCTCATCGGTCTGCCCTCCTCGGGCCTGCACTCAAACGGCTACACGCTGGCCCGCAGGGTCCTCGACCCCCTCTCGCTCGACGACACGAGACTCGGTCCGACCCTCGGCGACGTCCTCCTCGAGCCAACCCTGATCTATGTAGGTGCGGTGCTCGGACTGCTGGCCGAAAGCAGCGGGGTCCACGGGCTCGCACACATCACCGGCGACGGGGTCAACAACCTGCTGCGGCTCTCCTCGCAGGTCGGATACGAGGTCAGCGAGCCGCTGCCGGTACCGCCGATCTTCGAGCTGATCGCTGATTTGGGGGGGATCGGGGAGGACGAGATGTGGAGCGTCTTCAACATGGGCCTCGGGTTCGTCGTGATCGTGGCCGCATCCGAGGCGGAAAGCGCGGTCGAGCGGCTCTCCAGCGAGCACCCGGGGACGCGGAGAATCGGCGAGGTCGTCGCCGATCCGGGCGTCGTTGTCGTCACCTGACCCAGATGACTGATGCCGGATGACCGTGCCCACGGGGGCGCAGCTGTCAGCTGCGCCAGCCGTGGGTGCGGGAACAGGAATCAGTCATCTAGGTCGGCTCCCAGAGCTGGACGCCATTCCCCTCGGGGTCGCGGAGCTCGGCGAAGCGTCCGTTCGGATAGTTCTCAGAGTCGATCTCGACCCGCTCGCCCGCATCGCGCAGCTGCGCCACCATCGCCTCCAGGTCGTGAACGCGGAAGTTGATCATCCAGGTCTTCTCCGGCGGCCCGATCATCTCCGAGTCCGAATCGAACGCGGCGAACACCGTGTTCCCCTCAGCCTGCCTCCAAGGAGGCTCGTCGTAGCTTGCGGGAACGGGATCGACCCCGAGACGCTCCTGGTACCAGCGCTGCAGGGCGCCCGGGTCGGCGGCGCGGAAAAAGCGCCCTCCGATGCCGTCGACGCGCTCCATCCGCGGCAACTGTAGCTACGCGCCGCGCGGCCCGGGCAGGCCCGAGCCGCGCGAGTTGGCGCAGTCGCCATCATTCACCCCTATGACGCCTCCGACCCCCATGACCCCTATGGCCCTGCTGGCCCCGATGCGCGAGGCGCTCCCACGCAAAGCCACGTTCGCCGCGGACTCCGGCTCGGCACGGTCCGCCGCGAGGGTCGAAAATGCCGGCGCCAATGCGCTCAGGCACCCAGCTCAGCTGTCGACTCGGATCAGGTAGCCGGCGATGACGATGATCGGAACCCAGCTCTCGCGACGCTACCGGCTCGAGTCGAAGCTCGGCAGCGGGGGTATGTCGACCGTCTACCTCGCGATCGACGAGACCCTGGATCGCGAGGTGGCGATCAAGGTGATGCACCGCGAGATCTCCGATCAGGCCGATCAGCTCGAGCGCTTCCGCCGCGAGGCCCGTGCGGTGGCCTCGCTGTCCCATCCAAATCTGGTCGCGGTGATCGACGCCGGCGAGGACGAGGGGCACCCCTACATCGTCTTCGAGTATGTGCCCGGGGAGACCTTGAAGAAGCGTATCGACGACGAGGGGCGTTTGGGAATCGACGAGTCGGTGGCCTACGCGATCGAGGTCGGGCGCGGCTTGGCGACCGCGCACGCCTCCCGTCTGATCCATCGCGACGTAAAGCCACAGAACGTCTTGATCGACGCCGAGGGCAGGGCCAAGATCACCGACTTCGGCATCGCGCTGTCCCTGGAGGCACACGGGCTGACGGCCACCGGGCGGGTGCTGGGGACGACTGACTACGTCGCTCCCGAACAGGCGATGGGCCAGGAGATCGACGAGCGCACGGACGTCTATTCGCTCGGGATCCTGCTCTACGAAATGCTCACCGGGGAGGTGCCCTTCCAGGCCGAGACCCAGGTCGGGGTGGCGATGAAACACGTCAACGATGCCGTCCCAGACGTCCAGCAACGGCGGCCGGAGGTCTCCTCGGCCCTCGCAGCAGTACTCGAGCGGGCGGTCGCGAAGAAGCCCGGAGACCGCTACCCGAGCATGGCGCAGATGCTCGCCGACCTCGAAACCGCGCTCGAGGTCGAGGTGGTGCGTGCCGGCCACGCCACGGGCGAGGCGACCACGGTGCTCAAGTCCGTTCCCCCGCGACGGCGCCAACTGATCACCCGCCGCCGGATCTCGTGGGCGGGCACGGTGCTGCTGATCGCAGCCGTGGGAGTTGCCCTGGCGCTGACCACCCTGACCGGCGACGATGAACCGGCGCCAAAGGCACCGACCGGGGTCGAGCCGAGCGGGCAGGAGATCGCGATCGTCGAGGCCTTCGACTTCGACCCTGACGGCGGGGACGGCGAGCATCCCGAAGTGGTTGGCGGGGCGATCGACGGGAATCCCCAGGGCACTCCCTGGAGCAGCGAGGAGTACGACACCGTGGACTTCGGGGGAATCGGCAAGTCTGGAGTCGGGCTCGCGCTCGACGCGGACGAAGAGGTCGACCCAAGCGAGCTGATCGTGCGAAGCGTCGAACCCGGCTGGGAGGTTGCCGTCTACGGCTCGAGCGAGAGCTCCCCCCCGGACACCCTGGCGGATTGGGGTCAGCCACTGGCCGGGCCGGCGGAGATCGACTCTTCGGAGCAGACGATCCCACTGAACACGGGCACACCCAATCGATTCTTCCTGGTCTACGCGACCGCCCTGCCACCGATTCCCAACGCCGATGGCAAGTTCCAGGTCGAGATCACCGACCTGAGCCTGCGTGGCTAGAACTGGTAGCCGCGCTCACGCCGGTGCCGTTCGAGGCCGAGCTTGACCAGCCGGTCGCAGAGCTCGGGATAGGGGATCCCGCTGGCCTCGAAGAGCTTGCCGTAGACGCTCGTCTCGGTGAAGCCGGGGATCGTGTTGATCTCGTTGACCAGCACCTCGCCGTCGTCGATGACGAAAAAGTCGCAACGGGCCAGCCCGCTGCAGTCGCAGGTCACGAACACCTCGGCGGCGAGCTGGCGGACTCGTGCGGTGGTGGCCTCGTCGATCCGGGCGGGAACGATCAGCTCCATGCCCCCCTTCTCGTACTTGGCCTCGTAGTCGTACCACTCGGCGTTGGCGACGATCTCGCCTGGAACCGAGACCTCGGGCTCGAGGTTGCCGAGCACAGAGCACTCGACCTCACGACCGCCACCGTGGGCCTCGATGATCACCCGCGGGTCGTAGCGAGACGCAGCCTCGATCGCCGCGTCCAGTTCGCCGTGGTCGACGACCTTGACGATCCCAAGGCTGGAGCCGAGCCGCGAGGGCTTGACCCAAATCGGTAGCGACAGTCCGCGGGCACGCGCCTGCCAGTCCTCCTCACCGACCCCGATGAACTCGACCTGCGGGATGCCCCGTTCGGCCAGCAGCCGCTTCGAGGTCAGCTTGTCGATCGTGGTCGCGGCGGCCAGCACGCCGGGGCCGGCGTAGGGCACGTCGAGGCATTCGAGCAGGCCCTGGACCGTCCCGTCCTCACCGAAGGGTCCGTGCAGCACCGGGAAGGCCACGTCGCAATCGAGCAGACCGGCGCCCGGCGTAACCGTGAGCTGCTCGCCCTCAGCGAACCAGCCACCGTCACGCGTGATCGTCACCTCGGTCACCTCGTGGCCGGCTTCACGCAGTCCGCCGGCCACCGCGGTTCCCGAGCGCAATGAGACCTCGTGCTCGCTGGAGCGTCCGCCGCGGATCACCGCGACCCGCATCAGGGAGTCTCGCTCCCATCGGGCGCGGTGAATTCACCGACCACGATCGTCACCCGGTCGCCGGGGCTGAGCCTGGTGTCGGGCTCGGGGGTCTGGCTGAGCACGATGCCGTCTTCGGAGTCGTTGTCGACCGACTCGGTCCGGACCCTGACCGAGAGGCCCTGGTTGCCGAGCCGGCGCTCGGCGAAGCTCTGCGTCTCGCCGACGAAGTCCTCGAGCACGATCGTTCCGGCGCCGTTCGAGTAGACGATCGTCACGGTGCTGCCCATCGGGCGCTCCTCGAGCGCCGCCGGAAGCTGACGGATCACCTGATCCTTGGGCTCATCGCCGTCCTGGCTCTCTTGGTCAACCTTGAAGCCGGCGTCCTCGAGGGTGCTCTTTGCGTCGAAGCGGTCGAGTCCGAGCACGTCGGGGATCTGCACGGACTCCGTGCCTTCCGAGACGATCAGGGTCACGGTCTCGCCGGCGGCAAGCTCCGTCTCGGCACTCGGACTGGTCTCAATCACGAGCCCCGCGTCAACGTCTTCGTCAAACTGCTGCTCGCTGTCCACCTTGAAGCCATCGTCCTCGAGCTGGCGTCGCGCCTGGGACTCGGCCAGCCCCGATACGTCCGCTACCTTCACCGGAGCCGGCCCGAGGCTGACGTCGAGGTTCACCGTCGAGCCCTCCTTGGCCTGCTGGCCGCCACGGGGGTCCTGGTCGAGCACGGTGCCCTCGTCCTGCGGGTCGGCGATTCGGTCGAGATCGACCTCGAAGCCGGCCCGTTGCAGCTCCAACGTCGCGTCGGTCACATCCTGGCCCTTGACGCTGGGTACCCGCACATCGCCGTCGCGGGTCAGCACGTACGCAAGGGCTCCGCCGGCGAGCAGCAACACGACCAATGCCGCGATCCACCACCAGCGTCGCGACTTCCTCGCGTAGGCGGCGTAGCGCTCGGTGTGGCCGGCGAGCTCAGGGCTGGCCTCGGCGGCCTCCAGGGCGGCGAGCATCTCGGCCGCCGAGCCGTACCGGTAGCCGTACTGGTTGCCCGGCTCCTTGGCGAGCGCCCCCATCACGACCGAGTCAAGCGCCGGGGAGGCTCCTTGGCGAGCGCCCGCATCACGACCGAGTCGAGCGCCGGGGATACCGCCGGGTTGATGCTGCTCGGCAGCGCCGGCTGCTCGGAGACCTGCTTCATCGCCACCGCGACGGCGCTGTCACCGGCGAACGGCACCCGACCGGTGAGCATCTCGAACAACATCACCCCGATCGAATACACGTCGGTCGCCGCGCTCACCTCGAGACCCTGGGCCTGCTCGGGGCTCAGGTACTCGGCCGTGCCCATCACCGCACCGGTCTGGGTGATCTCCGAGTCGACCGCGCGGGCGATGCCGAAGTCGGTCACACGGACCCGGCCGGCGTGATCGATCAGCACGTTGAGCGGCTTCAGGTCTCGATGGATGATCCCGCGCTCGTGGGCGAACTGGGCAGCGGAGAGCACTTGGCGGGTGACCTCAACCGACTCGCTGATCTCCAGGCCGCGGCCGATCAGCTCCTTCAGGGAGGGACCGTCCACGTACTCCATCGCGATGTAGTAGCTGTCGGGGAGCTGACCGCGGTCGAACACTGCGACCACGTTCGGGTGCTGGAGCGCCGCGGCGGCAGCGGCCTCGCGCCGGAAGCGCTCGACGAACTCGGGGTCGCGTGCGAAGTTCTCGTGCAGAACCTTGATCGCCACCTCGCGTCCTAGCTCGGAGTCCTGGGCCGCCCAGACGTCGGCCATCCCTCCGGAGCCAAGCCGGCGATTGAGCGTGTAACGCCCGTCGAGCATCTGTCCCTGTTCGAGTCTCATTCGTGCAGCTGCCCTTTCCCTATCCGGCGAGCAGATCCTCTGCCACAGCCGTTGCGATCGGCCCGGCTATCTGGCCGCCGGTGCAACCCTGACAGGTCTCGATCGTCGCCACCACGGCGATCTGAGGATCGTCGGCTGGGGCGAACATCATGAACCACGGCTGGTTCAAGCCAGTGTTGTTGCGCTCGGCGGTGCCGGTCTTGCCCGCGAACGGGACCCCGGCGCCGACCGAGAGGCCCGCCGCCGTGCCCTCCTCGGTCACGTTCTGCATCATCTCGGTCAGCTGCGCGGCGGTCTCGGGGCTGATCACCTGACGGACCTGATCGGGGTCGAGCTCCTCGCTGACGCGGCCGTCCGGGTCGCGAACCTCCTGCAGGAAGGTGGGACGCATCTGCTTGCCGCCGTTGGCGACGGTGGCCGCAACCAGCGCCATCTGCAGTGGCGTGGCCTTCATCTCGCCCTCGGCGCCGCCCTGCCCGATCGCGACCCGGCCGACGTCGAAGCCACTCTTGACCAGACGGTTTCCGCTGACCGGCCCCGAGGCGCGAATCTGGTCGGGCGGATAGTCGAACTCAGGCTTCTCGTACATGCCGAAGCGCTCCATGTACTCGACCATCGTCCCGGTGCCGAGCTCCTCCCCGACCTGGGCCCAGGCGGTGTTGACGGAGTTCGTCAACGCGTCGGTCAGCGTGATCGTGCCGAAGCTCTGGTTGTTGAAGTTCTGGAGCGGCACCCCGGAGATGTCAACCGGGGAGTCGCCGTTGACGGTGCTCTCGGGCGTGAACTCGCCCGAGTCGAGCGCAGCCGCGGCCGTCAGCACCTTCATCGTCGAGCCGGGTGGGTAAGGGAACTGCGTGGCCCGATTGACGAGCGGCGAACCGGAGTCGTCCTGGTTCAGCTCATCCAACTGCTCTGGGATCAGGTTCGGGTCGTAGCCCGGAGTGCTGGCCATCACCCTGATCGCGCCGGTGTCGGGCTCGAGCGCCACCACGGCGCCTGCCGTCCCGCCCGCGTCCAGCAAGCTGGTCGCCAGCGCCTGGGCGCCGGCATCGACGGTCAGGGTCAGGTCGCTGCCCTCCTCGGTCGCGCCGCTGAGTTGCTCGATGATCGTCGCGAACTCGTTCTCCTCACCAACGAGGACGTTGTTCTCGGAGCGCTCGATCCCGGTGCGCTGATTGATGAAGTCGTAGCCGACCGGATGACCGAACAGCTCCCCGGTCGGGTATTCGCGAACGAAGCGGCGGCTCTCGCCCCTGCCGACCGGCGCAGAGATCGCGAGCAGCTCCCCATCGGCGCTGCGGATCTCGCCCCGCTTGATCTTCTGCTGCTCGAGCAGTGGCCGCTTGTTCTCGGCCCGCGCCTC
>CAXMST010000047.1:0-9440 GCA_964196325.1 uncultured Acidimicrobiia bacterium
CAGCCGGGCCGCCCCTTTGCCTTCGGCAGAATCGTCTTCCGCTTCTCGGCCTTGGCCACGATCCGCCCGAGCTCGGCGAAGTTGGAGGGAACGCCATCATCGGGATTCGGCGACGGAGAAGTCGGCCCCTCGCCCTTGACGGCGTTGATCGGGTTGTGCGCATAGATGTCCATGTGTGCTCGGTCGTCTCCGCTCGCGCAGCCACCCTTCTTCTTCAGCTTCTTGCGGTCCTTCAGGCAAAGCACCTCGCGCCAAAAGTAGTAAGGCCGCATCCGCTTACCACCCCGCTTGTCCCCGAAGGGGGAGGTACCGGCGGCGACCACCTGGTTCGAGTCATCGACCGAGTGCACACCTTCGTAGAAGGCGTTGAGCAGATCGCGGTAGATACCTGGCGCCTTGGGCTTCTTGCCACTCCATTGGGGCTCCAGGTATCGGGGCAGGTTGGGCTCGTTCCAGGCCTCCCAGTAACGCACACGCGGGAGATCGTCGAAGCTGCCCGAGTAGCGGCTCGCCGCCGCCACCGCAAACTCGCCGAACTTCGCCGCACTCGGCTTCCAGCTCCCGACCCGATACTCACCCTCAGGTGGCGGGTTCTTGCCCTCGGCCCACCGGGGGGCGCCAACCACGGTGAACGCGACCGTGATCCCACGGGCCTCAGCCTCCTTGACGGTCGCGTCGGGGATCGTCCAGTCGTAGCTCGGATCGGCCGGATCGGCCGGATCGGCCGGCTTGGCCGGGCCGGCGACCTGGTTCCAGTAGAGGTTGACGCGCGCCAAATCGGAGTTCGTCTTGTCGAGGCGGTCCCACCACTTATTCCGCAGATCGGTGTCCTGGCTGGTCAACAGGTCGCTGCCGAACTGATCGGCGACGAAACCGACGCCGAGATCCCGGGCCGCTTCGGCCCGGGAGGTCGCGACGAAGGAGGCGGCCAGCAGGGCCACGGAGGCCAGCGCCAGGGTGAGTGTGCGAGAGATAGGCATCAGTGTGGGAACAACGCAAAGGCGCCAGGGTTGCGCTTACGGCAGTCGGGTCGTCCCCTCGGAGTCGGCCCTGGCGCGGCCCAAGAGCAAGCGGCGCCCTAACGCCACGGCAAGGGCTACGCCAAGCAGCAGCGGAAACAGTACGCCGATGCGATCGTCGCTCGCGCCGAGCCCAGCCGACGCAGCCTCGCTCTGCTGCTCCGCCTGCTGGCGGGCCTCGCGGCGCTGGCGCAGCTCCTGGCGCTCGCGGCGGTCGGCCCGGCGCTCAGCCCGGCGCTCAGCCCAACGACGCTCGGCCTTGCGCTCGGCCTTGCCCGCCTTGGCGCTGTCGAGCTCGTCGCTCTGAGGGGCCGTGGCGGCAGCTGCAGCCGCCACTTCTGCCCCCAGGGTCGAGCCCTGCTGCAACTCGCCAGCAAGGGGCTCGGGCACCTCATCTGTCTGCTTCGAGGCGTCGTTCTTGACGTACGGCTCAGGCTTGTTGCCATCGACGTTGGTTACGCTTGGCAGGTACTGGTCACCGGCTCCGTTGTCGTCGGGCACCCTATCCTGAGCAGCCGCCAGGGCCGGGAAGGCGAGCCCGACCAGGCAGACCGATACGAGTGTTCTAAGGCTGCGCATTCCCTCTTCCCCATCCTATCCATCGGACCTTGAACGCCAGAAGCATCGCTAGGGTGCCCCGCCAGCGCCTGTGAGCATGATGGTAGCGGATACTCACAATTCAGTCCATCCCGAACCAGCGCCCTCAGAGGTCCTGAGACATCGCCTCGAGCGCGGCGCGTTGGCGCTGGCGCCGTTCTTGCTGATCGTCTACCTCGGGTTCTCCGGGGGCGGTTTCGACCCGATCGCCTACGGCCGCCTCGGGGTTGGGATCTGGTGGCTGCTGCTGCTCGCCGCGACTCTCGGCGCGGCCGGGCTCGGACGGCTGCCGCGGGCGGCCCTGCTGGTGGCCGGACTGCTGGCCGCCTTCGTCATCTGGACCGGCCTCAGCATGATTTGGTCGGAGAGCGCGGATCGCAGCGCACAGGAACTCGCGAGAACCTCGGCCTATCTCGCGGTGCTCGTCGCGGCGCTGCTGCTGCGCTCGCTGATCGGCATGCGGCTGCTGCTCGGGTCGGTGGCCGCAGCGCTCGGTGTGATCGCCATAGCTGCCGTGCTCTCCCGGCTGCAGCCGAGTCTGATCGGGAGCAACGAGACCGCGACCCTGGTGGGCGCCGCGGTGGCGCGCCTCAACTACCCCGTCAACTCGTGGAACGGTCTGGCCGCCTTGATCGCGATCGGGGCACCGCTGCTCGTGTTCTTTGCCGCGCACGGCCGCCACGCAGCGATCCGGGCGCTGGCCTGCGCCTCGTTGCCGGCCCTGGCCTTGGGGCTGTACCTGACTCTCTCTCGCGGTGGCTGGCTGGCGCTCGGGGCCGGCCTCGTCGCCTTGATCGCCCTGCACCCGGCCAGACGCCGGCTGCTTGCGCCACTCGGCGCCGGGCTGCTTGGGGGAGCCGTTCTGATCGCTGCCACCGGCTCGCGGCAGGCGCTCAGCGACGGCCTCAGCACCCCGGAGGCGCTGGCCCAGGGAGACACGGTGACGCTGATTGCGATCGTGGTCTGTGCCGCCGCCGCCCTCACACCCACGATCGCCGACTGGCTCGCTGGGAAGTCGCTGAGGCCCCGAATGCCTCAGTTCGTGCGGCGTCGCAGTCGCTTGCTGATCGGGGGCTCGATCGCCGCCGTGATCGCGCTCGCCTTGGTGGCGGGCCTCCCGGCCGAGGCTGAGCAACGCTGGGAAGAGTTCAAGGATCCGGGCGTTGAGCGCCGCAGCGACCGGCTCGACAGCGCCAGCGGCAACGGCAGATACCAATGGTGGGATTCGGCACTGGAGGCGAACGCGACCGCGCCTTTGATCGGAATCGGGGCCGGGACCTTCGAGTTCTGGTGGTCTCGCGAGGGCAGCCTCGCCAGTCAGGTGGTCGACGCTCACTCGCTCTACCTCGAGTCGCTGGCCGAGCTCGGCCTCGTCGGCGGGCTTCTGATCATCGGGCTGGTCGGGGGCGCCCTGATCCTGATCGTCCTCGGGGCCCGCGGCGCTCGCCCCGCGAAGCGCTGCGCCCTGGCCGCCGCCGGCGGTGCCGGCGTCGCCTTTGCGGTGGCGGCTGCAAGCGACTGGGTCTGGGAGCTGCCCGTCGTGCCGATCAGCTTCATGGTGATCGTCGGAGCCGCACTCGGCGGATCGCGAGCCGAAGCAACCCGAGTCCCCGGGCCGCGGCTCGCCCTGGGTGGGCTCGCTTTGTTGGGGGCACTGGTGATCCTGCCGCCGCTCCTGGGCGCCGATGCGATTCGCCCGAGTCAGGACGCCGCGGGGCGCGGAGATCTCGACGGCGCCCTGGCGGCGGCCGACCGTGCGACCGAGATCGAGCCCTACTCGGGACCAGCGGAGCTGCAGCGGGCCCTGGTCCTCGAGCTCGTGGGTCGCGAGCAAGCCGAACGCGTGACCGACTCCCGCTCCTACTCCGAGCCAGGACAGCGCGAGCAAGCCCTCCTCCGCGAGCTGCGACGGGAGCTGCGCCCGGCGGCGGAGGCCGCCCGTGAGGCGACGCGCAAGGAGCCGACCAACTCGAAGAACTGGTCGGCTCTCTCGCGTATCGAGGTGTTTCGCGGTCGACCCCGGGCTGCCGAGGCCGCCTTCCTGCGGGCCCGCGACCTGAACCCGAACTCAGCTCTCTTCGACTTGGATCTCGGTCGTTCGTAGCTGGTCGAGTTGGGCAACCAGCTCAACCGGGGGTGAACGCCTGCCCCGCGGTCGCAATACCGATCTTCGACCGAGGCGGCGCAGGGCGCCGAACAGGATCGCCGGGAGGCGGGAGTCCGCTTCGATCGCCCGCATCTCCCTGGCGATCGCTCGCAGATGCGACCGAGCGATGCGATCGGCCGCGGGATCGTCCCCGAGCCCTCGGCCGATCGCTCGTTCAAGAACCGCCACGGAGCCCCGCGCCATCAGCAGCCGGTCTGAGCTGACCGATGCGGCCCGCTTAAGGAGGACGGCACGTCGGCCTGGCACCCGTGCTACCGCGAAGCCGGCGCCGGCGATCCGCAACCACAGGTCCCAGTCGTCGCTGCCCTGGATCGAGGTCTCCAGGGGTCCGCTGCGCTCGAGCGCAGCGGCACTGAAGGTGGCCGTACAGGTCGTGACGTAGTTGACCCGAAGAAGCGAGCGCAGAGCGCGCTCGGGCGGCTGCACATCGTCGAGTCCTCTGACAACGGATCGTGCAACGCGTTGCAGCGCCGAGGCACGGCCGACCCGACCGCTGGCCGCGTCCATCACCCAAGCGTCGGAGAAGGCCAGGCCGATCGCGCGGTCTGCCTCCAGAGGTCCGGCCACGCCCTCGAGATAGTCGGGCAGCCAGAGGTCGTCGTCGTCGAGGAAGCTGATGAAGCGGCCCCGGGCGCCGCCGATCCCTGCGTTGCGGGCGGCGGCGGTCCCCGCGTTCGCTTGGCGGATCAGCCGGACGCGGGCGTCGCCCGCCTGCAGGCTCGCAACCACCTCGGCCGTGCCGTCGGTCGAACCGTCGTCGACGACGATCAGCTCGAGATCTCCGCGACTCTGGGCGAGGACGGAGCGGACCACCGCCTCGATCCGTCCGGCGCTCTCGTAGGCCGCGACGACCACGCTGAAAACCGGCGCCGGCCCTGCTTGATCAGCCACGGGCCGGACCCCGGCCCTCCGGCTCGCCACCGCGGCTCCGGCGGCGCCTAAACACCCCGACAGCGGTTGGAGACGACGCCGAGCAGCGGTGCTCCGAGCTCGGCCAGCCGCCGCCGGAGCTCGAGGGCGGGGGGCGCAGGCTCGCCGCAGCGACAAACGACGATGACCGCATCGACCGCATCGAGCAGCGGGATCGCATCAGGCGCCTCCGCGAGCGGGGGGGCGTCCAGGAGGACGAGGTCCCGGTCGGCGGCGAGCCGGCCGACGAGCTCGCTCAGCGCGGGGCCGCCGAGCAATGCGGCTCCAGCCTCCGCCGTCCCCCCCGCGGGGACAACCGTGAGCGAGCCGGCGCCGCTGACGGCCGCGGCCGGGAGCTCGCGAAACACGCTTGCGGGCTCGACTTCGTCGCTAAGCAGCTCGCGCAGCCCGGGAGTCCGCTCAACGCCAACCGCGTCGGCCAGCCCCGGCTCGTGTAGGTCCGCCTCGATCAGCGCGACCGAGGAGCCATCACGGGCGGTTACCCGCGCCAGGTCGATTGCGACAGTGCTGGCTCCGGCCCCGGCGCTGCTCGGCAGGATCAGGACGGTGCGCGGCTGGCGATCGGCGCCGGCGGAGCGAAGGGCGGCGGCAAGCGTACGCAGACCCGCGAGCGCCGGCTCGCCAGGCTCGCCTTGGGGCCGAGGTCCCTCCGGAATCGAGGCGAGCAGGGGCACACCGAAAGCTGCACGGATCTGAGCTCGCGATCTCAGCCTTGGGTCGAGGCGCTCCAGAATCAGGGCCGCCGCCAACCCCAAGATCAAGCCCGTGAAGCCGCCCAGCGCCGCGTTGCGAAGGGGCGAGCCGGAGCTCGACGAAGTCGGCGTCGAGGCGACGTCGACCACCTCCGCGTCCCCGGTCTGCAGCAGCTCCAGCGCCGTGAGCGCACCGATCCGCTCGCGCAACTCGACTCCCTGAGGTCCGTCGCGCTCGGCCACGGACAGCTGCTCGAGCTCCGCCTCCGCCTCACGTGACGCCGCGCGCACGTTCTCGCGGTCCGCCTCGCGACGCAGATCGACGAAGGCCTCGGCATAGCTGTTGGCAATCAGGGCCGCGCGCGCCGGCTCATCCGCCGCCGCGGTGACCTCGACCAACTCCGGCCCCGCCCCTTCGCGGACGACGACCGCATCGGCGACCTCTGCCGAATCCAGCCCGTCCTCGCCGCCGTCACCGACCGCCTCGGCCACGACATCCAGGGAGGCCAGACCCACGTTCGTGTCCGCATCGAAGATCTGCTCACCGCCGAGCAGGTTGGGGCGACCGACGATCTGCGGGTCGAGGCCGGGATCACGGAAGAGCAGCACCGCAGTCGCCTCATAGCTGTCCGAGCGCAGGGCCGTCGCGGCGGCGGCGGCCAGTGCCAAGAACACTCCGACCGAGACGATCAGCAGGGCTCGCCGCCGCACAACCTCTCGGGCGGTCCTGAAGTCGTAGATCTGCTCCTGCTCAGCCATTGCGGTCGCCCCCGGCGAAGACGCCGGCGGGCGGCGGGGGACGATACATCCGATCCGACGGACGGCAGACCACGAGGCTGACCAGCATCAGCGCGGGGACCATCAGCTCGGGGTGAGTGAAGACGTTGTTGACGATCGCGATCGCCGCGATTCCGATCAGCCCTCCGACATAGAAGCGCTCTTCGCTGCCGCGCCCGCCCGGCGGCACCCGCAACCCCAGAATCAGCAGCGCCGTGGTTCCGAGCAGAACCACGGCCGCGCCGACTCCCCCCCGGGCGAAGGCCAGGATCCAGACGTTGTGGGGCAGCACGCTGGTGTCACCGAGCGGCGTTTGCCGATAGGCGCGCTGGTCGTCGATGCCGCGCACGATCTCTCGCTGGGAGAGGCCGGTCAGGGGATGGTCGGCCCCGATCCGCAGGCCGGAGATCCAGGTCGCGGGCCGATCGAAGGCCTGCACGGAGCGGGCGTCGAGCCGGTTCTTCCAGAGGTCCCCGACCGGGGTCAGCAACGAACCCAGCAAGAGAATCAGGCAGACGCCGGCCACGAGCAACGCGCGGGAGCGATAGCGGGGATCGGAGAGCACGACGTAGGCGCCGCCCAGGATTACCCCGAGCACCGCCCCGCGGGCGACGGATCCCGCGATGATCACCGCCGCGGCGAGGATCGTGACCGCGCCGATGGCCCTCAGTCCGGAGCCGGACGCGCCGCGGGTCCACTCGGCGCCGCCGACGAACAGCGCCATCATCGCGAAGGCGCCGAGGAAGTCGGCGCCGACGGTACCCTGAGCCCGGGTGATGTCGCGCAGCTCGTCGTAGGCGGCGCCGCTCAGCAGCTCGACCGCGACCAGCCCGGCCTGCAGGACTACCCCGACCGAGAACGCCACCAATAGTCGATCCCGAGCCCGGGCCCCGCCGGCGAGCAGGTAGGCCGGGATCAGAACCAGTAGGACCGCGAACACCAGCGGCTGGCCAACCAGCTGCTGGCCGATCGAAAGCGCGCTCTGGGCGACCCCGGCGTTGGCGAGAGCGGAGACCGCACCGAGCGCCGCCAGCAGAACCAGCCCGCCGACGACCGGGCGGAGCGAGGGCGGTGGCTTCGGCACGGCCGCGCCGTAGGCGAGCACCAGGGCGCCGAGGGAGAGGGCGAGGAATCCGGCCCGCAGTGTGTTGCCCCGCCCATCCAACCCTTCGGCCACGAAGCCGATCGTCGAGACCGGAAACAGCGGCACCACAGCGACGATTGCGAGCAGTGGAGCGCCGCGACCGAAGCGGAAGACCGCGAGTGCGGCGGCGAGTACGAGGCAGGCTCCAAGCGGCAGGGTCCAACTCGGCGAACCGCTCGCTGCGGTCGCAGCTGCGAGGATCGCGATCGCAACGGTCGCGCTTGCGGCGAGCGGGACGGCCAAGTCGACCCTGCGATCGAGCAGACGCTCAGCCATCCGCGACGGGCCGATAGGCACGCAGGAAGGCAATGCTGATCGCGGCTGCCAACACGACCACCGCGCAGGCGCCGGCCTGTTCGGCTCCCGCAGCATCGAGCAGACCATAGGTGAGCAGGCTCACCGCGGCGACGGTAGCAGCGTGAAGAGAGACGAACCGCCAGGTCCCCCGTTCTCGCAGCACCGCGAAGCGCTCGTCCTCCCAGAAGAGGGCGGCCAGCAGGCCGAGCTGTAGGGCGGCCCCAACCACGACCCCGAGCGGACGCCCCTCGATCCCGAGCGCCAGGACGAGCAGGCCGGAGGCGGCGATGTTGACGAGCAGGCCGGCCAGGGCCCGGTAGAGCACGGCGGAGGTGCGCAGCTCCGCGTAGAGCAAGGCCTCCAAGGCCCAAACCAAGCTGAAGGCGACGATCGCCGGGGTCCAGAGCCGCAACAGCTCCCCGATCGCGCGGGCGTCCTCGACCCCGAGCTCGCCCCGAGCAAGAATCAGCTCACTCAGCGCGGGGCCCGCGATCAGCAGCGCAACCGCGGCAGAGATCGAGAAGACGAGCGGCGCAACGAGCCCGACGCGCGCCTGCTCGGTCGCCTCCTCCCCGCGCTCGCGGCCGACGATCAGCAGGCTGAAGGCCGCTCCCTGGCCGCAGACGAAGATCGCCAACGCCCCGATCCTGCTCGCGTAGGAGAGCTCCGAGACAGACCCCACGGGCAACAGCGAGCCAAACAGGGGATCGAGCAGGAGCCCGGCTCGGGCGACGATCGCGGCGCCGAGCACCGCGCCGATTGCCCAGAGGCCGGCCCGGCTCACCGGCAGGCCTGTGAAGATCGGGCGCGGCCGCGGCAGGCCGCTGGACGAGAGCAGGAACGCGGCACCAACCTGCACCACCGTCGCGACCAGACCCGCCGTCGCAGCCGATTCGACATCGTCGGAGAACGCAGGGACGAAGAGCAGCCCCAACCAGGTGAGCGCGTAGGCGGCCGTCGAAAGTCCGGAGGCCCAGACGCGGCCGCTGGCGAAGCCGTAGGACGCGTAGGCGAAGGCGGCGGCCGTTCCAGGAATCGAGAGCGAGTAGATCCGCAGCACCCGGGTCGCCTGCTCCGCCGTCTCGGCGTCGAGCCCGGGCCCGATCGCGAGCACGATCAGCGGCGCGGCGGCGATCGTCACAGCCGCGGAGGCCAGTCCGAACAAGGTCGCGCGGACGGCCATCCGGCCGGCAGCCCGGGCCACCACGGCCGGCTCGCCACGAGGCAGTCGCGGCACGACCAGCGAGCTGATCGCCGCGGCACCGATCGCAAGCAGGACCGAGGGCAGCGAGGCGCCGACGAAGAAGGCGTCGAGCTGCCCGGAGACGCCGAACAGCGCGCCGACCCGGATCTGGACCACGGCGAGCGCGGCGGCGCCGAGCACTCCGGCGCCGCCGATCAGGAGTATGCGCCGGAACATGCCCACTCAGGCCGAGGCGGGTCCGGCGGCTCGGCTGAAGGCGGCGACCGTGTCGCCCTCGCCGGAACGGTTGAGGCGCGCGGCCTCCCGGCGCCAGCCTCGGATCTGGCGCCGACTGAAGGGGGAGCCGCTCGGATCGAGCTGATGCGAGCCGGGCTCGAACAGCGCGACGTCGGCGCGGTATTGCTCGCTACGCCAGAACTGCAGCTCCGTGGAATCGAAGTCCTTGCTGTAGAGCTCCAGCCCAACCGTTGCCAGCGCCAGCTGCAGGCCGTCGATCGTCGGCACGAACAGATGCCTGGGCGGGTCGAGCGCCACCCAGTCGACGCCGTAGTGGCGCCAGGCCCAGCTGCCCGCGACCGGAGTGCGCAGCATCAGCGTCCCGCCGGGCGCGAGC